>DASZHO010000143.1:0-1556 GCA_035937795.1 Vicinamibacterales bacterium | reverse complement strand
CTGGCCGCGTGCCTGTTGACTGTCTGGAGCGTCGTGTGTCTTGTTGCCGAGACGCCCAAGGCCAAACGCATCAACCGGGCTATCGACCTCCTCGCACAGGGCCAGCCGATTTATTACACGGGCTCGCACGAGGGCACCGACGGCAACTTCGAGCAGGGCGTCAAGGACGCGCAGACCTATGCCGATTACATCAGCTACGACATGGAGCACGCCCCGTTCGATGTGAAGGGCCTCGCCGAGTACATGCGCGGCCTTGCGAAGGGTGGACCGACCCGCAGCGGCCACGCGACGCCGGCCGTGATTGTGAACGTTCCAGTGAACGGCATCGACGAGGCAGCCGTACACGCCAACGCCTGGATGTTTCAGCAGGTGCTCGCCACCGGCGTTCACGGCATTCTGTTGTGCCACGCCGACACGCCCGGAGCAGTCCGCGCCTTCGTCGAGGCGGTGCGGTTTCCCGCCAACGGCGGCCGCCGGGGGGTTCACGGCAATTCGACGGCGGCGCGCATCTGGGGAGTCTCCGCCGACGAATACGCGCAGAAGGCTGACGTGTGGCCGCTCAACCCGAACGGCGAGCTGCTGCTGGGCCTGAAGCTGGAAGACAAGTACGCGCTGGAGAACGCGGACGCGAACGCGAAGGTTCCCGGTATCGGGTTCGCCGAGTGGGGACCGGGCGACATGGCGTTCTCGCTCGGCGTTCGCGGCGGAGGACCGGGTCCGTTGCCGGCCGTGCTTCAGGCAGCGCGCGCGAAAGTCCTTGCGGCGACGAAGGCGAACAAGATCTTCTTCCTGAACACCATGACGCCCGACACGGTCATCGACATGATCAAGGAAGGCGTGATGATCGGACCGGCCAACCAGCAAGCGGCCGAGATTGGCCGGAAGTACACGAAGCGCGAGATGCCCTGGTAAGTATCCACCCCGGCCCGTGGCGAGCCTGGCACCACGGGCTGCTAGGCGCGCGGTCTGCCGGGCTTGAAGTACTTGCCGAGGAACTCGAGAAAGGCCTTCCAGTCGGCTGGCGTGGCAGCATGACCGCCGGTGTGGTAGTGCCAGCCGAGATCGCCGCTCGTCAGCGGAACGTCCACCGGGGGTAACTGTGCGACCCCGAGGTCTTTTGCCCCGAGGAGGCGGTACACGGGTCCGGCCGCCACGGCCGCCAGGAACTCGCCCACGGGATCCGCCCACTGGTCCGTGGTGCCGCCCGTGATGAACACCGGACGCGGCGCGCTGAGCGCGATGAGCATGTGCGCATCCACGGGCATCTCGTTCCAGCGGCCCACCCATTTCTGAAAGCTGGCGGCGAACTGGTACGGGAAGTTCTGGGCCATGTCGTCGACGGTTTCGCCCCAGTCGCGACGCGCGAGCGCCGATCCCATCTCTCCGGCGCAGCTCGAAAAGACCGCCGCGATGCGTTGATCCATCGCCGAGGCCCACAGCACGGTCTTGCCCAGCCGCGAATGCCCCTGAACGGCGATCTGTTTCGCGTCCACCGACCTGTCGGTCTCGAAGTAGTCCAGAATGCGGCTGACGCCCCACGCCCATGCGCTGATGGT
>DASZHO010000142.1:0-18290 GCA_035937795.1 Vicinamibacterales bacterium | reverse complement strand
CGCCAGCGTTCGCCGGCGGCGACGGCACCGACGTGGCGTCGAATGTCGCCGTCAAGGCGGCGTTCATCTACAACTTTGCCAAGTTCGCTGAGTGGCCGGCGCTGCCGTCCGGCGCTCCCCTCGTCGTCTGCGTCGTCGGTGACGATGGGATCGCCGACGCACTCGTCGAGACAGTACGTGGACAGAACATCGGCGGCCACGCGCTCGAGGTCCGGCGCGCCAAGGACAGCCCCATGTGGCGGGCCTGCCACCTGCTGTTCATCGCAGATGCCGAAACTCGACGGTCCGCCGGCGCGTTGGGTGAGATCAAGACGCTGCCGGTTCTAACCGTCAGCGACGGCCCTGGCTTCTCACAGACAACCGGCATCATCGAGCTCTACGTCGAAGGGGGGCGGATGCGCTTCGCGATCAACGTGGATGCGGCCGACCGCTCCGGGCTGCACCTGAGCTCGCGACTGCTCGGACTCGCCAAGGTCGTACGGGACAGTCATGCTCCATAGCCTCGACATCTGGTTCCGCCGCCAGTCGGTGGCGCGCAAACTCATGTCGACCGCCCTGACCACCAGCGGGCTGACGCTGATGGCGGCATGCACAGTCTTCGCGACCTACGAGTACGTCAACCTGCGATCACGCCTGGTCCGCGACGTCACGATGCTCGCCGACATCGTTGGTACCAACAGCATGGCGGCGCTGACATTCAAGGATGCCACGGCCGCGGCCGACACGCTCCGCGCCACTGCGGTCAACGAGCACATCCTCGACGCACGACTGTTCACCGGCGACGGCACGCAGCTTGCCACGTACAAGCGCCCAGGTATCTCATCGAGCTCTGCCCTGCCGGACGGCGCCAAGCCGCCGGGTGGCGAAGCGGTTGCCCTCTTCGCGGGGGGCCGCCTGCTCGTGGTACGGCGGATTTCCCTCAACCACGAGATCATCGGCAGCATCGCGGTGGAGTCGGACACGACGGAAATCTGGATCCGCCTCGCGCGCTTCGCGGCCATCGCCGCGGGCACGCTGGCCGGGGCCTTCTGGATTGCGCTGGGCTTGTCGCGCAGGACCGCGCGACTGATCTTCGACCCGATCGGGCGGCTCATCGAAGTGACGCGTCGCGTGCGCAGCGGGGGCAATTACGACGTACGCGCTGACGCGGGCGACAACGACGAGATCGGCGAGCTGATCGATCAGTTCAACGCGATGCTGGGCGACATCCAGAAGCGCGATCAGCAGCTCCTCCATCAGCAAGACGATCTCGAACGCACGGTGGACGCGCGCACCGACGAACTCCAGACGAGCAACGAAGAACTGGTGAAAGCCCGCGACCGCGCGATGGAAGGCAGCCGCGCGAAGAGTGAGTTTCTCGCGAACATGAGCCACGAGATCCGGACTCCGATGAACGGCATCATCGGCATGACCGACCTGGTGCTCGACAGCGAGCTCACCGTTGACCAGCGTGACAGCCTCGCCACGGTCCGGACGTCGGCCGAGACGCTGCTGTCGATTCTGAACGACATTCTCGACTTCTCGAAGATCGAGTCGCGCAAGCTCGAGCTCGAAGCGGTACCGTTCTCGCTGCGCTCTTTTATCGCGGACGCGCTCAAGCCGCTCGCCCTCCGGGCGCATCAGAAAGGACTCGAGCTCATCTGCGACATCGGACCGGAGGTGCCGGGCGGCGTCGTGGGCGATCCGACGAGAATTCGGCAGGTCCTGACGAACCTGATCGGCAACGCGCTCAAGTTCACGGAGCACGGCCACATCTTCATCGCCGTCCGGGAAGATTCGCGCGCGAAGGGCACCACGAAGCTCCACTTCAGCGTCACCGACACGGGGATCGGCATCCCGTCAGAGAAACACGAGGCCATCTTCGAAGCCTTCCGTCAGGCGGACGGATCGACGACGCGCCGGTTCGGGGGAACCGGCCTTGGCTTGACCATCTCGGCCACGCTCGTGCGGTTGATGGGCGGACGGCTCTGGGTCGAGAGCGAGACGGGCGCCGGCAGCACGTTCCACTTCACCGTCGCACTCGACGTCACCGCCCCGCCGGAGGTCCAGCCGGCCGAGCCGCGCCCCCCACACCTCGATGTGCTGATCGTCGACGACAATGACGTCAATCGACGCATTCTCGCCGAACAGGTCAGACGCTGGGGGATGACGGCGACTGTAGTCCCGAGCGGACAAGCCGCCATCGAGGCGCTTACAACGGCCGCACAGACTGACCTGCCGTTCGAACTCGTCCTGCTCGACGCGAACATGCCGGACATGGACGGGTTCGAGGTCGCGACGGAAGTCGCGAGGCGGCCCGAACTGCGCGGCGCCACGATCATGATGCTGAGCTCGTCCGGCGAATACGGCGATCAGCCACGCGCCGCCGAGCTGGGCGTCGCCGCGTACCTCACCAAGCCGGTGTATGCCGCCGATCTAATGGCCGCGATCGAACGCGCGATCGGATCGAAGCCGTCGGCCGCCAAGCCGCCTGGTGCGAAGTCGAGAGTCGGCGCCCTGGCGATGAGCGCGGAGGGCCGACGCGCCCGCATCCTGCTCGTCGAGGACAACGTGGTCAACCAACGCGTCGCCGCCGGCCTCCTGACCCGGCGCGGCCATCACGTAACCGTTGTCCCGGACGGCCGCGAGGCGGTGTCGCGGCTCGAACGAGAGACGTTCGACCTGGTGCTGATGGACCTGCAAATGCCGGTCATGGGCGGACTCGACGCAACCGTCGCGATTCGTATGCGCGAGCGCGCCACGGGCGAGCACGTCCGCATTGTGGCCATGACCGCGCACGCGATGAACAGCGATCGAGAGCGGTGTCTGGCCGCCGGCATGGACGGCTATCTCTCCAAACCAATCGATCCGGCGATGCTGTTCGCCGTGGTCGAACAGGACGGCAAGGGCGACGGCGGCGGCATTCAGGCGGCGGTCGCCGGGCCGGTCACATTCGACGAGCGTGCCCTGCTGCAGCGGGTTTCAGGCGACCACGACCTGATGACCGACGTCATCCGGTTGTTCCTCGAAGACCTGCCGGACCGGCTTGCCGCGATCCACGACGCCGTGACCGCGCGGAACGCCGAAGCCCTCCGCGCGGCGGCCCATGCCCTCAAAGGGGCGGCCGCCAACCTGTCGGCCGGCGGTCTGTTCGAAATAGCGGCCGTGCTCGAGCGCATCGCGGCTGAATCGCACATGGACGCCGCAGAAGCCGCGTGGCGCCAGTTGTCGGTCGAAGCCACCAACGTCATCGACGTGCTGCGGCGCCATTCCACTTCAGCTCATGAGCCATGCGCATTCTGATTGCCGACGACGATCGCATGTCAACGACGATGCTCGGCCGGACGCTCGAGCAGTGGGGCTTCGAGGTCGTCGTGGCGCACGATGGCGTCGCGGCCTGGGAGCGCATCACCGGCAACGAGCCGCCGGCGCTCGCCATCGTCGACTGGATGATGCCGGGCCTCGACGGAATCGAGCTGTGCCGTCGCATCCGCGCGACGCCTCCTCCTTCGCCGGTATACGTGATCCTGCTGACGGCGCGGACCAGCCGGCAGGATCTTGTAGCCGGCCTCGAAGCCGGCGCCGACGACTACCTCACCAAACCGTTCGATCCGGACGAGCTGCGCGCGCGCATTCACGTTGGTCAGCGTACGCTCGGGCTCATGGCGAATATCAAACGGCTCACGGGACTGCTGCCGATTTGCAGTTACTGCAAACGCATCCGCTCCGATCACGATTACTGGGAGCAGGTCGAAAGCTACATCACCGACCACACCGACGCCATGTTCTCTCACGGGATCTGCCCTTCCTGTCTGGTGAAGGTCACCGAGGAGTTCGATCTGGCCCAGATCCCGTTGCCCCTGCCGCCAAAGAGCGGCGGGTGAAGGTGAGAGAGGCGCCGTCTGTTAGACTCCGCGCATGTCCATCGAATCCCAGGCCGACCTCGACGGGATACGGCGTGTCGGTCAGGTAGTCGCCGAGGCGCTGCAGGCGATGGAGCGCGAAACCCGTGCTGGCATCTCAACGATGGACCTCGATGAAATTGGCGCATCGGTCCTTCGCGAACACGGCGCCCGGTCTGCGCCACAACTCGTTTACAACTGCCCAGCCGTCAACCTCATCAGCGTCAACGACGAGATCGTGCATGGATTGCCGGGCAGGCGACGGCTCCTGGTGGGTGACGTCGTCAAGCTCGATGTCACGGCCGAGCTCGATGGTTACATCGCGGACGCGGCGACGACCGTCGTGGTACCCCCGGGATCAGCCACCGCGATGCAATTGAAGGAATGCGTCAAGGCCGCGTTCGATGCGGGATTCGAAGCGGCCGGAGCAGGCCGGCTGGTGTCCGATATCGGACGTGCCGTCGATCGCGTCGTGCGGCGATATGGGTTCGATGTGATTCGCGAACTCTCAGGCCACGGCGTCGGCCGCACGATCCACGAGAAACCGACGGTCCCGAACTTTTACGATCCGGGTCAACGAGACGTCCTTACTGAGGGGCTGGTGATCACGATCGAGCCGCTGATCGCCGCGCGGCCGAGCCGCGTCCGCCAGGATCCCGATGGGTGGACGCTGCGCACGCATAACGGCGCGCTCGCGGCGCACTATGAACACACGGTGATCGTGACCCGCGGCGCACCTGTGATAGTCACCGCACCAAGGGGGCTACCGTGACGGGGCCGGCACGATCGTCAAGAGCGTTTCCCGCGTGATCGGCTTGGCGTCTTTGGGTCCTCGCGCCGAGGCTTCCACCTGCAGGAGGTAGCGTCCCGGCGGCACATCCATCAGCGGGATCTGCTTGGCCACGGCGAATGTGGTCGAAGTCACGCCCGCCCGAGCGGTCGCACCGTTGTGGGTTTCGCGCGAGGTGAACACCGCGCGACCGTCTTCGCCGACGAGGCGGGTTACGCTCTCGATGCTGTGCGTCTGTCGAGGAGAAATGTTGTCGTAGATCTCGGCGTAGATCCCCAGCACGTCTCCCTGCGCGAAGGTTCGCCGGCTCGTCGCCGGCCCTGGAAGGAGACCGGGGCCAGGCGATTTGTCGGAAATCAGCGTGGGAACCAGCTGAGACGTCCCAGCCGTTATCAACATTCCGCTCACCGACAGGGAATCCTTCGTGAAGTCCGGCACCTGCAGGTCGTAGAACACCGTGCCGGCCACGCCGGTGCCGCTTTCACGCATGCCAATTCGCAACTGGTAGCGGCCGGGCGCGAGCGCAAGCCGCGGATTCAGTCGCAGCCCGACCTGCTGAGCCCGCTGATAGCTGTCGGGCCGCAGCGACAGCTCGAGCTCATCGCGCGTGCCCAGCTGCGGTTTACTCCGCTCGTTGAGGCTGAAATACGAAAGCTCGAGCTTATCGACGAAGACGGTTGCGTTGCTCTTCGGTTCGAAATGAAATCGCGAGGTGTCCATCTCGATTGCGAGGGCGACCGATGCCTCCTTGTCGGTATTCCTGAAAGGCACGGCCTGGACAACCATGGTGATCCCGCCCTGCTGCATCGGGCTGTTCAGCATCGCGCGCAGGTCGCCGGAAGTGTTGTCGGCGCCGCCCTTCCGGGAGTCGCGCGCGATCCTCGCGCGCTCCTCGATGTCCCGCTCCTCGGGCGTCTTGCCGCGAGGGTCCGCATAACCTTTCCGCGCGGACACCTTCAGGCCCGCTCCCTTGACGCGAACTTCGATCTTGTGGAACCGGCCATCCCGCGGATGGCTCGGCGGATAGTAGCCCAGCACGTAGTACGTGCTGTTGGCTTTGACGATGCGATCGAAGAAGGCGGCAGGGTCGTTGGCATTGACGGAGGAGAATCCGCCGGTCTCTTCCGCAAGCGCCCGGAGGCTGTCCTGAGACAGGCGCATTTCGGCTGCAAAGCTCGAAAGGTTCGGCGCGTTGGCGTCGGTCGCCGGTCCGGGTGTTTCGAGCGACATCG
Organism: Vicinamibacterales bacterium; assembly: GCA_035937795.1. GTDB lineage: Bacteria > Acidobacteriota > Vicinamibacteria > Vicinamibacterales > JAMQPK01 > JAMQPK01. Next base: position 12,387 of record DASZHO010000142.1, on the reverse strand, counting down.
CGTCGGACGACATGCCGATCAGGCCTCGGGGATCGATACCGAAGATACTGACGTTGCCGCGCGCCGCCGCCGTGATCGCATCCTGCGTTGCCTTCATGACCAGGGTCGCGTCCTGCGATCCAAAAATGTCGTCCATCGCATAGTCGACGCCTTCGCTGAACAGCAGGAGCGCCTTGCGGCGGCCGTGGACGTTCCCCATGAAGTCGGCAATGTCCTTCAGGTCCTCGAGCACGTTGAGCGCCCGCTGGCCGCGCTCGAGATCCTCCGAGTCGAACGTTCTGTCGGGATAGCCGTCGCCGCGTGTGTTCGGATTGATGGTGGGATCGGTGCTCGACCCCGAGCTGAGCGCTCCGTTGTTTTGAGGGCCAGGAGAACTCGAACCGGTGGCGGCGGCCATGTCGGCGGTTCTTTCCTGTATCTGATAGTAGGTGTCGATCTTGTCGAGGACGGCGGACCGCAGCTTGCGCCCGACGAACTTGTCGACGGCGGCCAGCAGCAGCTGCGGATCGCTCGTGAAGTCCTGCGCCGCATCCGTCCGGCCGCTCGTATACACGACGGCGGCCACATCGTTCGGCCCGAGACTCCGTTCGATGAACTGACGCGCGGTCCTTTTGACGGTCGCGGTGCGAAAGAGGCTCGTATCCAGGTCGTCCAGAACCAGGACGTAGAGACGGCCGGCGAGCGCCTGCTGGTTTGTCCTCACGTCGGCGGGGATGATTCGATCGCCAAACGCCACCCGGATCGAATGCTCGATCGGAAGGTCGACGTAGGAGAACATTTCAACCTTCTGAGGCTTCCCGTCCTCGCGCACCTCAAAATCATCCTTCGTCAGGTTCCTAACGAGGTTGCCCTGCTGATCGGTGACAACCACGTCGACATCGACGTAGTTGACTTCGGCCTTGAAGGTGACCTCCGGCTGTCCTGGCGGGGTTGCCGGCGGTGGGGACGGCCGTGGCTGCTGCGCAATGGCGGTCGTGACAAAGCACAGCCCGGCACAAACGAACACTAGCGTGGAATGGCGCATTTCTTTCTATATTAGCTGAGTTGGGGACCCAAAGGCCATGGATCCCCAACTCCATGGCATCTAGAAGATGAACCTGAGCTGGGCCTGCAACGTTCGCATCGCCTGGGCCCCGGTTGCAGCGCCTGCACCGGCGTTGGCAGGCGTCAATCGCGTCTGGTTGACCGTTCCGTCGGCGTTGTACTGGTTGTTCCGGATCGTCGTCGGATCTGCCGGAGTGTTGTACTGGATCGCCACCTGGCGCGCATTGTACACAACGGTGTTCAACACGTTGAACGCGTCCATGCGAAACTGCAGCTGACGGTTGCCGCCGAGGGCGATCATGCGGGAGAGCCCCAGATCCAACGTATGGTCGGGGCAGCCGACGAGCAGGTTTGTTCCCGACTCGTTGCCGGTGCTGCCGTAGGTCGGGCCCTGAAACGCCGACGCGTTGAACTGCTGATACGGATTGCTCGAGCAGCCGCTTCCCGGATTCCCCACGACTTTGATACGCGCCGCATAGCTCGGCGAGCCGGTCAGGTTCACGTTCGTCCCGTTGCTCTGATACGAGTAGAAGGCGTCATAGCGCGCCCCGGAGCCGCCGGTAAAGATGCCCGATATCCCCCAACCGTCAACGACCGCGCCCAGTACCTTTGACGCGGTGGTTGAGCCCTTCAGCTCAGGAAGCTGCCACGCGAACTGCGCTTTGATGATGTGCCGGCGCAGGCCGACGTTCGAGAGCAGGGCATCGTCCTGGGCCTGGTAGCTGGCGACGCCTATCGTGCCGTCCGCGTTGTGCTGCAGGTGGATCGGCGAAAACGTATTGCCGTTGAATCGCAAGCCAAGGGTCCAGGCCAGACCGGCCTGCCAGCCATTGTGGAACCTCCGGTTGTACGTCGTCTGAATCGAGTCGTACTGCGTGTAGAACCTGGGCCACGTCGTCACGATGGAACCGAGGCCGCGATACGGACGGAGCAAATCGGTCGTGACCGCGGACGCGCCTGGGATGGCGCTCGCCGCGAGCGTCGGATCCTGGTACTGCGGAAGATAGGCCGTCCCGGGATCCGGGGCGTTGAGGTCCAACGGCAGCGCGCCGAGGCCATACGAAGCAGCACTCGGCGTCGAGATGGAGCCAAACGCGACCGAGTTGTAGTTGTGCGCACCGACGTAGGACACGTCCAGCGCGGACGACCAGGGCAGCACCATCTGCACGCCACCGTTGTAATTCACCGACGCCCCGATCTTCGCGTCGTAGTGATAGATCACGATCGTCGGTGCCGGCTGAAGCGCGCTGGTGCCGGCGGCGACCGCCTGCAGCGTGGAGTAGGTCACGGTCGATGCCTGGCCGGTCGGCGGATTGCCGATCTGGCCGAAGATCGAATCGCCTTGCAGCCGATCGTAGAACAGGCCCACGCTGCCGCGAAGCACTATCGTCTGCGTGCCGGTGAGGTCATAGGCGAAGCCAACGCGCGGCCCGAACACCAGCGGCTGCTCGTTGTAGTTCTGCTTCGCAATGCCGTGGCCCGCCTGGATGATTCCGTTCATCAGCACGCCGCTCCTCGGCACAATGGTGCTGATGGCGAGCGACGAACCCACGCCAAGCGACACCCCAGTTGCCGGATTGACGGCTACTCGATTGGCAGACGGACAGGGATTGGCGTTGATCGAACAGCCCGGCGTATAGAGCAACGGCGCAACGCTCGATGACCAGAGATTTGGAAAGAAGTTCGACGCCTGCTGCAGTTGGTCGTACTGCTGTCCGTGATGCGTGAACCGCATTCCGTAGTCGAGGGTCAGTCTGTCGGTCATCTTCCAGTTGTCCTGCAGGAAGAAGTCCTTGTTGTGATAGACGTACCTCCCCTCGTACATGGCGTTCTGCTGCTGGAAGGTCTGGAACACACCGATCGCCGCATTCGAGAACCCGAACCCGGTATCGAGCGGGTTGTTGCTGTCGTTGGCGAAGCTGACCGCGCCCTCAACCGGAAGCACACCCGTGTCGACCGTGCCGAGGTTCTGCAGTTTCAGGCTGTCCTGCGACTGGTAGCCGGCCTTGAACGTGTGCGACCCCCACAGCTTTGTGATGCTGAGGGCCAGGTCCTTCGTGTTCTGCATGCAGAGAAACGGCGGGTACGCGTTGTTCGGCGGCGGGTTGGCGATGCGCGTACCCCACGAGAAATTCGGCGCCATCAGTATCGAGCCATTCACGTAATACGGGGCCTTCATCGCGGCCAGCACTTTTGCCTGGTAGAAGCTCGGGTCGACGGCGCCGTTGTTCGGATACAAAGTCGGAAAATCGCCGAGTCCGACATTGTAGCGATTGGCCGAGGGGTCTATCGGCACGTTGCCGAGCTGGTTGCCCTGCGTGAGGCCCCAGGTGCCCTCAAACACCGTCGTCGAGTTGATCGTGTAGTCGACCGTCGCCGACGGCACGAGAATCGCCGGGAACTGGAAGACCTGATCGTTGAAGCCCGGAATCGACACGGCTGGGAAAATCGGCTGGACTGTCGCATTCTGACCGGCGTACTTCGCGCTGAGCCGCAGCTTGGAGGACATCTGGTAGTCCACGCGGATCAAATGCTGGAACGTGTCGCTGTGAATGTTGGGTGTGACGGTCTGGAGGTTGTAGTTGACACCCTGCGTGTTGGGCGCCGGGTACAACTTGAGAATGTTCAATCCAAGCCCATACAGCCGGTTCTGCGGAATACGGCCAAGCACGCCGCCGTCCTGAAAGCAGCCGCGCGTGTCGGCCGCCGCGCAGGGCAGACCCGTCGTTGAGTCGCGGATCAAGTTGAAGAGCGCGCCTGTGTTGTCGGTGGTCTGCGAGAAGTCGCCCTGTCGTTCGAGCAGCGTCGGCACGCGAATTCGGCTGATGGCGCCGCCAGTGAGGCGCGGAGAAAACTGCTCGGAATAAAAGAAGAACAGGTTGTTCTTGCCGCCCGGCTTGCCGACCGGGCCGCCAATCGTATAACCCCAATCCCGCTGGTCGGCGACCGCCTTGGCATTGCCGTTTTGTGCGTTCACCCAGGAGTTCGAATTCCACGCTGTTCTTCTCTCGATATCGTACGTTGATCCGCGGAACTGGTTCGTGCCGCTCTTGGTGATGCCGGAAATCTGGATCCCGCTCGTACGGCCGTACTCCGCTTGATAACCGGTCGAAATCACCTTCACTTCGGCGATCGAGTCCTGGTTCAGCGTCAGCCCCTGTTGGTTGCCGCCGGTGTTGACGGAGGAAATGCCGTCCAGAATGTAGTTGGTCCTCGCGCCGTCCGCGCGGACCGCGGCCGACCCGCTGGCGAGGACTCCAGGAGTCATCACAGCGAACCCGGCGAAGTTGCGGCCGGCAACGGGCAGGTTCTCAACCGATGACAGGGCGACAACGAAGGAACGGTCGCCTGTCTGCGCTTGAATGATCGGAGCGTCGCCAGTGACCAGCACTGTTTCGGCCAGCGTGCCCACTTCGATGGTGATGGGAGGCACTGCCACACGGTCGCCGAGACTTACGGGGATACCCTTGCGTTCCGACGTCTTGAACCCGTCCATCGTCACTCTGACGGTATAGGTGTCGCCGGGAATGTTCGATATCACGAAGTCGCCGGTGGCGGTCGACTGGGTGTCGAACGTCGTGCCGCGGCTCTCACTGATCAGCGTGACCGTCGCCCCGGGAATGACCGCGCCTTGCGTATCCTTGATGGTGCCTGCGACCGTCGCGGTGGCTTGCGCCGCCGCAGACGAGGCGAGCCCGAACACGATGACCGCGATGGTTGCGGCCACAAAGCCTCTGTACACACGGATGAATGCCATGCTGCCTCCCGAGAAAGAAAGAGCCGCCGTGAGGACGCGCGACCGCCGGATCGAAATGGTGAATCAACTGTAAGGGTGCCGTACCGTAACACAAGGATGCACGTTTCGCAATACGGAACGGACATTTGTATCATGGACGCATGTGGTACCACGCGCTTGCGTGCGACTACGACGGCACCATCGCGCACCACGGACACGTCGACGACGAGACGATCGCGGCGCTCGGCCGATTTCGTGCCTCGGGCCGCAAGCTCATCCTGGTGACCGGCCGCGAGCTGCCGGACTTACGCACGGTCTGTCCGAATTTCGACCTCTTCGACCGCATCGTCGCTGAGAACGGCGCCGTCGTGTACTCTCCGGCCACCCGCGAGGAAAAGCTCCTCGGCGAGCCACCGCCCGAGCCCTTTGTCCGCGCGCTGCGGGAGCGTGGTGTTTCCCCGGTGACGGTCGGCCGCGTGATCGTGGCGACGTGGAAGCCCCACGAGATCACCGTCCTCGAGGTGATTCGGGATCTCGGGCTCGAGCTGCACGTGACCTTCAACAAGGCCGCGGTGATGGTGCTCCCCGCGGGGCTGAGCAAGGCGACCGGTCTGGCCGAGGCGCTCCGCGAGCTTGGCCTGTCGCCGCACAACGTCGCCGGAGTCGGCGATGCTGAAAACGATCACGCGCTCCTGCACCTCTGCGAGTGCCGGGTTGCGGTGGCCAACGCATTGCCGACGCTCAAGGACTCCGCCGATCTGGTGACCCAACACGACGAAGGTGCGGGCGTTCGCGAGCTGATTGAAAGATTGCTCGCCGACGATTTGCGCGATCTCGAGCCCCGGCTCAAGCGGCACGACATCGTGCTTGGCATCCGCGCTGACGGCGCGGAGGTCCGTCTCGAGCCCCGCGGCACAAGTGTTTTGCTGGTTGGCTCGTCGGGGAGCGGTAAGTCGACGCTGGCCGCGGCGGTGCTCGAGCACCTCGCAGAGTGCGAGTACCAATTCTGCGTCGTCGATCCGGAGGGCGATTATTCCAACCTGCCGGAGGCGATCGTGCTGGGCGATTCGCAGCGCGAGCCGATTGCCGCCGAAGTGTTCGAAGTGCTCGGCAAGCCCGGGCAGAACGTGGTCATCAACCTGCTCGGCATCGCGCTCGAGCGGAGGCCGGCATTCTTCCACGCCCTCTGGCCGCAACTCCAGCAATTCCGGGCGGCCACCGGCCGGCCTCACTGGCTTGTTGTCGATGAGGCTCACCACCTGTTGCCGGCGTCCTTGCACGGCGCCGCGCTCGTCCTGCCGCGCGAGCTCGACGGCATCATGTTCATCACGGTGCATCCACAACTCATGGCGGCGCCGGCCCTCTCTGCCATCGACATGATGATCGCCGTCGGGAAGTCGCCCGAGGCCGGCATCCGCGCGTGGAGCGAGTCGCTCGGTCTTTGCCCCGCCGGTCTCGAGGCGGCCGCGCTGGAGCCCGGCGAAGCGCTCGCGTGGAGGCGCGGGGAGGACTCGCCGGCATTTCGCTTCCGGATAGCTTCACCGCGCGGTGACCGCCGCCGGCACCGGCGCAAGTACGCCGAAGGAGAGATTCCAGAGCACCACAGCTTCTACTTTCGGGGTCCTCAGGGAAAGCTGAACCTGCGCGCGGAGAATCTCAATCGCTTCCTCCAGCTCGGGGACACCGTCGACGATGCGACGTGGCTTTATCACCTTCGGCGTTCGGACTACTCGCGATGGTTCCGCGACGTGATACGCGACGAGGACCTCGCGGCCGAGGCGAGTCGCGTGGAACGAGACTCGGGCCTCGATGCGCAGGCGACGCGCGCCGCGATCCATGCGGCCGTTGAGCAACGGTACACGCACTCGGCCTGACCGCGATGAGGATCCGCGACGTGTGCCGTATTGAACACGTCATTGCCAAAGCGTTTCCATAAGCTTGGGAGGCTGTCAATGACGATGCTCGGTCGCGCATGAACGGAGGCTGGGCACGGCGACCATCCTGATCGTTGACGACCACCCGGCCGACCGGAAATTCCTGGTCACGCTGCTCGGTCATGAGGGTCACCGGTTGCTCGAGGCGGGCGACGGCAGCGAGGCGCTGGCCGCCGTACAGGCCGAGCGTCCCGATCTGGTGATTACCGACGTGCTCATGCCGGAAATGGACGGCTATGAGTTCGTCAAGCGCCTTCGTCTCGATCCGGCGACCAGCCGGACTCCCGTGGTCTTCTATACGGCGCACTACGGCGAGCGTGAGGCGCGGGCGCTTGCGCTGTCCAGCGGCGTGTCCTATGTCCTGGCAAAACCCGCTGAGCCTGGCGAGGTCGTGAAGACCGTCGGCCGCGTACTCTCGGGCGGATCGGAGACGGGCGCGGCGCCCGACCCTTCTCCGCTCACGCCGGAATTCGATCGCGAGCACCTTCGGCTGCTTACAGACAAGCTTTCGGAGAAGTCCGGCGACCTGAGAACGGCCAACGCGCGGTTGCGCGCCCTCATCAACATCGGGCTCGAGCTCTCGTCCGAGCGCGACTCCGACCGGCGGCTTCAAAGCGTGTGCGCGTCGGCACGCGACCTGTTTGGCGCGACGTACGTCACGCTCGGCATCCTCGACCACAACGACCGGACGGTGCAACACGTCGTCACCAGCGGCGCGGACGCGACGCACTGGATCAAGACCGGTGACCCCGTTCCGGGGATCCTCGGGACGGTGGTCGCCGAACGCCGCGCGTTGCGTGGCGCCAATCCTGGCGGCGATCCGGCCGGACTCCTGCTCCCCCCGCTTCATCCGGAAATTCAGGCATATCTGGCCGCACCCATCGCATCGCCGGCGACCGTCTACGGCTGGATGTGCCTGGTCGGCAATGACGGCAGGAGCTTCACCGAGGACGATGAACAGCTGGTCGTCGCGCTGTCGGGCCAGGTCGGCCGCATCTACGAGAGCGGCCATTTCGCCGCTGTTGCCGGGAGGCGGGCCGAAGAGCTCGAACATGAGATCCTCGAGCGCAAAGAGGCGGAGTCGGCCCTGCGCCATGAGCGCGATAGCGCGCAGCGATACCTGGAGACGGCCGAAGTCATCCTGCTGACGCTCGATCTGGACAAGCGCGTCAGGCTTGTGAATCGCTACGCATGCTCCGTCCTCGGATGGACGGCAGACGAATTGCTCGGGCAAGACTTTACCGAGATGTGCCTTCCGGCCCGGACACGGGACGCGATCAGAACGAGGTTCGACGAGGTGATCGGCGGAGATCTTTCCATCTTCGAGAACCCCGTGGTCACCAAGTCCGGCGAGGAACGGCTGATCGAGTGGCGCAACACCCTCCTGCGAGATGATGATGGGCACGTCACCGGCACGTTCAGTTCCGGAACGGACATCACCGAGCGGACCAACGCTGTCCAGGCCCTGCGAGCTACCGAAGAGCGCATGCGGTTTGCGCTGGAGGCGGCGAGCGTCGGGATCTGGGACCTGGATTACATCACCGGCGTGCACCGATGGTCCGAGATCCTCGAATCCCAGTACGGCCTGCAGCCGGGTACGTTTGGCGGCACCTCAGAGGCGTTCGTCGAGCGCGTTCATCCCGACGATCGAGCGTCCGTGCTCGAGACGTTCGGGAACGCCATGAAGTCCGGCGCTGATTTCTCGACCCAGCACCGATCGCTCTGGCCTGATGGAACGGTGCGATGGCTGAGCGGTGCCGGGCGTGTCCTCCTCGGCGAGCACGGCGAACCGGTGCGCGCCGTCGGCATTACCCAGGACCTCAGCGAACGCCACAGTCTGGAAGAGCAGTATCAGCAGGCGCAGAAGATGGAAGCCATCGGACGGCTGGCCGGCGGCGTGGCGCACGACTTCAACAATTTACTGACCGTCATTCTGGGGTACTGCGACCTGCTGCTGGCCGATCTCGATGCGGACGATCCGCGCCAGGCGGACATGACGGAGATTCAGAACGCCGGCGTGCGCGCCGCGGGGCTCACGCGCCAGTTGCTCGCCTTCAGCCGCAAGCAAATCATCGAGCCGACGCTGCTCAACCTCAACGTGGTTGTGGCCGACATGCGAGCGATGCTCGGACGCCTCATCAGGGAAGATGTGAAGGTGGTGTTGCGCCACCCGCCTCAGGCCGTACCCGTGAAAGCCGATCGCGGGCAGGTGGAGCAGATCGTCATGAACCTCGCCGTGAACGCGCAGGATGCCATGCCGGGAGGCGGCACGTTGACGATCGAGACTGCCAACGTCGACCTCGATGAGCAATACGCGAAGACGCACCTCGGCGTGACGCCCGGGCCTTACGTGGCGCTCACAGTAGCTGACACGGGAACCGGTATGACGCTCCAGGTGCAGGCGCGCCTGTTCGAGCCGTTCTTCACCACCAAGGAGCTTGGGAAAGGCACAGGTCTCGGCCTGGCCACCGTCCACGGGATCGTCGCGCGGAGCGGTGGGAGCGTCGCCGTGAAGAGTGAACTTGGCATGGGCACATCAATCAAGGTCTATTTCCCGCGGGCGGACGGCACGGAGATTGTCGTCGCCGTGCCGCCGCCGGTGACGCGGCCGCATCCCACGGTGCAGACGGTGCTCGTGGTCGAGGATGCGGCGGGGCTTCGCGATCTGGTCCGAAGACTGCTACAGCGGCAGGGCTACACGGTGCTGACCGCGGCGAACGCGGAGGAAGCGATTCGGCTGTTCGAGGAACACCCGTCCATCGACGTGCTGCTGACCGACGTCGTGATGCCGGGCACGAGCGGACCTGAGCTGACCAGGCAGCTCGTCGAGCGGCGGCCCGGGCTCAAGGTGATCTATATGTCCGGGTACACGGAGGATGCCATCGTCCAGCACGGCATCCTCAATCCAGGGATTGCGTTCCTGAACAAACCGTTCACCGCCGGCGCGCTCGGAGGAAAGATCCGTGAGGTGCTCGACCGGTAAGAGCCTCAGGAGAGAGGACGACGTCTGAGGACAATCCCTCAGCAAATCGCAGAGAATCGCCTGGTTTCCTAGCGATTTCGCGTGGGTTCGGCGGCACAGCGGTTGCACATACCACGGCAAATCGGTCCCGAGGAGGACTCTATGGGTATGGGCATGTGTAAATGGCGATCGAGCGCCTGGATCTCCCTGCTGGTCATCGCGTCGACGAGCTCATTGATGGCCGGTGCCGCGTCGGCGCAAACCAGGCGGTACGGCGGAGGCATCACGGTCTTCGCGGATCCAAATTTCAGGGGCAAGAGCGCGACGTTCGGAGCCGACACGCCGGACTTGCGTCCGTATGGACTGAACGACAAGATTTCGAGCTTCGACATTCCCAATGGTGAGAGTTGGGAAGTCTGCGTCGACATCAACTATGGAAATCGGTGCCAGGTATTTTCCGCCAGCGTCTCGGACCTGCGCCCTTTGGGCTGGAACGACAAGATCTCCTCGCTGCGGCCAGCGCGCGGATTCCAGGGACAGCGGTCGGGCGGCGTTTTGTCGCCGAACGTCATGCCGCAACTGGTGATTTACGATCGGCCGGGTTTCCGGGGGTCGTCCCGAACTGTCACGGCGCAAACATCCAATCTCGGATCGATCGGCAGCCGGGGCGGCAGCGTTCAGGTGATCAGCGGCGCCTGGCAGCTCTGCGACCGCTACGGGCGATGCTCCACAGTGAGCCGGAGCGTGCCTGATTTGGCGCAACTCGGGCTGAACGGAGCGATCACTTCCGTGCGGCCAATGAACATGAACGGTGAGCGCAACCCGCGCAACCGGCGGTTCGACAACGACGCCGACGACCAGGGCTATGGCCCGGGCGGCCGGAACCGCTACTGGGAAAGATAATCAGTGAATGACCACGCCTGGCGATGCCGGCGATGCCTGCTGGGCGATGGCGCGAGACACCATATCTTCGAGCTGCTTCTTATCGATGTTGAACGGACCAGCGACCGCGGCCCCGGCCTGAATCTCGATCGCCACCACGACTCCGCCTTCTTCGTACGGGTTGACGATCCAGCTGAAGCCGCGTAGAAAGACCGGGGTGTCCGTTGAGTCGGGATTTTTCGCGCGATGAATGGCGAGCAGCATCGCTTTCAGCAGTTTCGACACATCGCGATCGGTCCATGCGGAAGGGTCGAGCGCGATGCCGGAAATCACCTGGGTCCGGGCGAAGTCGGTGCCGCGCAGCCATACGTCTACTTGAAGCTCGGTCATCAGGTGACGAGTATATCAGTCCGGTACGACGTCCTACGTCCTCGTGAGCCTCTCGCGGAGCGATGCGATATCCGTTGCGGGCTGGTCGCAGGCGAAGTCCCGGCAGACATACGCAGTGGGCCGGCCGTCGCGCATGTGCATCGACCCGATGAACGGCAGCGCGCGCGCGAGCCCGGCCTGGCGCTCGCCTGGCTCAACCGGCACGACCACGGCAAACGGCAGATACGTGCCGGCCACTTCGCTCAGCAACTCCTCGGCCTGCTCGCGCGGCCCGACGATGACGATCTGAGACAGCGTGGCGTGATAGGCCGACAGCGCCGCCATCATCATCGGCACCGCCCGCGCAAGATGGCCCAGCCGCGGGCCGAACATCTTCAGGGTCTGTTCGATCTTCCGGTACAGTCCGGGATCGCCGGTCAGATGCACGAGCGTCAGCAGATTCCCCACAGAAATGGAGCTGGCGGCAGGCTCGGCGCCGTCGTAGTCCTCCTTCAATCGGAGAAGAACCGTCGGATCCTCACCTGTGGTGTTGAACCAGCCGCCCCGTTCGCTGTCCCAGAATAAATCGTCCATGCGCCGCTGCAGCACGCGCGCCCATTCCAGCCAGCGCGGATCGCCGCCCGCCTGAAACAGCTCGAGCAACCCGAAAATCAGATACGCGTAGTCTTCCGAATAGCCGTCAATCGCCGCTTCCCCGGCGCGGTAGCGCCGCTTCACCACGTTTTGCGCCGCGTCCCACATCGTAGCCTTCAGGAATTCGGCTGCTTTCACAGCCGTGTGAAGGTGATGCGCGCGTGCGCCGGCGGACGGCAGCGCTCGAGCGGCGCGCGCGAAGGCGCCGAGCATCAGGCCATTCCACGCCGTGAGTATCTTGTCGTCGAGGTGCGGCCGCGGCCGCTTCAGACGCGCCTCGAACAGCCGCATCCGCGACCGCGCGAGCGACGCTTCGACTTCATCTCGCGATCTGTCTGTGCCCGCGGCTAATTCGTCGGTCGATCGAGCCACATGCAGCACGTTCTTCCCGGTGAACTCCCCCTGGGGGTCCTGCGGCGCGTTGCCGCCGGGAAGAACCCCGAAGCGCGATTCGAAGAGATCGGCGTCCTCGCCGAGGAGTTCGTCGATTTCCTTTTCGGTCCAGAGATAGAACGCGCCTTCCATCTTGTGCGGGTGCGGGTCGTTCGTCTGCTCGGGCGGCACGCTGTCCGCGTCTTCAGCGGAATAGAATCCGCCTTCCGGGCTCGTCATCTCCCGGCGCACGTACTGCAGCGTGTCTTCGGCCACATCGGCAAAAAAGGCGCCGCCCGACAGTTGCTGCGCTTCCAGGCACGCCAGCGTAATCTGCGCCTGGTCGTAGAGCATCTTTTCGAAATGCGGTATCCGCCATTCGGCGTCCACCGAGTACCGATGGAAGCCGCCGCCGATGTGGTCGCGCATGCCAC
>DASZHO010000141.1:0-37016 GCA_035937795.1 Vicinamibacterales bacterium | reverse complement strand
CGCCCGAGCCTGGGGCTGCGACAGTTTCCGCCGCGGCGAGGGTGAGAATGGGGCGCAGGCGCTTGCCGCCGGCGACCAGGCTGTAACGCATCGCGTCGTGCACGATCGGCGGGCACGCGGGCGGGGCGGGAAGAAATCGCGAGAGCGCCTGGTCGATCTGCGCCCGACGCGCCGTGAGGTACTCGAACAGGGAGGCGACCTCGGTCACCGCTCGTTGCGCTCCTCGTCCTTGCCAACCATCGTCGCGGCCGGCCGCAGCTCGCCGCGCTCGTTCAGAATCTCGATGCGTTTTTCGGCATCTTCGAGGCGCGCGTGGCAAAATCGGGACAGCTGCACGCCGCGTTCGTACAGCTCCAGCGATTTCTCCAGCGGCAAATCGCCTTCCTCGAGCTTCTTGACGATGGTTTCCAATTCCGCGATCGCTGCTTCAAAATCCTTGATCGTTGAGGTCATCACCGTTCACTTTTAAGTTTTGACTTTTCACTTTTGACTTTTCACTACGTCGCACTCCAGCTCGCCCTCGGAGAGCGTCACCCGCACGCGGTCCTTCGGCCGAACCTCGGAAGCTTTGCGGATCACCGTTGTCCGCGTCTCATTCCAGCAGACCGCGTAGCCGCGGCCAAGCACCCCGAGCGGGCTCAAGCTCTCCAGCCGCGCCGCGCAGGTCTGAAGCTGGCCGCGGGCGCGGTGCTCCCGCTCGATCACCGCCGCGCGCAGCGCGGCCTCCGCTCCCACGAGTCTGGCGCGAATCGCGCCGAGGCGCCGGCGGAGGTCGAATTGTTCGAGCTGAAGCCGAAGCGCCTGATACGTTCGCGTCCGCCGCACGAGCGCGGCTCGTGCGGCATGCCGCAGCGCGTGCATGGTCTCGGCCGAGTGGCGGCCGCGCATCGCCAACCGCGCGCCGTACCCGGCAAACGCCGGCCGGCGGTTCAACTGGTGCACGCGCGATTCGAGCCGGGCAATCAGGCCGCGCACCGATCCGTGGACGCGATCGCCGAGCCGTTCGATGTGCCTGAAGAAATCTTCCTTCCGAGTCACCACGATTTCCGCCGCCGCCGACGGCGTAGGCGCGCGAACGTCGGCGGCAAAGTCCGCAATCGTCACGTCGCTCTCGTGGCCCACAGCCGAAATCACCGGGACCGGGGAGGCGGCAATCGCCCTCGCGACCACTTCTTCATTGAACGCCCACAAGTCCTCGATCGAACCGCCCCCGCGCCCAACGATGACGACATCGATTCCCGGCACCTTGACGATGGCCGCCAGCCCGCGGGCCACGTCGGCCGCCGCGCCTTCACCCTGAACCCGAGTCGGACGGATCACGAGGTGGACGTTCGGGTAGCGCCGGTCGAGTACCTTGATGATGTCGCGGATGGCCGCGCCGTCCAGCGATGTCACGACCCCGATTTTGCGCGGCAGCGCCGGCAGCGGCCGTTTGCGCGCGACGTCGAACAGGCCTTCGGCGTGGAGCCGCCGCTTGAGCTGATCGAAGGCCAGTTGCAATGCGCCAAGACCGTGCGGCTCGATGTGCTCGCAGACGATTTGATATTCACCCTTCGGGTCGTACACGCTGAGACGGCCCCGCGCCACGACATGGAGGCCGTCCTCGGGCTTGAACTTCAGCGATCGAACCGCCGACTTGAACATGACGGCCTTGAGCTGGGAGCCGGGATCTTTCAGCGTGAAATAGAGATGGCCGGTGTTCCACAACCGGCAATTGGAAATTTCGCCTTCTACCCTGACGTCAACGTACGCAGTTTCGAGCAAATCGCGGATGCCGGCGGTGAGCTCGCTGACCGTGAAAATGGCCCGCCGCCGCTCGTGCACCGATGGCTCGTCTGTCGCGCCGGCGTTCGACGACGCGCCGGGCTCGTCTTCAAAGGGCAGATCAAACGGGGAGCTCATGTTCGATTTCCTGCGCCGACAGACTCAGGCGCCGTACGGCCGTGGCCTTTCCAGTTGCTTCATCTGCAGCAATCAGGATGCCGTTCAGTCGAGGGTTGCCCGTGGCGGTCTCCATTCTGGCCGGCATCCCGCGAAGAAATTTATCAATAACAGCGGTTTTTTCAACACCGATCACGCCGTCGTGCGGGCCGGTCATGCCTGCGTCGGTGAGATAGGCGGTCCCCCCGGGCAGAATCTGCTCATCGGCCGTCTGCACGTGCGTGTGCGTGCCGATCACGGCGGTGACCTGGCCATCCAGGTACCAGCCCATCGCGACCTTTTCGGACGTCGCCTCGGCATGGAAATCGACGAGGATCACGCGTGTGCGTCCGCGCATCGCCTCGATTTCTTCCAGGACCCGCTTGAAGGGATCGTCGATGCTCTGCATGAAGACGCGGCCCATCACGTTGATCACGCCGACGGGCCGGCCTGTTCCGGTTCGCGCCACGTAGCTGCCATTGCCGGGCACACCGGCGGGGAAGTTGGCCGGCCGCAGCAGCCTGGCCTCCGCGCCAATGTAATCGGCGGTCTCGCGCTGGGCCCAGATGTGGTTACCAGATGTCATCACATCGATTCCCGAGCCCAACAGGGCGTCGCCGATTTCACGGGTAATCCCCCGGCCCGCGGCGGCGTTCTCCGCATTGGCAATCACCAGATCGACGTTGTAGCGCTCTATTAAGGATGGCAGGCCGCGCCGGATGAGCTCCCGCCCCGGCCGGCCGACGATATCGCCGAGAAACAGCAGCTGTAAGTGAGCCACGGTTCAAATAATCGCACGGAACAGGGTCCCATGCCCTGGTTAAGTGGTTGTCTTTGAAGCGGTTGCAATATTAGCGTATTAGACTAATATAATATGCTTTACATACGCTCATATGTAGCGTATAGTGAAGGCCATCTTGTTAGACAAGGGGTGACCAACAGATATGGCTAATGCAGGCAAGAACACAGGCAAGAAGGTTATTGGCATCGACCTCGGCACCACGAACTCCGTCGTGTCGGTGATGGAGGGCGGGCAGCCCACGGTGATCGTCAACCAGGAAGGCTCGCGGATTACACCGTCGGTCGTCGCGTTCACGAAGGAAGGCGAGCGACTGGTCGGCCAGGTTGCCAAACGGCAGGCCGTGACCAATCCGGAAAATACCGTTTTTTCAATCAAGCGGTTCATGGGGCGCAAGTCCGGCGAGGTCGCCGGCGAGCAGCAGCGCGTCCCGTATAAGGTCGTGGACTCAACCAACGGCGATGCGTGGGTCGAGGCGCGCGGCAAACAGTACTCGCCGCCGGAAATCTCCGCCATGGTGCTCCAGAAGCTGAAGCAGTCCGCTGAGGATTATCTCGGCCAGACGGTGACCGACGCGGTGATCACCGTGCCGGCCTACTTCAACGATTCCCAGCGGCAGGCGACGAAGGACGCGGGGAAAATCGCGGGGTTGAATGTGCTCCGCATCATCAACGAGCCGACGGCGGCGGCGCTGGCCTACCAGCTCGATAAAAAGAAGGACGAAACAATCGCCGTTTACGACTTCGGCGGCGGCACGTTCGATATCTCGGTGCTCGAAGTCGGCGAAGGCGTCGTCGAGGTGAAATCAACCAACGGCGACACGCATCTCGGTGGCGACGATCTCGACCAGCGCATCATCGATTGGCTGGCGGCCGAGTTCAAGAACACCGACGGCATCGATCTCAGCAAGGATCGCGTGGCTCTGCAGCGGCTGAAGGAAGCGGCGGAGAAGGCCAAGATCGAGCTGTCATCGGTCATGGAAACCGACATCAATCTGCCGTTCATCACGGCCAATCAGAGCGGCCCGCGCCATCTGGCGATGAAGCTGTCGCGCGCCAAGCTCGAACAGCTCGTCGACGACCTCCTCCAGCGCACGATGGAGCCGGTGAAGAAGGCGATGGCCGACGCCGGGCTCGACCCGTCGAAGATTGACGAAGTCGTGCTCGTTGGCGGATCGACGCGAATGCCGAAAGTGCAGCAGATGGTCAAGGACTACTTCGGCAAGGAACCGCACAAGGGCGTGAATCCTGATGAAGTGGTGGCGGTCGGCGCCGCCATTCAGGGCGGCGTGCTCACGGGAGACGTGACCGATGTCCTGTTGCTCGACGTCACGCCGCTGTCGCTCGGCATCGAGACTCTCGGCGGCGTGCTGACGACCTTGATTCCGCGGAACACGACGATTCCGACGCGCAAGAGCGAGACGTTCTCGACGGCTACCGACAACCAGCCGAACGTGGAAGTCCACGTGCTCCAGGGGGAGCGGCCTCTCGTGCGCGACAACCGCACGCTCGGCCGGTTCCAGCTGATCGGGCTTCCGCCGGCGCCGCGCGGCGTGCCGATGATCGAAGTTACCTTCGACATCGACGCCAACGGCATCGTCAACGTGTCGGCAAGAGATACGGCGACGGGCAAGGAGCAGAAGATCACGATCAACGGGTCGTCGGGTCTGAGCAAGGACGAAGTCAACCGGATGGTGCGGGATGCCGAGAGCCACGCCGCCGACGACAAGTCGCGGCGCGAGCTGATCGACGCGCGCAACCAGGGCGACGCGCTGGCGTACGCGGTCGAGAAGACGCTAGGTGAGAATCGCGCCAAGCTCCCGGCCGGGGATGCCGGGCGCGTGGAAGCCGCCATCAGTGAACTGCGAGAGGCGCTGAAAACCGACGACGCGGCGGCCATCCGGCGCTCCACCGAAGCGCTGCAGCATGCGTCGCACGCAATGGCCGAGCAGATGTACAAGGGCACTCAGGCAGGCTCGGCGAACGACAAGGACAAGAACGATGTGAAGGACGGCGAAGTCATAGACGCCGAGACCGTGGGCGTCTAAGGCAGACAATGGGCGCCCACGACACAGTGGGCGCCTAAACCTTACGGCCGGTCCCTTTCGGGCCGGCCTTTTCGAAGGAGAAAGAATCATGGCTATTGTTCGTTGGGATCCATTCCGTGAATTTGCGACCATTCAAGCCCGGCTGAATCGTGTGCTCGGGGCCGACTACGACCGGACGACCGGCGACGATGTGATGAACCGGGGCGCGTGGCTGCCGCCGGTCGACATCTACAGCAACGGCAATCACGAACTCATCATCAAGGCAGAGATTCCCGACATGAAGAAGGACAACATCGACGTCATCGTGGAAAACAACACCCTGACCATCCGCGGCGAGAAGAAGGTGGCAGAGAATGTGACCGAGGAGCAGTTCCATCGCGTCGAGCGCAGCTACGGCACATTTGCCCGGTCCTTCAGTCTGCCGAACACGGTCGATCCGAACAAAGTTCAGGCCGACTACAAGGATGGCGTGCTCACGATCGTGCTGCCGCTTCGTGAAGAGTCGAAACCCAAACAGATCAAGGTCAACGTCGCGGCGTAACAGCGCTCCGGCGGTTGGCTGCGCCGCGTGGCTCACGGCTCAGGCACCCGCCTGAGCCTGGGCCGTGCCGCTACGCGACGGCCGCCAGGCCATGGCTGGCGTCAGCAGGGGTTCGCGATCTGAGTTACGGGGAAGCGGGGCCACTGTAATCTTGCGGGCAGTGGGCCAACGGCGACTAAGTCTTGAGCGTGGAGCCGGTTGTGAGGTATCCTGAAGCGTTATGGAACTTGAGATCCTTGAGCCGCAGGCACCCGAGAGGGCCGAGCCGACCGAACCGGCTCCGCCCGTGACCAACCGTTTTCTCTTCGTAGATATCGCCGCCCTGCGGGCCAAGCAGCTCCGCCGCGGGGCCCGTCCGCGCATCGACCAGGGAAGCGACCATCATCCGATGCCCCACAAGGCCGAACGTGTGGCCATGGAAGAAGTGCGCCGTCAGAAGGTGCCATACGATTTGCCGCCGCCCAAACCCTTCGTCCAGTCCGAACCTGCCGCGTGAGCTCCGCCGACGTCGTGAACCTCGTGGTCGGAACTCTCACCGGGATTGTGTCGAGCACGGTGTTCGTGCTCGCGCTCTTTCTCGGTTTCTGCATCATCCTCGGTTTTCCGAAACTGCGTCCGACGACCGGGCGCCGGTCGATGGTGGTGAAGAGCCTGGAGGAGAGGGTCGGGCAGCAGTCGTTCGCGCGCTATCTGTCCCCCAACGCGCCGCACGGACCTGTCGACGTGCTGAAGACGCCCGAGCTCCTGGAGCACGCGAAGCATCAGTGACGGGCCCCTAGATCGCGGGGCACTCTTTCCACCAGTTCGTGTCGCGCTCGTAACTGTCCGCAATCCGGAGCAGCGTTGCCTCGTCGAACGGCTTGCCGGTCATCTGCAATCCAATCGGCAGGTGCTCGGTTGTCAGGCCGCACGGCACGCTCACCGCGGGAAGCCCGGCGAGATTGGCGCTGACCGTGAACACATCCACGAGATACAACTGAAGCGGGTCTTCCACGCGTTCCCCGATTTTGAACGCGGGCGTGGGACTGGTAGGCATCGCGACGGCGTCGACGGTTTGAAACGCCTGCTCGTAGTCGCGCCGGACGAGCGTGCGGACCTTCTGCGCTTTCAAGTAATAGGCCTCGTAATAACCCGCGCTCAAGACGTAGGTGCCGAGCATGATTCGCCGCTTCACCTCGGCGCCGAATCCCTCGCTTCGCGTCTTCTCGTACATCGATCGCAGGTCATGGCTGCCTTCAGCCCGGTAGCCATAGCGCACGCCGTCGAAGCGCGCGAGGTTCGAGCTGGCTTCGGCGGTCGCGACAACGTAATAGGTCGAGATCGCGTACGGCGCATGCGGCAGCTCGATGTCGATGATCCCGGCGCCGCGGGCCCGCAGGATTTCGAGCGCGGCGTAGAAGCAGCCTCTGACCGAGTCGTCTACCCCATGTTCGAGCATCTTTCGCGGCACGCCGAGGCGGAGCCCTCGAATGTCTCCGCTCAAACCGCCCATGTAATCAGATACGGGCTGGCCGGACGCGGTGGAATCGCGCGGATCGGGGCCCGCAAGCACTGAAAGCGCAAGCGCCGCGTCGTGCGCCGTCCGGGTGAGCGACCCGATGCAATCCAGAGAAGAGGCGAACGCAATGAGCCCGTAGCGGGACACGCGTCCGTAGGTTGGCTTCAAGCCGACGACTCCACACAACGAGGCGGGCAGTCGAATCGATCCGCCGGTGTCAGACCCCAGCCCGATCGGGGTCATTCCCGCGGCCACTGCAACGGCCGAACCGCCGCTCGAGCCGCCAGGGATGCGCGACGTGTCCCAGGGGTTGCGCGAGGGACCGAATGCGGAGTTCTCGGTCGATGAGCCCATCGCAAATTCGTCGCAGTTTGTTTTGCCGAGAATGACGGCGCCCGCCGCTTCCAGCCGCGTGATGACGGTGGCGTCGTAGGGCGGCACGTAATTTTTCAGGATCCGCGATCCAGCGGTTGTGGGGATGCCTCGTGTGCTGATGTTGTCCTTGATGGCAATCGGCACGCCGGCCAGCGGTCCGTGGTGCTTGTCCTGGTCGATTGTCCGGGCACGGTCGAGCGCGCGTTCGGCCGCCACGCTCAGGAACGCGCTCAGCGATCCATCGAGGGCGTTGATGCGATCGAGCGACACCCGGCACACCTCGACGGCTGAAACCTCTCCAGCGGCAACGGCGTCGCGAATCTCGCGCGCCGTCTTGAAGGAAGCCGCGCTCATCCGAAGAAAGCCGCGCTCATCCGATGACGCGGGGAACGCGGAATAAACCCGTTTGCGGCGATCGATCGGGAGCGTTGGCGAGGGCTTCGGCGGTCGACAGGCTTGGTACAGGGGTATCGTCGCGGTCAGCCTGCTGGCTGGAAAGCACCTGGGAGGTCGGCGGCACGCCGCTCGTCTCGACGGCCTGGATCTCGTCGGCGTACTCCAGCACTCCGGCAAGCTGCCGCACGAACAGATCCTTTTCAGCGTCGGTCAGCTCGAGGCGTGCGAGAGCCGCGATGCGCTCGACATCGGCTCGCGTCAGTCGCTCGGGCACCTGTGAATGCTACCATGCACAGCAGCGCGGAATGCAGCGCCGAGATGGCTGATAAATGACCCTTCCCCTGCTGCGCCGGGCGGCGGTTGCAGGCAGCTGGTATCCCTCGGATCCGGGCGCGCTCGCTCGTGAAATCGATGGCTACCTTGCCGCCGTCGAGACCGTCCCCGCCGGCCGGGTGCTCGCCGTGATCGCGCCACATGCCGGCCTCATGTATTCCGGGCCTGTGGCTGCCTACGCCTACAAGTTGTTCACGGAGTGCGAGGCCGAGATTGTCGTGCTCGTCGGCCCTTCTCATTTCGTCGGTTTCGAAGGCGTTGCGATCTACGAACGGGGCGCCTTCGAGACGCCGCTCGGCGCGATGCCCGTTGCCGAACACTGCGCGGCAGCGATGGCGCTGTCGTCGAACAAAATTCGCCCGCACGCGACTGCGCACGTGCGGGAGCACTCGCTCGAGATGCAGTTGCCGTTTCTCAAGCGGGTGCTGTCGAATGCCCAAATCGTGCCGCTCGTCATGGGCGTCCAGCGCAGGGAAACGGTCTATGCGCTGGCCACCGCGCTGACGTCGGCATTGAAGGGCAGAAAGGCGTTGCTGGTCGCGAGCACCGATCTTTCCCACTACCACGACGCCGACACGGCAGCCAGGCTCGACGGCACGGTGATTGAGCACGTCGAGCGCTTCGATCCCGATGGCCTGATGTCGGCGCTCGAGGGATGTCCCGACCATGCCTGCGGCGGGGGGCCAACGGTGTCGGTGATGCTGGCTGCCAAGGCGCTCGGCGCGCGCGACGCGCGCATTCTGAAGTACGCCGACTCGGGGGACGTCTCCGGCGACAAGGATGCGGTCGTCGGCTATCTGGCCGCCGCGTTTGGAACCTTCGATCGATAGAGCGCATGGGCCCGACCTTGACGGCGGCCGCGCGACAGGAGTTGCTCGGTCGCGCCCGGACAGCGATTGCCCGCGCAATCGGCATTCGGGACGCAGGCTCAGTCGACCGTCCGCACCGCACCGGTCTGGCGGTCACCGACCGCGCCGGCGCTTTCGTATCGCTGCACGCCGGACGAGATCTTCGGGGCTGCATCGGATATCTCGAGCGGGATCTGCCGCTCATCGAGGTGGTCGAGCGGTGCGCCGTGTCGGCGGCTGTGTCAGACCCTCGCTTTCCATCGCTGAGCGCGCCGGAATGGTCGCGCATCACGATCGAGATCTCTGTCCTCGGGCCGATCGAACCGGTCGCCGCGATCGGCGAAATCGAGGTCGGCCGCCACGGGTTGGTTGCCGAGCACGGCCAGCGGCGCGGACTGTTGCTGCCCCAGGTGGCGACCGAATGCGGGTGGAGCCGCGACGAGTTCATCGAGCACACGTGCAGAAAGGCCGGCCTGCCAAAAGACGCATGGCAACACGGCGCCACGTTGTACAAATTCGAAGCGGACGTGTTCGGCGAGCACGTCTGACTCCCTCAAGCCCTTCGCGGTGTCTCACCCCTGCTTGCGCAGCGAGCGGAGGATATCCAGGTTCATCACGTCCAGCGGGTCCGGGACTATTTTCATCTTCTCGCGGGTCCCGGTCTTTTCGGTCTCGATCACCATCGGGAGGCGATCGAATCGGGGATCGTTCACCAGCCGCCGGAACGGCTCGAGCCCGACGCAGCCTTTCCCGATGTGCTCGTGGCGATCCACGCGGCTCCGGCAGGGCTTCTTCGAATCGTTCAGGTGAAACACCTCGAGGCGTTCGAAGCCGATGAGCTCGTCGAATCGATCGAACGTCTCGCGATAGCCATCTTCGCTGCAGATGTCGTAGCCGGACGCCAGCAGATGACAGGTGTCGAGGCACACGCCAAGGCGTTTGTTGTCCCGCACTCCGTCGAGCATCGAGGCAATCTGTTCGAAGCTCGCCCCCATCGCCGTGCCCTGGCCGGCGGTATGCTCGAGCAGGATCATCGTCTTGCCTCCAGCGCGCGCGGCAATCACTTCGGCGAGCGCGCTCACGACCATCGCGATGGCGTCATCTTCAGGGGCAGTCATCCGGGCCCCCGGATGCAGCACGACACCCAGCAGGCCGAGAGCCTCGGCACGATCGACTTCTTCGCCGAGCGCGGCCAATGACTGCGCGCGGAGCGCAGGGTTGGCCGTCGCGATGTTGATCAGGTAACTGGCGTGCGACACGATCGGCTGAATGCCCGTCTCGTTCGCAGCCTTCTGGAAGGCGGCGATTTCCTCGGGAGCAAGCGGGCGCGCGCGCCATTGGTTTGCGTTCTTGGTGAAAATCTGCAGCGATTCGCACTGATGGAGCTGCGCTCGCGCGATCGCAAGCGGCAATCCCCCCGCCACCGACATGTGAGCGCCTATCCGCGGCATTGCTGCGATAATACGGTATGCAGAAGACCGCCGCCGGGGCCGCACTGCTCGCGCTTCTCGCGCTGTCGACGCCCGCGCCGGCCGCCGCCTGGGGTTTTGAAACGCACAAATTCATCATGTCTCGCGCGATCGACTTGCTGCCCGAGGCGATCAGGCCCTTCTTTCAGGCCAATCGCGTGTTCGTGGTCGAGCATGTGATTGACCCGGATTTGTGGCGCACGGCTGGCTTTGTGGACGAGAACCCGCGGCACGTCCTGTATCTCGACGCCTACGGAAAGTACCCGTTCAACGAATTGTCCCGCGACTACAACGCTGCGCTCGCCAATTACGGCTTGCAGACGCTCCTGAAAAATGGACTGTTGCCGTGGCGGACCGGAGACATGGCGGGCCGTCTTCGCCAGGCGTTCGACGATCAGCAGAAGGGCGCCGTCGTTGCGCCGGCCGACATCAAATTCTTTTCGTCGATCATCGGACACTACGTCGCCGATGCGCACGTGCCGTTCCACGCCGCGGTGAACAGCGACGGCCAGCTGACCGGGCAGACCGGGATTCACGCGCGCTTCGAGGAAGATCTCTTCGTGCGTTATGGAAAGCAACTGACGATTCAGCCCCCGCCGTTGAAGTCGATTCCCAACGTCAGAGATTTCATCTTCGACACGCTCGTCGACAGCTATCTCCAGGTCGATCCGGTGCTGGCGGCCGATCGCGCGGCAATCGACGACCTCGCGGCCTATGACGACCGCTACTACGATGGTTTTTTTGCGAAGGCGAAGCCGATTCTCGAGCGCCGCCTCGGCCAGGCCATCTCGGGCGTGGCATCGGTGATCGCGTCCGAGTGGGAAGCCGCCGGACGCCCGGCGCTGCCGGTGAATCCTCCGCCACGGCCGCCGGCGCCGCGCCGGCGGACAGCGCCGGCTCCATAACGGCGGGGTGATATTCTTCAAGCTCATGAAATTACAGGATCTTGCCGAGCGGCTGGGCTGCCGGCTCGAAGGAGATGGCGCTCTCGAGGTGCATCGCGTCGCCAGCCTCGAACATGCCGGACCCGGCGATGTGACGTTCTTCGCGAATCCAAAATACGCGTCGGCGCTGCGGCGAACGCGCGCGAGCGCGGTGATTCTGGGCGATCTCGCCCCGGCGGCGTCGTGCGCGATGCTGCGCACGAAGGATCCGTATCTTGCGTTCGCGAACGCGGTCGGGGTGTTTGTGGCCGCGCCGCAGCCCGCGCCGGGCGTGGATGAGATGACCCACGTTGCACCCGATGCCACGCTCGGCCGCGAGGTGTCCATCGGGCCGTTCGTGTCCATCGGCCGGGGCGCCCGCATCGGCGATCGCACCGTGATCTACCCGAACGTGTCGATCGGCGACGGCGCGGCGATCGGAGAGGACTGCATTGTTCACTCCCAGGTGGCCATCCGCGAGCGAACGATCATCGGCAACCGCGTGGTGCTGCAGAACGGCGCGGTCATCGGCGGCGACGGGTTCGGGTTCGTGCGGCGCCCCGACGGCACTCACCAGAAAATTCCGCAGACCAGCATCGTGGTGATCGAGGACGATGTGGAGATCGGCGCCAACACGACGGTGGATCGTCCGGCGGTCGGCGAAACGCGGATCCAGGCCGGTACGAAGATCGACAACCTGGTGCAGGTGGGCCATGGCGTCACGGTGGGGAAGAACGTTCTGCTCGCGGCTCAGGTCGGCATCGCCGGCAGCACCAGCATCGGCGACGGCGCGATGCTGGGCGGCCAGGTGGGTGTGGCCGGCCACGTGAAGATCGGCAAGAACGTCGTGGCGGTGGGCCAGAGCGGCATCACGAACTCGGTGCCCGACGGCGCGTTTCTCAGCGGGTATCCCGCCATCGAGAACCGCGAGTGGCTGAAGTCGTCCGTGATCTTTCGCAGACTTCCGGCGTTGCGCAAAAAGATCGCCGACCTCGAGCAGCGGGTCCTCGAGATCGAAGCCCTGCTCGAGGAGAGCAGGCTGCGGTCCAAGTGATGAGAGTCGCGCTCGCCGCCGCGCTCACGCTCGTCGCCGCGCTCGCGCTCGTGTTCGCACCGCTCGACGCGGCGGTGCGGCCGCCGCGCATGCAGTACTCGCTCACGACGCTCGCCAACGGCCTCACCGTCGTCCTGTCCGAAGACCATTCGACGCCAATCGTCCACGCCGATCTCTGGTATCACGTCGGCTCGAAGGACGAGCGGCCCGGACGCACCGGGTTCGCGCATCTGTTCGAGCACATGATGTTCAAGGGATCGAAGAACGTGGAGCCCGAACGCCAGACCTCGATGATTGCGGGCGTGGGCGGACAGAGCAACGCCTACACGAACGATGATACGACGGTGTTCTGGGAGACGGTGCCCTCGCAATATCTGCCGCTCATCGTGTGGCTGGAGGCCGATCGCATGGCCACGCTCCGGATCGATGGAAACACCTTCAAGGCCGAACGGGAAGTGGTGAAGGAAGAGCGGCGGCTGCGGATCGACAACCAGCCGTACGGGCGCGTGTCGGAGATTCTCTACGATAAGGCATTCACCGTGCATCCCTACAAGCACACGACGATCGGCAGCATGACCGACCTCGATGCTGCGTCGGTGGCCGACGTGCGTGATTTTCACGACACGTATTACGTGCCCGGCAACGCCACGCTGGCGCTGGTGGGCGACTTCGATTCGGCGCAGGCGCTCGATCTGGTCAACAAATATTTCGGACGCATTCCGAAATCGGATCGGCCCATCGCCCGGGATTACCCGAAAGAGCCGCCGTCGACCCGCGAACAGCGTTTCACCACGATCGAGAACTGGCCGCTGCCGGCGGTGGTCGTGGCGTACCACATCACCTACGACGGCCACCCCGACTCGTATCCGCTGCACCTCACCTCCAAGATTCTGTCCGACGGCGAGAGCTCGCGAATCCACAAGTCGCTGGTCTACGACAAGGGGATCGCCGTCGCGGCCTACGGCGGCGCGAACATCATCGAAGAGCCGAACCTGTTTTTTGCCATCGCCGTGGTTCAGCGCGGCCATACGCCGGCCGAGGCGGAACACGCCCTGATTGCGGAGTTCGACAAGCTCGGCGAAGAGCCGGTGTCCGAGCGCGAGCTGCTGCGCGCGAAGAACCAGTTCTTCCGCGACTACATCCTCGACCGCGAATCGGCGCGTGGAAAGGCCGCGCAGCTGGCGCACGCCGTCGTGATTCATCACGACATCACGACCGCGGACGGCGAGGTGGATATCTTCGCGGGGCTGAAGGCCGCCGACCTGCAGCGGGTTGCGCGAACCTACTTCACTCCGGAGAATCGGATCGTGCTGACGATTCTTCCCAAGACGGGGGCGCGCGAGTGAAAACGGTCCCGTTCTACCCGGCGCTTGCGCTCGTCGTGGCCCTGGCGTCCACCGTCGCCGGTCAGGTCTCGAACTGGCCGTCGGAATTCCCGCCGGCGCCGCTGCCATCCCGCCCGGTGAATTTTCCGCCCTACGAGCTGCGCACGCTGCCCAACGGCATGCAGGTGATCGTCGTGATGCGCCACGAACAGCCCGAGGTGAGCATGCGACTGCTGGTGCGCGCCGGCGCCGCCTACGATCCGCCGGGAAAGAGCGGCGTCGCCACGCTCGTGGCGCAACTGCTCAATCAGGGCACGACCAGCCGCAGCGCGCAGGAAATCGCCGAGACCATCGATTCGATCGGCGGCGCGCTCGGCACCGGCGCGGGCAGCGATCTCACGTCGGCGCACGTGCTGGTGATGAAAGACAGCCTCTCGCTCGGGATGGATCTGCTGGCCGACATGGTGCGCAGGCCGGCGTTCGCGCCGGAGGAGATCGACCGGCAGCGCCTGCAAGCGATTTCAACGCTGCAGGTGAGCCTCGCCGATCCCGACTACGTCGCGAGCGTCGTGTTCAATCGCCTCGTGTACGGATCACACCCCTACGGCCAACCCGACACGGGGGTGCCCGACTCGATCGCGCGTATCACGCGCGACGATCTCCGCGAGTTTCATCGCCGGTATTTCGCGCCCAACAACAGCATTCTCGCTATGGTCGGCGACGTCGACGCCGCCGACGCGCTGGCGGAAGCCGAGCGGGTGTTCGGCGACTGGCCCCGGCAGGCCGTGCAGGCGCCCACGTTTCCGGCGCCCCCGAAGCCTGCCCGCCGGGTGGTCGTGATCGACAAGCCGGATGCGGTCCAGACGGCGGTGCGCGTGGGCCAGCTCGGCGTGCCGAGAAAGACGCCGGATTACATGGCCATCGACGAGGCCATCCGGATACTCGGGGGCGAAGGCAGCAACCGGCTCTATCACGTGCTGCGATCGGATCGCAGCCTGACATATTCGGCGTCCGCCGAATTGAACACGATGCTGCTGGCCGGCGATTTCGTCGCCCGAACCGACACGCGATCGGAGGCGACCCCCGACGTCGTGAAGCTGATCGTGGACGAGTTCTGGCGGCTCCTCCGAGACCGCATCAACGATCGCGAGCTCGCCGGCGCGCAGGCGTACATGACCGGCAACTTCCCGCTCACGATCGAAACGCCCGGCGCCATCGCGCGCCAGGTCGTGAACGTGGTCTTCTACGATTTGTCGCTCGACGAATTGCGCACGTTCAGACAGCGCGCAAACGGGGTGACCCCCGACGACGTTCAGCGCGTGGCGCGAACCTATCTGGATCCGGATCGTCTTTCGATCGTGATGGTGGGCAACGCAGCCGCGTTCAAGGACCAGCTCGGCAAGGCCGGCTTCGGCCGCTACGAGCTCGTCGGCCTGAATCAACTCGACCTCACGTCGCCGGATCTCAAAAAACATTGAAGATCATGATGTCGTGCGGCGAGCCGTCCGGCGATCTGTATGCCGGCGCGCTCGCGGTGGAAATCCGGCGCCGCGCGCCCGCCGCGGCCATTTTCGGCCTGGGCGGCCAGCGCATGATGGCGGGCGGGGGCGAGCTGCTCGCTGACTATCGGGGCCTGAGCGTCACCGGTTTGATCGAGGCGGCTCGAGTGCTTCCCCGATCGTTTGCCGTCCTGCGCCTCCTCGTCGACGCCGCACGCTCGGAAAAACCGCAAGCGCTCGTCGTGATCGATTTTCCTGATTTCAACTTCCGGCTGGCAGCCGCGGTGCGACGTCTCGGGATTCCCGTCATCTATTACATCAGCCCGCAGATCTGGGCCTGGCGGCCCAGGCGGATGGACGTGATGAAGCGCGTGGCGGACCGCGTGCTGGTGATTTTTCCCTTCGAAGAACAGATCTACAGAGATGCCGGAGTGCCGGTGGAATTTGTGGGCCATCCGCTCATCGACCTGGCTCGTGCGCAGGAGCCCAAGGCGGCGTTCCTGAAGGAAATCGGCCTCGCCGCGAGCCGGCCCATCGTTGCGCTTCTCCCGGGAAGCCGGCCGAACGAGGTGAAGCGGCTCCTGCCGGTGATGCGCGATGCGGCCGGCGACATCTCGAATCACATCCCCGGCGTCCAGTTCGTGATCGCGCGCGCGCCATCGCTCGACGATCGTCTCTTCAGGAAACTTCGCTGGGATCGAATTCGTCCGGCAGAAGTGCTCGCCAGGACCGACGACGTGCTGGCGGTGGCGGATGTGGCGGTCACGGCGTCGGGCACGGCGACGGTGCAGGCGGCCCTGCACGGCGTCCCGATGGCCGTCGTCTACCGCTTGTCGCCCCTGTCATACCGCCTCGGCCGCAGGTTCGTGCGGGTCGACACGTTCGCGATGGTCAACCTCATTGCGGGACGGCGTGTGGTTCCCGAGCTCATCCAGAACGCCTGCACGCCCGAGGCGATCGCCCGCGAGGTGCGTTCCTTTCTCACCGACAAGGTCCGGGCGGACGAGACGCGCGCCGCGCTTGCCGAAGTCTGCCGGAAACTTGGCGGCCCGGGTGCGAGCGGCCGCGCCGCCGACGCGGTCCTTGCGATTGCACGCGCGCAGCCGGCGGCCGATTCAACCGAGGCAATGGCCGATCCAGGAAGCGGCCCAGGCAGATCGGTCCCGCGCCCGTTTTGATAGGATTGACAAACCATGAGCACGAATTCCTTCGGCACGCGGATCGCTTCCACGCTTGCCGGCGACCCCGTCGAGATCTTCAGCCTGCAAGCGCTCGAGCGCGCCGGGTATTCCGGCGTCGGCAGCCTTCCGTACTCGTTGAAAGTGCTGCTGGAAAATCTTCTCAGGCACGAGGACGAGCGATTCGTACGCCCGGAGGACATCCAGGCGCTGGCGGCGTGGAAGCCCGGCGGACAGATTCAACGGGAGATCTCCTTCGCGCCCGCGCGGGTGCTGCTGCAGGACTTCACGGGCGTCCCCTGCGTCGTCGATCTCGCCGCGATGCGCGACGGTTGCATCCGGCTCGGGGGCAATCCCGACCGCGTCAACCCGCTGCAGCCGGTCGAGCTCGTCATCGACCATTCGGTGCAGGTTGACTACTTCGGCCGCGCCGACGCGTTCACGCTGAACGCGGAGCTCGAGTTCGCGCGGAACAAAGAGCGGTATTCGTTTCTGCGCTGGGGGCAGGACGCCTTCAGGAATTTCCGGGTGGTGCCGCCCGACACCGGCATCGTCCACCAGGTGAACATCGAATATCTGGCGCGCGTGGTCTTTCGCGAGGTCGTGGACGGCAAGGCACGCGCCTATCCGGACACCCTCGTCGGCACCGACTCGCACACGACGATGGTCAACGGGCTGGGGGTGCTGGGATGGGGCGTGGGCGGCATTGAAGCGGAAGCGGCGATGCTCGGACAGCCGATGTCGATGCTCGTTCCAGCGGTACTCGGGTTCAGGCTCACCGGAGTGCTGCCGGAAGGAGTCACGGCAACCGATCTCGTGCTGATGGTCACCGAGCGGCTGCGCAAGGTCGGAGTCGTCGGCAAGTTCGTCGAGTTCTTCGGTTCCGGCCTCGCAAACCTCACGATCGCCGACCGCGCGACGCTCGGCAACATGTGCCCGGAGTACGGCGCGACGGCCGCGATGTTCCCGATCGACGAGATGACGCTCGACTACCTGAAACTCACGGGGCGCTCCGCCCGCCACGTGCGCCTGGTCGAGGAATACGCGAAGGAGCAGGGGCTGTTCCGCCGTTCAGCGGCTCCCGACGCCTCGTACGACGAAACGATCGAGCTCGATCTCAGCCTGGTGGAACCGAGCCTGGCGGGCCCCAGGCGGCCGCAGGATCGTGTGTCGCTGGGCAACGCGAAAACGGGATTTCAGTCATCGCTGCGCTCGATGATGAGCGACAAGAAGAGCAAGGCCTCGCCGGCGCCGGCGGCCGCCTCGTCCTCCGGCGTCGCCGTGCTCGAGGCGCCTCCGGCGATTGCCGAAGGGCTCGACCACGGCGCGGTCGTCGTTGCGGCGATCACCAGTTGCACCAACACGTCGAATCCCAGCGTGATGATTGGCGCCGGCCTCCTGGCTAAAAAGGCGGTGGAGCGAGGGCTTCAGCGCCAGCCCTGGGTGAAGACGAGCCTCGCTCCCGGATCGAAGGTCGTGACCGACTATCTGGAAAAGGCCGGGCTGATGCAGTATCTCGACGCGCTCGGGTTCAACCTGGTGGGCTACGGCTGCACCACGTGCATCGGCAACAGCGGACCGCTGCCCGAAGAGGTGTCGGCGGTTGTCGCCGAGAAGAATCTGGTCGTCTGCTCGGTGCTGAGCGGCAACCGGAACTTCGAAGGGCGCATTCAGCAGCAGGTGCGTGCGAACTATCTGGCCTCGCCGCCGCTGGTCGTTGCCTACGCGCTGGCGGGGCGGATGACGGTCGACCTGACCGCTGAACCGATCGGAAAGGATTCAGCTGGCAGAGACGTGTACCTGCGCGAGCTGTGGCCGAGCGAGCGCGAAATTCAGGAAGCGATGCTCAGCTCGGTGAAGCCGGAGATGTTCACGACGCAATATGCGAACGTGTTCGAGGGAGACGAGCGGTGGCGCTCGCTCCACGTTCCCGGCGGCGACCGCTTTGCGTGGGACGAGCATTCGACCTACATTCGCAAGCCGCCGTTTGTCGAAGACATCACCAGAACGCCGGCGCCGCTTGCCGATATCCGCGACGCGCGCGTGCTGGCGCTCGTCGGTGACAGCGTGACAACCGACCACATTTCGCCGGCCGGCTCGATTCCCAGGGACAGCCCGGCGGGAAGATATCTCGTCGCCCAGGGCGTGCTCCCGGGCGATTTCAACTCGTACGGCGCGCGCCGCGGCAACCACGAAGTGATGGTGCGCGGCACCTTCGCGAACATCCGCCTGCGCAACCAGCTTGCGCCGGGGACCGAGGGCGGGTGGACGCTGTATCAGCCCGCCGGCGAGGTGATGACGATCTACGAGGCGGCCGTGCGATATCAGAGCGCGGGCGTTCCGCTTCTCGTGATTGCTGGACAAGAGTACGGCTCGGGCTCCTCGCGCGACTGGGCGGCCAAAGGCACCCTGTTGCTGGGAGTGCGCGCGGTCATCGCAGAGAGCTTCGAGCGCATTCACCGCAGCAACCTCGTCAACATGGGCGTGCTGCCGGTCCAGTTCAAGGC
Organism: Vicinamibacterales bacterium; assembly: GCA_035937795.1. Taxonomy (GTDB): domain Bacteria; phylum Acidobacteriota; class Vicinamibacteria; order Vicinamibacterales; family JAMQPK01; genus JAMQPK01. The sequence goes on along the minus strand of DASZHO010000141.1, from coordinate 18,304 downwards.
AGGTGACTCGGCGAGCTCGCTCGGCCTGACCGGGACCGAGTCGTACGACATCGCCGTTGCGGATCTGAAACCGCGCTCGGCGATCACCATCCGTGTGACCCCCGACGGCGGCGCCGCGAAAGACATCCAGGCGATCGTGCGCATCGATACGCCGGAAGAGCTGACTGCGTTCCGCCACGGGGGCATCCTGCCCTACGTGCTCCGGCAGCTGGTCGAAAGGCAGAACTAACATGCCTCCCCGCCTTCGTGGTAAAAGACTGCCGACGCTTGGAGGTCCTATGAAACGCGCGGTGCCGGTCCTGTTGCCCGTGCTCCTGCTTGTTGCCGCCGGCGGCCTGCTGCTGGCTCAACAGCCGCAGGAGCCATCCATCCCAATTCCGTTCCCCGCCACCAACCCCCATGCCGGCGATCGAGAAGCGATCCGCAACGGCATGGCCTTGTACCGGTCGCGGTGCGCCGACTGCCACGGCCTGGACGCGAAGGGCTACCGCGGTCCCGATCTCACGGCGGTGCTGGCCGGCGGCGCGACCGACGAGCAACTGTTCCAGACCATCCGCAAGGGCGTGCCGGGCACCGAAATGCCGTCGAACAATTCACCCGACGATCAGATTTTTCTCGTCCTTGCGTATCTTCGCAATCTGGGCACGGTCGCCCCGTCGGAGGCGCCGGTCGGCAACGTCGCGCACGGCGCGCAGCTCTTCTCCACGAGCTGTGCGGGCTGTCATCGTGTGGCCGGCAAGGGGGGACGCCTCGGCCCGGACCTCACCAGAATCGGCGTGGCGCGCTCGCGCGCGGCGCTCGTGCGCGAGATCCGGGCGCCGAGTGAAGTCATCGCGCCCGGCTACGAGACGGTGACCCTGGTGACCAAAGACGGCCAGCGGATCCGCGGCGCGAAAAAGAACGAAGACGTCTTCTCCATCCAGATCATGGATACGCGCGAGCGGATCCAGGGGTACTTGAAGTCGGACCTGCAGGAAGTGATTTATGAAAAGGACTCGTTGATGCCGATCTACGGCCCGGACCGGCTCAATGAGGGCGACCTCAGCGACCTGGTCGGCTACTTGAGCACGCTCCGCGGGGCCGACGTGAACATCCCCCTTCAGCCCGTCGCTCAGCAGTGAGGACATTTATGCGAATCACCACCATCCGCGCCTTCGCCGCCGCCGCCGCCGTCATTGGATCGACTTCGCTTGCCGCGCAACAGGCCGGCGCACCCCCGATCACGCCGCAGGATATCAGCGACGGTTTGAAGGATCCCGGGCGCTGGCTGACCGTCGGAGGCGACTACAACGGGCAGCGGCACAGCCCGCTGACGCAGATTACGCCCGCCAACGTGAACCGGCTGGCGGCGCAGTGGACGTTCCAGACCGGCACGCTCGGAAGCTTTCAGACGACGCCGCTCGTTGTCGACGGTGTGCTCTACGTCACCGGCTTCAACAACAACGCGTGGGCGATCGATGCGCGCTCGGGACGCCAGATCTGGCGCTATCGCCGGGAGATCCCGACCGACCTGCACAACTGCTGCGGCGCGGTCAATCGCGGCTTCGCGGTGCTGGGCGACCGGCTGTTCATGGCCACCATCGATGCGCACCTCGTCGCGCTCGATATGAAGACCGGCGGCGTGGTCTACGACGTCGAGCTTGCCGATTACAAGGTCGGTTACTCGGCGACGGTGGCGCCGCTGGTGGTGAAGGATAAAGTGATCGTCGGCATCGCCGGCGCCGAATTCGGCATCCGCGGGTTCATCGATGCCTACGACGCGGCGACCGGCAAGCGCGCCTGGCGGTTCTGGACGGTGGCCGGACCGGGCGACCCCGGGTTCAGCTCGTGGCCGCAGAACAACGATTCCTATCTGCACGGAGGCGGATCGATCTGGGTGACCGGAACCTACGATCAGCAGCAGAATCTCGTCTTTTTCGGCACCGGCAATCCCGGACCCGACTATTACAGCACCAATCGCGAAGGCGACAATCTCTACACAGCGTCCCTCGTGGCGCTGGATGCCGATACCGGAAAGGCGAAGTGGCACTACCAGTTCACGCCGCACGACGTGCACGATTGGGACTCCACTCAGGTACCGGTGCTCGGCGACCTGACGATCAACGGGCAGCCGCGCAAGGTCGTGATGTTCGCCAATCGCAACGGATTCTTCTACACGATCGACCGCGTCACCGGAAAGGTCATCGTCGCCAAGCCCTTTGTCGAAACGACCTGGGCGAAAGAGGTGGGTCCCACCGGGCGTCCTGTCCTGCTCCCGGGAAACATTCCCGACGAGAACGGCACGAAGACCTGCCCCGATCTTGGCGGCGGCACCAATTACATGGCGCCGTCATTCGATCCGACCACGCGGACGTTCTTCGTGACGGCGCGGGAGACCTGCGCGAATTATTACGCGTGGGAACAGCCATACCAGCCGGGTGTCCAGTGGGAGAGCGGCGCCACGCTTCGCCCGCGGGACCAGAAGAATTTCGGCGCGCTGCGCGCGATCGATCCGGTCACCGGCGAGCGCAGGTGGGAGTTCCGCTACCCGTCGGTCTCTTCCTCGGGCGTGCTCTCGACCGCATCAGGTCTGGTGTTCAACGCCGACGGCGACGGCAACATCCTGGCCTTTGACTCGAGGACCGGCAAGAACCTGTGGCACTACCAGACAGGATTCGGCGTGCGCGCCACGGCCGGCATGACCTACATGCTCGATGGCCGGCAGTACCTGCTCGTGCCTTCAGGCAGCACGCTGACCGCATTCGCGCTGCCCCAGCAGTAATCGTGGAGTCCACTTGATTCGGCGTAGCCATCAGCGATCGGCCTTCAGCTTTCAGCCGTTCGGAGCTGATAGCTGAACGCTCTGTGATTTCCGCGTGCTGACCAGCCAGCTCGTCAAAGACCGGGCCGGGGAGCTCGGGTTCGATCTGTGCGGCATCGCGCCAGCCGGCGCGTTTCCAGAGCTCGGCTTCCTGCGCGAGTGGCTCGATCGCGGCTACGGCGGGACGATGGGCTATTTGCCGCGGACCGCCGAGAGGCGCGGCGATGTCCGGCGCCTGATGCCGTCGGCGCGGTGCGTCATCATGACGGGCACCGTCTACAACAGCGATCAACCCTACTCAGTAGAGCAGAGCGATCCCGGCGTGGGCGAAGTCGCCCGCTACGCCCGAGGCGACGACTACCACCAGGTGCTGAAGACCCGGCTGGACGCGCTGCTGGCGTGGATGCGCGAGCAGCACCCCGAACCGTTCGACGCGCGCGCGTACGTGGATACGGGTCCGGTGCAGGAGCGGATCTACGCGCAGTATGCGGGTCTGGGCTGGATCGGGAAGAACACGTGCGTGATCAACGCCGAGATGGGATCGTGGATCCTGCTGGCGGAGATCATCTGCAGCCTTCCGCTGGAGCCTGATTCACCGGCGCTGGATCAATGCGGCACCTGCACGCTATGCCTGGATGCGTGCCCCACCGGCGCGTTCGTCGGACCGCACGTGCTCGACGCGACCAGGTGCATTTCCTATCTCACGATCGAATACCGCGGTGAGATTCCCGAGGAACATCGCAAAGGCATCGGCCGCCACATTTTTGGCTGCGATATCTGTCAGGAAGTCTGTCCGTGGAACGCGATGGCGGCGAGGGCGAACGGCAGGTGGCCGTCTCGTGGAGCGCTGGGCCGTCTCAGGCTCGAGGAATTGTCGGCGGACGGAGACGAGGCGCTCGCCGAGCTCATCGACGGCACACCGCTCACCCGCGCCGGCGTGAAAGGCCTGCGGCGGAACCTCGCGGTCGCGCTGAGCAATTGCGGTCGTTCGTGAGAGAATCACCCCAGCACGCCGATCAGGTACGCTCCAGAAACGACATGACCGATCTCAAACAGGACTTGGCCGCCTTGCGCATCGAGCGCGAGCCAGATCGCCCGAGCGCCGCACGGTGGATCGTCTGGGTGGGGGCGCTCATCGTCCTGGCGACGGCGAGTGTGGCCGCCTGGAGATGGGCGACGCGCGAACGGGCCATCGAAGTGCAGGCCGCGACCGTCACCGAACGGGCGGCCGGTACTCAGGCGGCCGTGCTGAACGCCTCCGGCTATGTCACCGCCCGCCGGCGCGCCACCGTGTCGTCGAAGGTCACCGGGAAAGTGATCGAGGTGAACGTGGAGGAAGGCAGAGCCGTCACGCAGGGCGAGGTGCTCGCGCGCCTGGACGACTCGACCGAGCGGGCGGCGCTGGCGCTCGTCACGGCGCAGGCCGAAGCGGCGCGGCGAGCGGTCGCCGAAAACGAAGTGCACCTGGCTCAGGCGCGGACGACGCTCGCGCGCGTGGCCAAGCTCCGCAAGGACGGCCTCATCACCGACGCCGACGTCGACACGGCCAAGGCGGACGTGGACGGTACCGACGCGCGCATCAACGCGCTGAATCAGGCAATCAATGTGGCCGAGCGGCAGATCGACGTGCAGAAGACCGATCTCGACAACACGGTTATTCGCGCGCCCTTCAGCGGAGTGGCCATCTCGAAGGACGCGCAGCCGGGCGAGATGGTGTCGCCTGTGTCGGCCGGCGGCGGCTTTACCCGCACCGGCATCTGCACGATTGTCGACATGCGTTCGCTCGAGATCGAAGTGGACGTCAACGAGAGCTACATCAACCGCGTCCGCTCAGCGCAGCACGTGACGGCGGTGCTCGACGCCTATCCGGACTGGCAGATTCCCGCGCACGTGATCGCGGTGGTGCCGACCGCGGATCGGCAGAAGGCGACCGTGCTCGTGCGGATTGGCTTCGAGGCGCTCGACCCCAGGATCCTTCCGGATATGGGTGTGAAGGTGACGTTCCTGCGCGACCCCGATCAGGAAGCTGCGCCCGCCGCGCAGCCGACGACGCTCGCGCCGAAGGCCGCGGTGGCGGCCGATAACGGAAATAATTTTGTGTTCGTGGTGAGCGGCGACTCGGTGGAGCGTCGAGCCGTGAAAGTCGGCGGGTCGGACGGCGACCGGGTCGAAGTGCTCGCCGGCCTGCGCCCGGGCGATCGCGTCGTGGTTTCGCCGCCGCCGGATCTCAAGGACGGCGCCAAGGTGATGGTGAAATGACTCCACTCGTCGACATCAAGAATGTTCACAAGTACTTCACGCGGGGCAGCGAGCGCATCGACGTGCTGAAGGGCGTGAATCTGGAAATCCCGCAGGGCGATTTTCTCGCGCTGATGGGCCCTTCGGGTTCGGGGAAGACGACGCTGTTGAACCTGATGGGCGGCCTGGATTTGCCGACCGGCGGTTCGGTCAGCGTCGCGGGCGTCGACATCTCGAAGCTGAGCGGCGGTGCGCTGGCGAAGTGGCGCTCGCAGCACGTCGGCTTTGTGTTCCAGCTCTACAACCTGCTGCCGGTGCTGACGGCCGAGCGCAACATCGAGCTGCCGCTGCTGTTGACCAGCCTGTCAAAAGGGCAGCGCAAGAAGCACGTCGACATTGCGCTGAAGGTGGTCGGCCTTGCCGACCGCGCGAAGCACTACCCGCGGCAGTTGTCCGGCGGGCAGGAGCAGCGCGTCGGCATCGCGCGGGCCATCGTGACAGACCCCACGCTGTTGCTGTGCGACGAGCCGACCGGCGATCTGGATCGCAAGGCAGGAGACGAGATTCTCGAGCTGCTGCAGACGCTCAATCGCGACCATGGGAAAACGATCGTGATGGTGACCCACGATCCGCACGCCGCCGATCGCGCGCGGCGGACGCTGCACCTGGAAAAGGGCACGCTGATGGAGGCGGTGGCATCATGAAGTATCTCCCGCTCGTCTGGCGCAATCTGCTCAGGCGCAAGGTCCGCACGACGTTCACGCTGGGGTCGATCTTCATCGCGTTCGTCCTCTACGCGTTTCTCATGACGCTCCGAAGCGCGTTCTCGATGGGCGTCGACATCGCCGGCGTCGATCGGTTGATGATGATGCACAAGGTGAGCCTGCTTCAACTGCTGCCGCTGTCGTACAAGAGAGACATTCTGTCGACGCCGGGAGTCAAGCTCGCGTCCAGCAGCACCTGGTTCGGCGGCACTTACCAGGACAAGGCGAATCAATTCGCGGTCATCGCGGTGGATCCCGAGTCGTACCTGGATCTCTACCCGGAGTTCAAGGTTCCCCCCGAACAGGTGAAGGCGTGGATCGCCGATCGCCAGGGCGCGCTCGTCGGCCGCGACGTCGCCGCACGCTACGGCTGGAAGATCGGCGACAAGGTGCCGATCCAGGCGACGATCTGGCAGCCCAAGCAAGGGACTGCCTGGTTCTTCAACGTCGACGCCATTTACGACGGCGACAAGTCGATCGACAAGACGAACTTGTTTTTCCAGTACGACTACCTGAACGAGAATCGCCGCGGGGCGTACGGGCAGGTCGGGTGGTACGTGATCCGGATCGAGGATCCCTCGCGCGCCGCGGAGATGGCCGCCAAGCTCGACTCGCAGTTTGCCAATTCGTCGGCGGAGACGAAGACCTCCACCGAAAAGGCCTTTCTGCAGGGTTTTGTCAATCAGATCGGCGACGTCAGCTCGATCATGGTCGCCATTCTTGTGGCCGTGCTCTTCTCGATCCTGCTCGTCACCGCCAACACCATGGCGCAGGCGGTCCGCGAACGGACCAACGAGCTCGCGGTGCTCAAGACGCTGGGCTTCACCGATGGGCTGGTCGTCGGCCTCGTGCTGGCTGAGTCGCTCTTCCTGGCGCTGCTGGGCGGCGGGCTGGGCCTGGCGATCACGTGGCTGCTCGTCAGCCGCGGAAGCTTCAACAACGCGTTCCTTCCGGTCTTCGTCATGCGGGGGCGCGATCTAGCGATCGGAGTCGTTCTGTGCTGCCTGCTGGGCGCCTTGGCGGGCGCTCTTCCGGCGACCTCGGCGATGCGCCTGCGGATTACCGATGCGCTCAGGCGGAATTAGTGTGGAGAAGCTGACGTGCTGAGATGGGCGAAGCAAACCGTCGCGGTCACCCTGCTCAGCATCCGGACCATTCCTGAGAGGCTCGGCTCGTCGATCGTGGCGATCGTCGGCATCGCGGGCGTCGTGATTGTGTTCGTCGCAGTGCTGTCTATCGGCGAAGGCTTCCGGGCGGCGATGTCCACTGCCGGCTCGCCGAGCCGGGTGCTCGTGATGCGGACGGGCGCCGATTCGGAAATGACGAGCGGGATCGCGGGCGATAACGCCGAGGTGATCAAGCAGGCGCCGGGCCTGCTGCACGACGGCAACAAGCCCGTCGCCTCCGCCGAGCTCTACGTCATCGTCGATCTCAACAAGCGGTCGAAGGGCACGCCGGCCAACGTGCCGCTCCGCGGTATCGAGCCCACGGCGTTCCAGGTGCGCGACGATGTGAAGCTGGTGGAGGGCCGGATGTTCCAGTTCGGCACCAACGAGGCCATCGTCGGCCGGGCGGCCACGCGGCAGTTTGCCGGCGTCGACCTCGGGTCGGTGTTCAAGTCGGGCCAGTTGACGTTGAAGATCGTGGGCGTCTTCGAATCCGGCGGGTCGGTGGCGGAAACCGAAGTCTGGTGCGACTCGCGTCTGCTGCAGGGCGTCTACCGCCGGGGCAATTCGTATCAGTCGGTGCTCGCGCGGCTGGATGCGCCGACGTCGTTCGCGACGTTCAAGAACTGGGTGACGACCAATCCCCAGCTCAACGTGCAGGTGATGCGCGAGAACGATTACTACTCGGCGCAGTCGACGACGATGACGAGCCTGATCCGGGGGATTGGGTACCTCATCGCCGGTCTCATGGGGATCGGCGCGATCTTCGGCGCGATCCTGACGATGTATACGGCGGTGTCGTCCAGAACGCGGGAGATTGCCACGCTGAGAGCGCTCGGCTTCAACACCTCATCCGTTCTCGTGTCGGTGCTCACCGAGTCGCTCGCGCTCGCGGCGTTCGGCGGCCTCATCGGCGGCCTTGCGGCGTATCTTGCGTTCAACGGCTACCAGACCTCGACGATGAATTTTCAGACGTTCAGCCAGGTGGCGTTCGCGTTTGCGGTGACGCCGGTTCTGCTGATTCAAGGCTTGTTCTACTCGCTCGTCATGGGGCTGGTCGGCGGCTTGCTGCCCGCGATTCGCGCGGCGCGGCTGCCGATTGCATCCGCGCTTCGAGAGCTGTGAGTTGCCGCCCTCCGCTGAAATGGGCCGGCGGGAAGCGGTGGCAGTTGCCGCACCTCCAAGGGCCCTGGTCCGCGCACAATCATCGGCGTCTCGTCGAGCCGTTCTGCGGTGGCCTGGCTGTGACGACGGGGTTGCTGCCAGAGCGTGCGGTTCTGAATGACATCAATCCCCACGTCATCAACTTTTACCAGTGGCTCAAGCGCGGGTTTGTGATTCCGTTCGACATGAAGAACGAGGAAAAGAAGTACTACGAAGCCAGGACTCGCTTCAATTATCTTCTCCAAAACTGGAAAGGCAATTCGGCTGAAGCCGCAGGTCTCTTTTACTATTTGAATCGCACGGGCTACAACGGACTCTGCCGATTCAACAGCAAGGGCGGCTTCAACGTTCCGTTCGGCAGCCATAAACACATCAACTACAAGTCTGACTTTTCGGAATATGAACCGGCGCTGGCCAACTGGACATTTACGAGCTCCGACTTCGAGAAACTTCCAGTCGAGGAATCGGATTTCATCTACGCCGACCCGCCCTATGACGTCGAGTTTGTCAATTATTCGAAGGGCGGCTTTGACTGGGCCGAACAGGAGCGGACGGCTGAATGGCTGGCGAGGCACAAAGGGCCGGTGATTCTGTCGAATCAGGCCACCGATCGCATCGTGAAGCTGTACAGGAAGCTCGGCTACGCGGTCCAATTTCTCCAGGGCCCGCGGATGATCAGCTGCACCGGCGCGCGCACGCCGGCGCGCGAAGTGCTGGCCACCCGCAATCTTTGAGTAAAACGGGAGCTTTGATCCGAGGCTTTTTTCAGTGTCTCCGCCCCTGAGCGAGCCTCAAGCCGACGGCCATTCCAAGGTGAAAGGCGGCTTCCTGGTGCAGCCACAGATGCCGCGTCTGGTTGTCGACGAGCTCCTCGAGCAGCTCTTCATTCGCTTCACCGAGCACCGACTTGATCCGCTCGACCAGATCTTCCTGCTTCTGCACATCGACTGGCTGGAACAGCTCGTCGTCGTGCAGCGCGTTGAGCAGCTCGTCGTACTCGTTCGCGCATTGCTCCTCGATATCGCTGAAGCTTGGATAGCGCACGCGCTCGTCCGGCATGTCGATCCGCTCGGCCCCGGCCCGTGCTATATCCATCAACTCATCAGACGTCGCACCCATGGATTCCTCCAGAATGAAGCGTAACTTCCTCGCGCCTGGCTGTCCGGTGGCCGCGCTCCTCTGTATCGTCGTGGCCGCGCTCGTCTGTCTCGCCGCGGGCCCACCCACATCCTACGATCGTTTCTTCACGTCCGAAACGATGAGAGTGGATTATGTGCATACCGGAGGGCTGGGCGCCGAAGCGCTGGCCCTCGATCGTGTCGCATCGGACGGCCCCTGGCCGGGCAGCCGCACGAACCTCGTCGACGACACCAATCTCGGCACGTACTTCTTCGAGGTGGCGGACCGCGACTCTCATCAGATTATCTACTCCAGAGGCTTTGGATCGATTTACGGCGAGTGGGCCACAACCGCCGACGTGCGCTCGTCCACGCGGACGTTTCAGGAATCGCTCAGGTTTCCCTGGCCGAAGGCCCCGGTCCGCATTCAACTGAAAAGACGAGACGCGGAAAATGCATTTCGCGATCTGTGGTCGACGGACATCGATCCGAGGGCGCCGGCGGCGCGCCGCCAGGAGCCTCATTCCGCCGGAAGGGTGTGGCCGGTGTTCGAGAGCGGCCCGCCGGCCGAAAAGGTGGACCTTCTGCTCATGAGCGAAGGCTACACGGCCCGGCAGATCCCGAAGTTTCACGCCGATGCGGCGCGACTGGTGAACGCGTTGTTCTCGTACGAGCCATTCAAGAGCCGTAAGTCGGATTTCAACGTGCGCGGGCTCGACCTGCCCTCGGATGAGAGCGGCATAACCAATCCCCGCCAGGGCCTCTTCCGGCGGACGCCGCTGTCGGCTCAGTACGGCGTCTTCGGCCTCGAGCGCTACATCCTCAGCTATGACAATCGCGCCCTTCGCGAAGCGGCGTCGGCCGCTCCCTACGACGTCGTCGAAATTCTGGTGAACGACAATGAATTCGGCGGCGGAGGCATCTTCAATCTGCAGAGCACCGTGGCGGTTGACAATCCGCTTGCCGAGCGTGTGTTCGTGCATGAGTTCGGCCATAACCTGGCCGGACTGGGCGATGAGTACACCGGCAACGTCACCTACGAGACGAGCGCGGCGGAGAGACCCGAGCCGTGGGAGCCGAATCTCACTGCGCTGAAAAATCCGGCGGCGCTGAAGTGGCGCGATCTGGTCGAGGCAGGCACGCCGATCCCGACCCCGCCGAGCTTCGCGGGCAGGGTGGGCGCGTTCGAAGGCGGCGGGTACGTGGAGCATGGGCTGTATCGGCCCGAGGCCGCGTGCATCATGGGTTCGACAGGCGCCCTCGGCTTCTGCCGCGTTTGCCAGCGCGCGATCAATCGCGCGATCGACCGGTTCGGGCGGTAACTTTCAAGAAAGTGGAAAGTGGAAAGTTGAAAGTGAAAAGTTGAAAGTGGCGCGTTTCTTGCGAACTGATCACCAAAAGCTGCCGAAGAAGCTGCTGACGCTGCTGGAGAAGCCGCCGGTCGCCGGACGATCGGTCACAGCGAAGACGTACGGCGAAGATAATGACCAGAAACCGGACAGCCATCGATCTATTTCTCGCCTTCGGCGTCGAGCTTGCCGCCGCGCTGCTGCTCGCGCTGGCGATCGGACTCGCGATCTCCACGTATCTCGGGGCGCGCCGCGAAGATCTGCGCCGGACCGACGTCAGAATCGATAAACGCACCTCCAGGTGGCTGGCCGCGTGACGCACGTCACCGGATCGGACATCGTCACGCTGTTCGTGCTGGCGTTGCCGGTGGCCGCCATCGCCTGGACGGTGACGCACGAAGCGCTGTTTGGCGAGCTCCACGACCACTTCGTCACATGCAGCCGGAGCTCGAGATCGCTTGCCGCGCGGAAATTTTTCTATTTGCTGACCTGCGAGTACTGCTTCAGCCACTACGTAGCGGCGGGCGTGCTCCTGGCGACACGTTTCACCCTGCTGTACGCGGATTGGCGAGGCTACGCGATCGCGTGGCTGTCGCTGGTCTGGGTGGCCAACCATTACATCAGTGTCTATGGCTGGCTGCGCCTCGATCTACGGAGCGAGCGCCTCGACGTCGGGTTGAAGGAAGCCGTCGCGCGCCGCCAGGGGGTCGGCAAGATCGACGACGGAGCCAGAGAAGCCAGAGACCGCAAAGCCGGTTGACACGCTGCGCCTCCCAGAGCGCAGAGAGAGCGCAGAGCCCAGAGCCCAAAGCAGTCGTCCCTTGTGGTAAAGTCTCGCCCCATCTCGACTTCCAGTTCACACAACTAAGCTGAGGGAACTATGTGGCAACAGAACTATGAGCCCGTGGGGGGCAGTCTGGGTCTTTCGGCGGCGGTCGCCTCGATTCCCATTCTGGTGCTGTTCTTCATGCTGGGCGTCAGACGCAAACCGGCATGGATGGCCGCGATCACCGCGCTTGCTGTCGCGTTCGTGCTCGCGATCGTGGCCTACCACATGCCGTTCCAGCTGGCCGTGACGTCCACCGTCAACGGTGCGGCTTACGGGATCTTTCCGATCGCGTGGATCGTGTTCGCCTCCATCATGCTCTACCGGCTGGCGGTCGACACGGGGAAGTTCGAGGTCATCAAGGATTCGGTGGGCGGGCTGACCAACGATCGACGGCTCCAGGCGTTGTTCATCGCGTTCTCGTTCGGCGCGTTCATCGAAGGCGCCGCCGGCTTCGGTGCACCGGTCGCCGTCTCCGGCGCGATGCTGGCCGGCCTCGGCTTCGCGCCGTTCTACGCCGCCGGCATCTGCCTGCTGGCCAACACGGCGCCCGTTGCGTTCGGGTCGATCGGCATCCCGATCGTCACGCTTGCCGGGATTACGGGCTTGCCTGCAATGGCGCTGAGCGCGATGGTCGGCCGGCTGTGCGCGATGATCTCGGTGATTATTCCCGCGTACCTGCTCCTCGTCATGGTCGGGCTGTCGAAAACGATCGAGGTGCTGCCTGCGGTTCTCGTGTGCGGGTTGTCGTTTGCCAGCGTGCAGTTCTACGTGTCGAATTACGTCGGACCGGAGCTCACCGACATCCTGAGCTCGCTCACGTGCATCGCCTGCACGGCGCTGGTGTTGAAGCTCTGGAAGCCGAAGAACATTTTCCGGCTCGAAGGAGAGAAGGCGGTCACGGCGGCGCCGCACCGGCATACGGGCGGCGAAGTGTTTGTCGCGTGGATGCCGTACCTGCTCCTCGTCGCCTTCGTCCTCGCGTGGGGCGAGCCCGCGATCAAGCTGCGGCTCGACAGATTCACCAATGGCCTGCTGCCGGGCTGGCTGCCGAGAAATGCGACCGCATTGAATGGCTTGAATGTGCCCGGGCTGCACAACCTGATCATGCGAGTGCCGCCGGTCACCAACGCGCCGGCGCCGTATGCGGCGGTGTTCGCGTTCAACTGGCTGAGCGCGTCGGGCACCGCCTGCTTCTTCGCGACAATCGCCGCGGCGCTGTTCCTGGGTGTGGGCCCTGCCAGATTCGGCAAGATCTACACAGCCACGTTCAAGCAGCTCGCAAAGCCGATGCTGACGATCGCCACCATGCTCGGCCTGGCGTATCTGATGAATTACTCGGGGATGACGTCGACGCTTGGCCTCGCGCTGGCCGCGACCGGATGGATCTTCCCGTTCTTCAGCGCCATTCTGGGCTGGCTGGGTGTGTTCCTCACGGGTAGCGACACATCGGCGAACGCATTGTTCGGGAACCTGCAGGTGATCACGGCCAACCAGCTCGCGATCAACCCGGTCCTGACCGCATCGGTGAACTCGGCGGCAGGGGTCATGGGCAAGATGATTTCGCTCACGAGCATCGCGGTGGCCGTGGCCGCCACCGGTCTGACGTCGGAAGACGAAGGCAAGCTCTTCCGCTTCACGATCAAGCACAGCGTCTTCCTGGCCTGCGTGGTGGGCGTCGTCGCCATGCTGTACGCCTACGTGTTTCCCGGGCTCGTGCCGATCGTGCCGCCGAAGTAGGGCGTCTATCGCAAGAAGAGACTCATTCCTGTAATCACCGACGCCGCGATGGCGAGGGCTGTCGCGGCGAGGCAAATCAACGCCATCACAATGTGATCGATGCGCTCGGGTTTGAGCGGGTCGAGCACGAGCGCAACCAGGTAGCCGCCGGCAAACCCGCCGGCGTGCGCGAAGTTGTCGACCCCGGGCATGATCAGTCCGAACACGCCTAAAATCACGGCGTATCGCAGCGCTTCGCCGCGCACCAGATGGCTGCCGGTGCGGCGGCCGTAATACACGAGCGCGCCGAGGAATCCGAAGATCGAGGCGGATGCGCCGAGCGTGAAGCGCGCGCCCTGGAGCAGCGGCATCGGCGGAAGGTAGGCGCCGGCGAACGAGCTCAACAAGAACCCGGACGCGCCCGCGAGCGTGTAGATGACGACCATGCGGCCCGCGCCGTACACGTCGGCCACCACGGGGCCGAGGTCGCGGACCCACATCATGTTGAACCCCACGTGCAGCAGGCTGCCATGCAGCCAGCTCGCGCTCAAGATCGTCCACCATCGGCCGAAGCCGAAGACCGGCGCCGCGCCGCTGGCCCCGAGAAGGAACACGCTCTGGATATTGGGCGCGAGAATCGAAAGGAATCCTCCGCCCATCACGCTGATTTCCTTGCCCGACAGCAGCAGCGACACGATGTAAAGCGCGCCGCAGCCCCAGATGACGAGCTGCACGAAGCCGAGGTCGTTGCCGAGGCTGCGGAGCAATGGCGCAAAGCCCCACAACCCGGGGTTCCGGCGCCCGCAGTTGAGGCATTTTTCGTCCCGGACACCGACCAGCGACCCGCACGATGTGCAGACGACCGATCCCGAGGTCTGGCGTTTGAAGAGGCTCATGTGGCTGGAAGCTACTATACTCAGGAGATGTGTTCTTCCAGAAATTCGCGCCAGCACGTCGCCAACCCGATGCGGCGCAACGTCGCGATCATCGCCCACGTCGACCACGGGAAGACCACCCTCGTCGACGCCCTGCTGCACCAGAGCGGCGTGTTTCGCGCCAACGAGCGGGTGCAGGAGCGCGCCATGGACAGCAACGAGCTCGAGCGCGAGCGCGGCATCACCATCATGGCCAAGAACACGGCCGTCCACTACCAGGACATCCTGATCAATATCGTCGACACCCCAGGCCACGCCGACTTCGGTGGGGAGGTGGAGCGCACGCTGTCGATGGTCGATGGTGTGCTGCTGCTCGTCGATGCGTCGGAGGGGCCGCTCCCTCAGACGAGGTTCGTGCTCGGCAAGGCCTTCGCGCGCGGGCTGCCGCCCATCGTGATCATCAACAAGATCGATCGCCCCGACGCGCGGGCGGCGGAAGTGCTGAGCGAGGTCTTCGATCTCTTCATCGATCTGGATGCGTCGGAGGCGCAGCTCGATTTTCCCGTCCTCTACACGAATGCGAAGAAGGGCACCGCGTCGCTGGAGCCGGATGCGCCGTCCAGCGACCTGCGCCCCCTGTTCGACGCGATCGTGAAGCACGTGCCGCCGCCGATGGGCTCGGCCGACGATCCGCTGCAAATCCTCGTCGCCAACCTTGATTCCAGCGACTACCTCGGGCGGATAGCTGTCGGCAGGGTCTTCAACGGACGGGTCAAGCTCGGCGACGAGGTGGCGATTTGCTCGCCGTCGCATCCGGTGGCTCGCCTGGCGAAGATCACCAAGCTGTTCTCGTTCGACGGCCTGAAGCGGGTGGAAATCGACCACGCCGAGGCGGGCGATATCGTCTGCCTGGCGGGGATGGCCGACATCACCATCGCGGAGACCATCACGGAAGTGGAACGTCAAAGTCCAGTGCCGGTGATCGCCGTCGACGAGCCGACGGTCTCGATTGTGTTCGGGGTGAATACCTCGCCGATGGCCGGGCGGGAAGGGCAGTATGTGACATCACGGCAGGTGCGCGATCGGCTCGAACGCGAGTTAATCGGAAACGTGTCGATCAGGCTCGAGGGAACCGATTCGCCCGAGCAGACGAAAGTCGTGGGGCGGGGCGAGCTCCAGCTCTCGATTCTGATCGAGATGATGCGCCGCGAAGGCTTCGAGCTGCAGGCGTCGCGCCCCGAGATTGTGACCAAGGAAGTGAACGGAGGCCGGGTTGAGCCGGTCGAAGATCTGGTGATTGACGTCCCGGAAGACTTTCAGGGTGTAGTGATAGCCCAGGTGGGCACCCGGCGCGGCACGATGACGAAGATGGTGAATCACGGGAGCGGCCGGGTCCGTATGGAATTCAGGATTCCCGCGCGGGGCCTCATTGGTTTCCGTTCGCAGTTTCTGACCGATACCCGCGGAACGGGCATCATGAATCACCTGTTCGCAGGCTGGGAACCGTGGCACGGCGCCATTGCCTCCCGCGCCACCGGGGCGTTGGTTGCCGACCGGACTGGGGTGGCCACCGCCTATGCCATCGCCAACCTCCAGGAGCGAGGGGAGATCTTCATCGACCCGGGCGCCCAGGTGTATGAGGGCATGATCGTCGGCGAAAATGCGCGCGCCAGCGACATGGACGTGAACGTCACCAAGGAAAAGAAACAGACCAACATGCGGGCGTCCTCGGCCGACGAGGCCATCCGGCTGATTCCGCCCCGGATTCTGGGGCTGGAACAGGCGATCGAGTTCATCAATGACGACGAACTGGTCGAAATTACGCCCAAAGCGGTCAGGCTGCGCAAGAAAGTGCTGGCGGCCAACCAGCGCCCCAAACGGGCCGGCCGGGACGAATAGTGGCCTTCGGGGCTCAGGGCCCAGGGCTCAAGGCCCAGGGCCCAGGGCTCAAGGTACGGAACCGGCCCCTGACTCCTGAGGCCTAGAATTTTAATGGACCACCGCCACGCGGGTTTGATAGGATGTGTCGGCTCAATCCAGTAAACAGTAGCCGTTGGTGATGCGACCCCGTGCGGGTTTCATGACGAGGTGATTGCTCCATGACAGTCACAATGCACACCCCACAACCACAACCCTCCAATCCTTTTACACGCCGGTCGTTCATAAAGGGAGTTATTGCCACCGGCGCCGCCGTGTCGGCCTCCGCGTACGTATTCCGCGGATCGCAGACGCTGCTCGGCCAGGGCTCGATGCCCGGCTCCGTCGAGCGGCTGATGACGCTGAACGTCAACGGCCAGATGCGCCGCGTCGATGTCATGAAGCAGGAAACGCTCGCCACGACGCTGCGCTACAAGCTCGGCCTCACGGGCACGAAGATCGGCTGCGACAGGTCGGAGTGCGGCGCCTGCACCGTCCTCATCGACGACGTGCCGCATTACTCCTGCTCGATTCTGACGCACACCGTGCGCGACAGGCAGATCACGACCGTTGAAGGGCTCGAAAAGCCGGACGGCACGCTGCACCCCGTTCAGCAGGCGATCGTCGATGAACAGGGGTTCCAGTGCGCCTTCTGCATGTCGGGCTTCATCATGGCGAGTGTCGGCTTTCTGAAGGCCAACCCGAACCCGACGCGCGCCGAGCTTGCCCACGGCATTTCCGGCAACCTGTGCCGCTGCGGCGACTACAACAAGATCCTGAACTCGATGATGCACGCTGCTGAAACCATGCGGAGCACCTAGGCAGCGCCGGGCATGATTGGGGCCTCGTGACACACGTGTAGGAGGAGATGGGAATATGGCAACTATCCACGACGTAATGCCCGTCTTCGAGCTGTTTCAGCCGACGACCATAGACGACACGACAGCGCTTCTCGCGAAGTTCGGGAAGGACGCCTGGGTGATGGGCGGCGGCCTCGACACGTTCGACTGGCTGAAAGATCGGAACAAGCGTCCGAAGGTGGTGGTCGACCTCAGCGGCGTGAAGGAGCTGAGCGGCATCAAGGCGGCCTCGGACGGCGGCCTCGAGATCGGCGCCACGACAACGCTCACCGAGATTTCGAAGAACCCTCTCGTCACCGAAAAGTATCCGCTGCTGGCGCAGGCCGCCGGGCTGGTTGCCTCGCCGCAGATCCGCAATCAGGGCACGCTCGGCGGCAACGTCTCGCAGGACACCCGCTGCTGGTACTATCGGGCCGGCTGGACCTGCTATCGCGCCGGCGGCAACATCTGCTACGCCGACACGCCGACCGCCATCAACCGCGAGCACGCGATCTTCGACGCGAACCGCTGCGTGGCGGTGAATCCGTCGGACACGGCGCCGGCCCTCATCGCGCTCGACGCCAAGATGGTGATCCGCTCGACTAGCGGCGAGCGCGTCGTCGACGCGGAGAATTACTTCATCGGGCCGGGCACCGACATCACCCGTATGACGGTGCTGAAGCCAGGCGACCTGTTGACCGCCATCTGGATTCCCGCCACCTGGGCGGGCGCGCAGTTCTACTTCGAGAAGGTTCGCGAGCGCCAGGTCTGGGATTTCCCGATGGTCAACGTGGCGGCCGCGATCAAAATGTCCAACGGCACGATTCAAGGGTCGCGCATCGTTGTCAATGCGGTGGCCGCGCACCCGATGCGGTTGACGGCGGTCGAAAATGCCGTGGCCGGCAAGCCGCGGAACGAAGAGACGGCCAGGATGGCGGGTGATCTCGCCGTACAGGGCGCCCAGCCGCTGGCGCATAACGAGTACAAAATCCCATTGATGAAGAACCTGGTGAAACGAGCTATCAGGGGAGAGGCGCAGGCGTAAACATATGGATTTCCTGGTGCAGTGGGGCAGGAACCCCTGGGGCGAAGACATTCTCACGCACGCGCAGTGGGGGCTGGTGTACGTTGCGCTGGCGTTTGGCGTCTGCTTCATGCTGGGGCATACGCTTTTTGTGGCATTCTGGCCGAAGCCGGCGGGACCCAAGACTGCGCCCGTGAACGAAGCGCTGGCGGCCAAGGTGCCCGAGCGTGTGAAACGGCACTCGCTGGCAGCGCGGGGCTTCCACTGGATCATGGCGGCGTCGATGCTGACGCTGCTCGTCACCGCGTTCGTGCCGATTCTCGGACTGAGGTTCGCCTGGGTGCAGATCCATTGGATCGCGGGCCTGGTCCTCACGGTCTCGATCATCTATCACATCATCCACGCGAGTTTCTGGCTGGACTTCTGGTCGATCTGGCTGAACAAGGAAGATGTGGCCGAGGCGACGACGCGGCTCAAACGGGTGATGGGACAGAGCGCGCCGCCG
>DASZHO010000140.1:0-34552 GCA_035937795.1 Vicinamibacterales bacterium | reverse complement strand
TCGCGAGAATCATCAACACGAACACCGATATGAACAGCATGTACCGGTGAACATTCTGCAGAATCAATGGAAACGAATTCTCACCCCAGTAGCTCTTGCGTAGTTCGCCGACCGTGCACGACGGTGGATCGCTCCAGAACGCCTTGTAGTACGCACCCCGGTAGTAGTAACAGGTCAGCCGGAACAAGGCTGGAATCGGCAGGATGAGCAACGCGGGAGAGAAGGGCAGCCACGCCGGCCAGGCGGCGGGCTTCGGACCAAACCAGCTATGCGGCGAGCTTCCGAAGAGTTCCGGTGAATAGAAGGGCGATAGGTAAGGCCCGTAGGTATAGTGTGCTCCCTGAAAGGCGGCCCACGTGGAATACACGATGAAGGTTGATAACCCCAGGAACACGACCAGGGGCTGAATCCACCACGCGTCGCGCCGAGCCGTCTCGCCGAACCGCCGTCGCACGATCACCACGGGCGCAGTTGACACAACAGCATCCTCCTTGGACCCCAAGTCTCTCGAGGATTTATCCGCCGCCGCCGATTGCTGATTGTCGCGTCTGTTGGATAGGCGCCCTTACGATATCGCCAATTTCCGCCTTATGCCAAGTGTTTCTCAGTCGGGCGGCCGGATCTTCCGCATCAGATCCTCTCCGCCGTCGGCGCGGCCGGCATCGGCGGAGTGTATCGCGCGCGTATAATTCTCGTGTGACGTCCTCCGAACTCCAGCGGCAACTCGTGGCGTTTTTCGAGGCAAATCCGCGCGACGCCGTCGCCGTGTATTTATACGGCAGCATGGCTCGCGGGACCGGCACGGCTGCGAGCGATGTCGATGTGGCCATTCTTTACGCACGCGCGCCGCAACCCACGCTCGAGGGCTTGCCGCTTTCGCTCGAAGCCGAGATCGAACGGCTCGTTGGCCGCCCGGTGCAGGTGATCGTGCTCAACGGCGCCCCATCCGATCTCGTCCACCGCGTGCTTCGCGACGGCAAGCTGTTGCTGGATCGCGATCGCCCCGCGCGGATCCGTTTCGAGGTGCAGGCGCGTAACGAGTTCTTCGACCTCGAGCCGATCCGCCGGAGATACCGGAAGCTCACACCGGCAGGACGCCCGTGACCGATCCGGATCTCATCGCCAAAAAGCTGGCGCAGATTGAAACCTGCGTCGAGCAACTGCGAAGCCTGAGCCAGCCTGACCGCATCGCCACCGATATCCGCGAGGAGCGCTTCGTCGAGCACACGTTGCAGATTGCCATTCAAGCCATACTCGATATTTCGTCGCATATCGTGTCCGACGAGCATCTGGGAGAGCCGCGCACCAGCCGGGAGCTGGTGGACCTGCTCGACCGCGGGGGCTGGCTTTCCAGCGACCTCGCGGGCCGCCTTCGCAACATGGTCGGTTTCCGGAACATTCTCGTCCATGGGTACGAGACGGTGGACCTGGCCATCGTCCGCGATGTGGTTGAGCGGCGTTTGGGCGATCTCCTCGAATTTGTGGGCGTGATTCGGCAGCGCCTGAACGACGGTCGCGTTGCTCGTGGTGGTTCGGGGCCTGTTACTTAGCCGTCTTGTGTTCTGCGACGAGCGCTCGGCGCAAAACCTTTCCAGTCATGGTTTTTGGCAGGCTTTCCCGGAATTCGATCTGCGCCGGCACCTTGAACGGTGCGACTTTCTCGCGACAGTAGCTTCGCAGCTCGTCCGCCGTCATCCGCGATCCCGGCCTGCACACCACCCACGCCTTCACGACCTCGCCCTTCAGTTCGTCGGGAATTCCTGCTACGCCGACGTCCATGACAGCCGGGTGCGAGGCGATGGCCTCCTCAATTTCGCGCGGCCAGACCTGGTAGCCGCTTGTCTTGATCAGATCCTTCTGGCGGTCGACGATGAAGAGATAGCCGTCGGTGTCGAGATAACCCAGATCACCGGTGTGGAGCCATGCGCCGCCCTCGCCGTGCACCCGCAACGCGCGTCGAGTTTCCTCGGGATTCCGCCAGTACCCCTCCATGAGTTGCGGGGCACGAAGAAGAACCTCGCCGGTCTCTCCGTTGGCGAGAAATCGATCGCCTGTTTGAGAATCGACGATGGCGGCTTCGACGTCGGGCAGCGGAATGCCGACCGACCCGATCTTGTTGATGCCGTTCAGCGGATTGACGACGCAGGCCATCATGGCTTCGGTCAACGAATATCCTTCGACGATGCGGCCGCCGCTCAGTTCTTCAAAGCGGGCCTTGGTTGCGGCCATCAGAGGCGCAGAGCCCGAAAAGCAGGTGCGGATGGAGCTGAAATCGACCTTCCTCGCCTGCACCTTCGGGTGATTGAGCAACGCGATGAACAGCGCGGGCACCGCGCTGAACAACGTGGGCCTCACGTCCTCGATCGTCTCGAGCAGGTCGCCGAGATCGCGGGGGTTGGGCACCAGCGCCAGCGGTGTCCGGCTCACAATGGCGTGGCTCTGGACGCCGACGCAGGCGTACACGTGAAACAGCGGGAGCGGCAGCAGAGCGATATTGGGGCCCGAGCCCGGCGGACTCAGCCACGCCCTCAGCTGCACGGCCGCCGCCACCAGATGCCGGTGCTTGCCCAACACCGCTTTCGGTGTGCCGGTCGTGCCGCCGCTGAGCAACAGCACCGCGGGATCGTCGGCGGCCGGCGATGGCCGGCCGGCGGCGGCCGCCGACGAGTCGCGGATACAGGCCTGGAACCATTCATCGCCGCGTTGCAACTGAACGCGATGCCCATCCTTCCTTTCCTTGAACATCGTGAAAAGGATGCGCAGCAGGGGCGGCAGATACTCTTTGATGCTGGTCGCGACGATCGTCTCGACGCGGGTCTCTGGCTGGATATCCTTGAGCCGCTGGTAGAACGGCGTGAGCACGACCGCCACTTTCGCGGCCGACGCCCCCAGCGGCTCTGCCAGTTCGTTTCCGGTATACAGCGGATTCAGCGGAAGGACCGTGGCGCCAGCCTTCCACGCGCCCAGTTCCGCGATCAGGAACTGCGGGCAGTTCGGCAGCACCAGGGCCACACGGTGGCCCCGTTGAACGCCCATCCGCCCGAGCGCCGCGGCAAAGCAATCGGTCAGGCGATCCAGCTCGGCATACGATAGCGCGCTGCCCTTGAAGATCACGGCGGGCGCTTGCGGCGCAACCGAGGCGTTCTCCCGCAGATAGTCGACGAGGGTTTTTTCGGGGTACGGCGCAAGCGTAGCTGGAACGTGCGGGTCGTAGTGAGCCAGCCACGAGCGCTGCCCGCTCACAGCCTGCTCAGGCCGAGATGCCGCGATCGGCCAGCAGCATGAAGAGGAGCGCCTTTTGCGCGTGCAGGCGATTCTCGGCCTGATCGAACACCACCGACGCGCGCGATTCGAATACGTCTTCGGCGACTTCCTCGCCCCGGTGCGCGGGCAGGCAATGAAGGAAGAGGGCTGAATCCGACGCGTACCCCATCAATTGAGACGTCACCTGGTAGCCCGCAAACGCCGCTTTCCGTGCGTCCGCCTCGGCTTCCTGGCCCATCGACGTCCAGACGTCGGTGTAGACCGCGTCAGCGCCGTGCACCGCTTCGATAGGATCGCGGAACAGCCGGATCTTCGCGCCGTGACGCGCGACTCGCGAGGCTTGCTCCACCACGGCCGCGGGCAGTTCGTACCCTGCCGGCGACGCGACGTTGACGTTCACGCCCAGCATCGCGGCAGCCTCCGCGACCGAGGTGGCCACGTTGTTTCCGTCGCCGACGAATCCGATGGTGCGTCCGGGCAGCGCTCTCCAATGCTCCTTGAGCGTGAGAAAGTCGGCGAGCGCCTGGCATGGGTGCTCCCGATCGCTGAGCGCATTGATCACGTGCAGCCTCGGCGCGGCCTTCGCGAACTCCAGGAGCGTGGAATGCGCGAACGTGCGAATCACCGCGCACTTCACCCAGCGCTCGAGATTGCGCGCGACGTCGACGGTGGGCTCGCGCTCGCCGAGCGCCACGTCGGGAAACGGCGTGATGACGTTGCCCCCCAGCTCGCGAACGGCGATTTCGAAAGTCGACCGGGTGCGGAGCGACGGCTTGTCGAACAGCAGCGCGACATGCGCGCCGGCGAGCGCGTTGGACGTGGGCGCCTTCGGGCCGAATGAGCGGTCGCGCTTCAGCCGCGCAGCCAGGGCCAGACACGCGTCGAGCTCTGACGCCTCGAAATCGAGCACCGACAGGAAGTCCTTCGCGCGGACCGACGCACCGGTTGTCATGCTATTGCTCGCGGGGGCCCCTCGCCCCGCTCCTGCACCCCAACGCGGCAGCCGCGTTGGGGACCCCGCTCCTCGCCGCTCTCATTCAGGTTCGATAATCCGCGTTGATTTTTACGTACTCGGCGCTCAAATCGCAGGTCCAGATCGTGGCATGCTCGGATCCGCCCGTGCCGAGGTCGACCTCGATGTCGATGTCGGTGCCGTTGAGGTGCGCCGCGGCTTTCGGCGCGTTCGCATCGTGCGGCTGGCCGTTCTCGAACAGCACGATGCCGCCGATTCGCACCGCCGCCCGGCTGAGCTCGAACGGCACTCCCGCGCGTCCGGCGGCGGCAATCAGGCGGCCCCAATTCGGGTCGCCGCCGTGCACAGCCGTTTTCACCAGGGGAGAATTCGCAATCGTGCGCGCGGCTCGTTCGGCGTACGCCCATTCCCTGGCGCCTTTCACGCGGACCGCAACCAGCTTGGTGGCGCCCTCGCCGCCCCGGACGATGCCGAGCGCGAGCTCACGCGACACGCCGCGCAGCCCGGCCTCCAGCGCGGGATAGGACGCGTCGTTGATCTCCACGCCGCTGGCGCCGTTGGCGAGCACGAACACGGTGTCGTTGGTCGAGCATTCTCCATCAACGGTGATCGCGTTGAAGGTGTCCCGCACCGCGGCCGTCAGCGCCTTGTGCAGCACCGACGGTTCCACCTTGGCGTCGCAGGTGAGAAACCCCAGCATGGTGGCCATCATCGGCTCGATCATGCCGGAACCTTTGGCCATGCCGCCGATGTGGAACGGGCCCGCGGCCGTTTCCACTCTCACAGCCGATTCCTTGGGCCACGGATCCGTCGTCATGATGGCGCGGGCCGCGTCGTGGTGCCGCGCGCGGCTCAGCGCGCTTGCCGCTTTCGAGACGCCCTTCGACACTTTGCCCAGGTCGAGATCGACGCCGATCACACCGGTCGAGGCGACCAGCACCTCGTCGGGGCGGCAACCGAGCAGACGGGCGACGATCTCGGCTGTGGACTTCGACACCTCGAACCCTGCATCGCCCGTGCACGCATTCGCGCAGCCGCTGTTGCAGACGATGGCGCGCGCGTGACCCCCGGAATGCTCGAGGTTCATCTTCGACAGCAGCACCGGCGCGGCTTGCGCCCTGTTGGTGGTGAAGACGCCCGCCGCCGAGGCCACGTTGTCGGAGACGACCAGCGCGAGGTCGAGCTGCGGCGACGCCTTGATGCCCGCAAGCACACCCGCGGCCTTGAAACCTGCCGGCGCCGTGACGCCGCCGCTCACGCTGTCGAGCTTGATGTCGGAGGCGGCTGCTGTCTTAGACATGGAGCGTCTGCTCCACGGCGCGGGTGTCCCGGATCGGCTCGAGGTGGGCGACCATCGCGTACTGTCCGCAGTTCCTGAACAGCGCGCAGGTGCGGCAATTGGCCGAAATTTTTTCCGGCAGCCACGTGTGCGGCACGATCGAGAAGCCCATGTGGGCGAAGTAGCCCGGCCGATGCGCGAAGACGCACAGATCGTCGTAGCCGTCCAGGCGCGCCCGCCGGCGAAGCTCGTCCACGACGCTGCGGCCCACCCCCGCTCCCCGTCTTGTTTCGCTGACGACCAGCGACCGGATCTCTGCAAGCGAATGGCTCAGCGGCGCCAGTTCGCCACACGCAACGATGGCGCCACGGCCATCGACTGCCACGACAAAACGCTCGGCGTGAACGGCCACTTCACTGAGGTCGCGTGGCAGCAGCCTGCCCTCCAGGGCATGGTGCTGAATCAGCCCGTGAATGCGCCTGGCGTCGGCTCGGACGGCCGGCCGCAAGGTCGGCGTTTTTCTTGTTGTCACGTCGTGGCTCCTGCGAGCGGGGTCCCCAGCGCGGCAGCCGCGCTGGGGGCGCCGATTACCTCGTTGAACGCGGCATCGAGCAACACGAGGGCTCGATCCAGATCGGCCTCCGTAATCGTCAGCGGAGGCAGCAGCCGGATGACCTTTCCGGCCGTGCGGTTGACCAGCAAGCCGTGCCGGATGGCGGCGTCATAGACGGCGGTCGCGATTTCACTCGAGTCGCTGCTATCGTCAGAGTTCAGCTCGAGGCCCCACATCAGACCAGCGCCTCGAACCTCGACAATCGCCGGATGTTTCGCCGCCAGCTCACGGAGGCGTCTCTCGAGGTGGGCGCCGGCCTTTTTCACGTGGTCCAGCAGGCCCCCGGCGATTTCGTCCAGACAGACGATCGCCGCCCGGCAGGCCAGGAGATTTCCACCGAACGTGCTTCCGTGGTCGCCGAACGAGAGCCTGGCGGCCACCTCGTCCTTCACAAGCGCGGCTCCCATGGGCACACCGGCGGCCAGCGCTTTCCCGACCGACACCAGGTCCGGTTTCATCCCGAGCGTCTGAAAATAGAACGGAGAGCCGGTGCGGCCGAGACCGCACTGCACTTCATCCGCAATCAGCAGCGCGCCGGTCTTGTCGCACACCTCGTTGACGGCGCGAGCGAACTCCGGCGTGAGCGGCCGGACGCCGCCCTCTCCCTGAATCGGCTCGAGGATGATCGCCGCTGTTCTATCGGATGCCGCACCGCGGAGCGCATCGGGATTGTTCACCGGCACGAAGCGGATGTTCGGCAGCAGCGGGGCGAACGGCGCGCGGTAGTGCTCGTCGTAGGTGACCGACAGGGCGCCGTAGGTCCGGCCATGAAAAGCCCCTTCCATGGCGAGGATGTCGCTGCGCGCCGCATCGCCTTTCGTGTACCAGTAGCGCCGCGCAAACTTGAGGCACGCCTCGACGGCTTCCGCGCCGCTGTTGCAGAAGAAGGCCCGCGACAGTCCCGACAGCTTCGCGAGCCGCTCGGCGACCTGCCCCTGGAGCGGATGAAAAAACAGGTTCGAGCAGTGAATCATTTCCCGGGACTGTTCGGCGATGGCCGCTGCCAGGCCCTTGTGGCCATGGCCGAGCGCGCCCACGCCGATGCCGGCCAGCAGATCGAGGTATTCGCGCCCGTCCTCATCGAATACACGCACCCCTTCGCCGCGCACCAGCACAACGGGGGTGCGGCGGTAGGTCTGAACAACGTATTTCGATTCCAGATCCCGGACGTGATCGCTCAAGATGCCTTCCTCTTTATCTGCCGCCGCTTGGAGACGCTCGCATGATCGATTCGCGTGCTCTTTGCCGCGCCGGCGGCTCTCCCATGACGGGCAAGCACCGACAGCGCGACGGCGTCACGTCCATCGGCGATGAACACTTCCTTGGCGCCGCCTTCGACGGCCTGACGGCACGCCGAGAGCTTGGCGACCATTCCGGCCGTCGCGCCGCCCCCCGCGACCAGCGACTCGATATCGCCGAAGGAGAGTTCGGCAATCGTGCCGCCGCGGCCATCGAGCACGCCGGCGGTCGCACCGGCGACGACCAGCCGCGGCGATTTCAGGCGGCCTGCGAGGTTCCCTGCCAGCGTGTCGGCGTTCACGTTGAACAGCCGGCCGTCACGCGCGGCGCCGATGCTCGAAACAACCGGCACGTATCCCTTCTTGCACAAGTCCATGAGCAACGCCGGCTTGCCCGTGCCGGCGGGCTCTCCCACCCGGCCGAGATCGACCGCCGTGCCGTTTGCCGAGATATGCGGCTCGGCGGGCCTGACCGGGCCGATACCCGCGTCCGCGCCGGTGAGCCCGACCGCTGGAACCCCGGCAGCACCGAGCGCGGCGACCAGCCGCGTGTTTATCAGTCCGGCCAGCACGCTCACGACAATATCGAGCGTGCGCTCATCGGTGACGCGCAAGCCGTCCACCTGGCGTTTCTCGATACCGGCCCGCGCCAGCGCGGCGTCAATCTCCCTGCCGCCGCCATGCACGATCACCAGCGGCATGGCCCTGGACAACCTTGCGACCGCGGACGCGAGCGCGCCGACCCGCGGCGGCTCTTCGAGCAACTCGCCGCCGAATTTCAACACCACCGGTGCGGCCGGCGATCGCCCAGCCATCAGGCGATTGGAAGGAGTCCGGTGCGCTCATCGAGGCCGAGCAGGACATTGAGATTTTGAATGGCCTGGCCGGCGGCGCCCTTCAGGAGGTTGTCGATTGCCGACACCATGAGAAGCCGCCCGCCGGCATCCACGCGCCATCCGATATCGCAGAAGTTGGTGTGCGCGACATGTTTGATCTCCGGCAGCGTTTCGCCGGTCAACCGGACGAATGACGCGTTGCGATAGGCAGCCTGCATCGCGTCGCCAACGTGCTGCGCGGTCGTGCCGGGGCGAAGCCGCGCGTAGATGGTTTCGAGAATGCCGCGGTCGAGCGGCACATAGTGCGGCACAAACACGACCGGCGTTCCCAGTTCCTGTTCGATCTCCGGCTGATGGCGATGGCCGAACACGCCGTAGGCCGAGATATTGCCGTCTGATTCGGAAAAGTGCGTGCGCTCGGTCGGCTTCTTGCCGGCGCCCGAAATTCCCGATTTGGCGTCGATCACGATGTCGCCGGTGAGAAAACCGGCGTCGGCGAGCGGCCCGAGCGCGAGCACAGCGGCCGTCGGATAGCAGCCTGGATTGGTCACAAGCTGCGCGCCGGCGATCGCGTCGTAATTGCGTTCGGTGAGGCCGTACACCGGCTTCAGCGCGCCGAGCCTGGTCGCGGGATACCACGTTTCACGGGACGCGGAATCGCGGAGCCGGAACGCGCCGGATAAATCAATGACGCGAACCCCCCGCGCGACGAGTGCCGGCGCCACCGTCGCCGCCGCCTCTTCGGGAAGCGCCAGAAAAACGACGTCTGCATTCTCGGTCAGCCGATCCAGCGAAAACGGCTCGACCATGCCGTCCCAGATTCTCCGAAGCGCCGGGAGCGGCCTCGGCGGTCCATCGGGCGCGGAAGACATGGCGGCGGTCACGCGGGCAGCCGGGTGGCCGGCCATCCATCGGACGAGCTCCTGCCCGGCGTAGCCGGTGGCGCCCGCGATGGCGACCCTCGCGCGCGTGGTATTGGCGGCCTTGGCCCGCGGCGTCCCCGGCCGTGCGTCGAGATCCGGGGCCGCAAAAACTGGAGTATCCATCAGGAAGTATAAATATACATCAATTTTCTCAAGGATCAACACCTTTTTCAGTGTATGATAATGCGCAGTTCTGTATGGTTATGAAGGCCAGGCGGCAGGCGGTGGTTCTCGACCTGATTAACGCCGAAGAGATCCGCAGCCAGGAGCAACTGCGCGCCCGGCTCAAGGGGCGAGGGTTCGAGGTGACGCAGGCGACCTTGTCTCGCGACATCAGGGACCTGGGCCTCGTGAAGCGCTCGGCCGACGGCGCGTATCAGCAACAGGGCGGTGAGCCGTCGGTGCCGCCGAGCGCCGGTGTGGCGCTGCAGCGCGCGCTGGCCGAGTACGCGTCGGGCGTCGATTGCGTCGAGCAGCTCGTGGTCGTCCGCACTGGCGCCGGCCAGGCGCAGCCGCTGGCGCTGGCGATCGACCGCGCCAAGCTCGATCAGGTTGTTGGCACGCTGGCCGGCGATGACACGATTCTGGTGATCTCGCGCGACGCGCGCCATGCCCGGGCGCTGGCCAGGCAGTTGGCAGAGTGGTCGCAGTTTGCCTAGAAAACGGTTCTCAGCTTCAGGCGGGCTCGGCCTTGCGCCTTGCGCCTTGCGCCTTGCGCCCTGAGCCTTGAGCCCGCAGTCAACGAAGGAGTGAAAGCGCCAATGGACAGAATCGTTCTTGCGTATTCCGGGGGCCTCGACACCTCTGTGGCGATCCCGTGGCTGAAAGAGAAGTACAACGCAGAGGTGATTGCCGTCACCCTCGATCTGGGACAGGGGCGCGAGCTGACCCAAATCCGCGAGCGCGCCATGGCCACCGGCGCGGTGCGCTGCCACGTGCTCGATGTGCGCGAGGAGTTTGCACGCGACTACATCCTGCCGGCGCTGCAAGCCGGTGCGATGTACGAGGAGCGGTACCCGCTCGCGACCGCGCTTGGCCGGCCCCTCATCGCCAAGAAGCTGGTCGAGATTGCGCAGATGGAAAACGCCACGGCGATCGCGCACGGCTGCACCGGCAAGGGCAACGATCAGGTGCGCATCGACGTGTCGGCGCGCGCGATCGATCCGAAGATCCGGGTGATTGCCCCCGCTCGCGTGTGGGGCATGACGCGTCCGGAGGAAATCGAATACGCGCGCGTGCGCAGTATCCCTGTGCCGACGACCAAGGCCAGCCCCTACAGCACCGACGAGAATCTGTGGGGCCGCTCGATCGAATGCGGGGTCCTGGAGGATCCCTGGAACGAGCCGCCGGACGACATCTACGCGCTCACCAAGTCGCCTGCCGAGGCGCCCGACGCGCCGGCGTACGTGGAAATTGAGTGGGTGAAGGGTGTGCCGACCGCCGTCAACGGCGTCGTCATGCCGTTAACCGAGCTGATCGGCAGCCTTGAAACCATCGCGGGCGTCCATGGCGTGGGCCGCATCGACATGGTGGAAAACCGGCTGGTCGGCATCAAATCACGCGAGATCTACGAAGCGCCGGCGGGCATCGTGCTGCACGATGCTCACCGCGAGCTCGAAGGCCTGGTCATCCCCAAAGATCTGCAGCGCCTCAAGCAGCGTCTCGCGCAGGAATACGCCGATATCGTCTACAACGGTTTGTGGTTCGCGCCGACTCGTGAGGCCATCGACGCATTTGTCGCCAACGTCCAGCAACGGGTGACCGGCACTGTGCGCCTCAAGCTCTACAAAGGCGATTGCCGTGTCGTTGGCCGGAAATCGCCGTTCGCGCTCTACGACCATGGCCTGGCGACCTACGACAAGGGAGACATGTTCGATCACACCGCCGCCGAGGGGTTCATCAAAATCTGGGGCCTGCCGGTCGAAACCGCGGCGAGAAGGACGGCCCGCAATACGGCCGATCACCATGGCGCCAAGCAAGCCGAGCCGGCCACCAAATAGCCGGCGTCCATGGCAAATCTCTGGTCCGGACGCTTCAAAGACGAGCCCGATCCGCAGGCGTTCCGGTTCGGGGCGTCCTTCAGCTTCGACAAGCGTCTCTTTGAAGACGACGTGACGGGCAGCCTTGCATATGTCGAGGGCCTCGTGCGCGCCGGCGTCCTCAACCCGAAAGAAGCGGAAGCCATGAAATCCGCTCTTCGGGAAATTCTCGAGCAGGGCCTTCGTGACCCGGCATTTGTCGGGGGCCCGGACGAAGACGTCCACGCCTTTGTCGAGCGTCGGCTCGTCGAGCGTGTCGGGGACCTCGGCAAGCGGCTGCACACGGGGCGATCGAGAAATGAGCAGGTCTCACTCGATCTGCGTTTGTATCTGCGCCGCCGCATGCCAGGGCTTCAGAAAAAGCTGGCGGGCGCCATCGAAGCGCTCGCGGGCCGCGCGCGGGCGGCGGGCGACGCGCTGATGCCGGCCTACACGCACCTGCGCCGCGCGCAGCCGGTGCTCGTGGCGCATTTCTTCCTCGCGCACATCGCCGCGCTGCGGCGCGATCACGCGCGGCTCGCTTGGGCGGCCGACGAAGCCGACGCGATGCCGCTCGGATCGGGGGCGATTGCCGGCACCAACTACGCCATCGACCCGGCGAAGCTCGCCGCGTCGCTGGGCTTTTCCCGCGTCGTCCTCAACAGCATCGACGCGTCGTCGGATCGCGACTTTGTCGCGGCGTTTCTGCATGCCTGCGCGCTGACGTTCGTGCATCTGAGCCGGCTGTCCGAAGACTTGATCATTTTCTCGGGTGAAGAGCACGGCTTTTTTCAACTGTCCGATGCCTCGAGCACGGGCAGCAGCATGATGCCGCAGAAGAAAAATCCCGACCCGCTCGAGCTGATTCGGGGCAAGACCGGCCGCATGATTGGGCACCTGACCGGCTGGCTCGCGACGATGAAGGGGTTGCCGAGCGGATATAACAAGGACCTGCAGGAAGACAAGGAGGCGGTCTTCGACGCCGAAGACAATCTGGGTGGGGCCCTGGTTACGATGGCCGGTGTCATCAATGGCTTGGAGATGTTTCCGGCGGAATCGGGCGCGGCGGCTTCCGGCCTGCTGCTGGCGACCGACGTGGCCGATTATCTGGTGGCCAGGGGTATGCCGTTCCGGCAGGCCCACGAAGTGGTCGGCGGCATGGTCCGGCAGCTGCTCGCCGAAGGGCGGGACTTCGGCGCGCTGTCGCCGGCGGAATGGCGGCGCCATAGCGCACTGTTTGACGAAAGCGTACAGACCGCCATTACCCCCGACGCGTCGGTTGCCGCGCGACGAACGCCGCAGTCCACGGCCCCGGCTGCCGTCAACGCGGCGTTGAGCGAAGTCTTTGCCTGGCTTGGCGGTATCTGCTAGACTTGTCTTCCCCGCGAAGATCGCATTTCCGCCATAGGCTTTTTCGGGAGAGTAATGCAGCAGCGTCAGCTACGGCTTGGTGACATTCTGGATGACTATTGTCCTCGCGAGCGTCGCCTGGCCAATCACACCGTGGTCGCCATGGTTGGCGACGAGGTCAGGCTGACCCGCTGTACGACGTGCGACACGGAACATCCCTATAAAGGCGGCAAGGTTCCGCGGCAGCGGAAGAAAAATTCCGTCCAGGCCGCCTACGACGAGGTCCTCGACTCAGTGAAGAAAGACGCCGAAACGCCTGGAGTGCTGGTCACTCACACCGAGCCTGCGGAGACGGCGGTGCCGTCCACACCCGCCACAATCGAGACGCCGCACGAGATCGCGGCCACCGCGCCGCCGGCTGACGATCCGGCTCCCGACGCGACTCCTGAAGAGACCCGGATGCACCGGCCGCTCATTCGCGCCAGCCTGCCGCGGGTCGAGACGCAGCCTCCGCCACGGCCGATTCCCGAATTCACGATTCGTCAGGCGAATCGCCAGGGGCGATTTCAGAATCCGCGCGCAGCGCGATTTGCCAAGACGCGCGGCGGCCCGAACAACAACAGCGGCAACAGTCATCAGGGCAATTCGCGTGGTCCCGGCGGCCCGCATGGGCGGCCCAGCGGCCGGCCGCAGGGCCACGGATCGCCGATGCGCCCCGGTCCCGGCAGGCATCCAGGTCAGCACCAGGGCCCTCCAGGGAAAAAGCGACCCCGCTGACCCGGACTCGTCCGCCTCGCTGAGCGATGACAAGCAGGCGACCAAGCGACTAGCGACCACCTCGTGACCAGCCAGCCACCAGCGACCAGCAACCCGGCCAACCCCGGCAATCCCTGGAATCCGTGCACTCAATGACGACTCTGTCCGGTACGCACGGTCTGATTGTCGGCGTGGCCAACAAGCGATCGATCTCGTGGGCCATCGCGCAGGCGCTTTCGAAATCAGGCGTGCGGCTCGCGCTGACGTATCCCAGCGCGCGGCTGGAGGAGAACGTCCGGGACCTCGCCGCCTCGCTCGACAATCCCCTCATCTTGCCGTGCGACGTCGCCCAGGATGAGCAAATCGCCCAGCTTGGCGCCGCGATCGATAAAGAATTTGGCGGCCTTGATTTTCTTGTGCACGGCGCGGCATTCGCACGAGCCGAAGAGCTCTCTGCGCCGTTCTCGCAGACCACGCGCGAAGGATTTCGGATTGCCCTCGACGTGAGCGCCTACTCCTTCATCGCGCTGGCGCGTGAAGCCCGGCCGCTGATGCAGAAGCGCGGCGGCGGCAGCATACTGACGCTGACCTACCTCGGCAGCGAACGGGTGTTCAAGAACTACAACGTGATGGGCGTCGCCAAGGCGGCCCTCGAGGCGTCGGTCCGTTACCTGGCCGCGGACCTGGGCGCCGACAACATCCGCGTGAACGCCATTTCGGCCGGGCCGATCAAAACGCTGGCCGCGATGGGCATCTCCGGCTTCTCGACCATGCTCGGCATCTGCCGCGAGCGCTCGCCGCTCGGCCGTAACATTGAGGCGTCCGAGGTGGCGGACGCCGCGCTATTCTTGCTGGGTCCCGCGGGCAAGGCGATCACGGCTGAAGTGCTGATGGTGGACGCGGGGTTTCACGCGATGGGATTCTGATTAAAGTGAAAAGTGAAAAGTGAAAAGTCAAAAGTGAAGTCTAAAGATCTTTAACTTTTGATTTTTGACTTTCCACTTTCCACTTTCCACTTTTGACTTTTCACTTTCCACTTTTCACCTTGCCCCTACGTCCACTGCTCGATCAAGATCTGATCGCGCCGGATGCCCATGTTCAGCAGCGTTTGTGGGATCTCCCCGACCAGGGCCGGCGGACCGCAGACAAAACACAATGTATGGCCCGCGTCGACGAGCGGCGTGAGGTACGTCGCGTCGATGCGGCCCAGCCGGCCGGTCCACCCTTCCGACGCGCTCCGCGTCACGGTGTGGTGAAACGCGATCCGGCCAGCTGCCGCCAGTCGCTCGAATTCATCCAGGTACGCAAACTCTTCGGGCGAGCGGACGCTGTAGATCAGCTCGATGTGGCCATCGCGCTCCGCCAGGAGGACATGCCACAGCATTGACCGCAGCGGCGCGATGCCCGTGCCTCCAGCGATGAAGAGAAATCGCCGCTCCACCGGATGCTCGGGAAACTGGAACGAACCAAGCGGGCCTTCGAGATCGACGAGCGTTCCCGTCCGGATCGCTTCCTTGGGGACCCCTGTGGTGCCGGCGGCGTCGGTTTGAACGAGAAACTCCAGCAAGCCGTCCTTCAAGCTCTGCTCGGGCGCCGATGCGATCGAATAGGGGCGCGGCTTGGCCGTGCCTTGTGGTTGAAGAAGCGCCGCCTGGCCCGCGCGGTACGAAAACGGCTGCCCCCCTAGATCGAGCCTGATGATGGTGGCGCGCGGCGTCACTTCGACGGATTCGCGAATCGGCAAGGTCAGCATACCTGTGATAGTTTTCAGAAATTATGGCATCGAAAAGCCGCGACCCGGCCCGGGGCATCGGCGCCGCGGCATCGAGACGGCGGGGGCGAAGACTTCGCGGCTGGCTGATTCGACTCGTTCTCAATCGAACGTTGTCAATGATGCTGGGATTGATTCTACTCACGCCGGCGTTGTGGCTGTTCTTCGGCGCCTACAGGTGGGAAACGCCGATCACCGATGGACTCGAACTCGTCCTGGGCGCGACCGGCGTCGCGTTGCTGTTGGCTGGAGCCGGCGGCAGAAGACCGGACTGGATCGATGACGGCGGGTAAAGGTCTACTTTTTACTTTTAACTTTGAACTTTGAACTTTGAACTTTGAACTTTTTACTTTTAACTTTTAACTTTTAACTTTCTTCTATATCACTCCCGACGCGGCCTGTTCGAGCTCGCTGTCTGAAATTTCCAGCGCGGGCATCCGGCGCGACGATACTTCGCCGGTGCGGTGCGTGGAACGCTTCCGCTTCGTCTTGTCGCGATACATGCGGCTGTCGGCGGTGGCCAGCAGCGCCTCGTACGTGTTGCCGTCGTGCGGGAAAATCGACGCGCCGATGCTGATGCCAAGCGGCAGCCGCTTGCCAGGCCTCGCCTCGAACACCACGTCGCGAATCGCCGTTTGCAGCTCCACGCGTTTGCGCTCGGCCTCCTCCGCGTTGCAACCCGATAGCACGACGATGAATTCGTCGCCTGCGTAGCGGACGCAGATGTCATACGGACGAATGGCGGCGCGGAGCACCCCCGCCACTTCGCGCAGCGCGCGGTCGCCGACGTGGTGGCCGTGGTTGTCGTTGATTTCCTTGAAGTCGTCGAGGTCCATCACCAGCAGCGACACTTCGGACTTGAGCCGCTCGGCCCGCGCCAGCTCGCGCGTGAGGTGCATGAACATGAAACGCGTGTTCGGCAGTCCGGTGAGCGGGTCTGTCAGTGAGTCTTCCTGCGTTTGCTCGAACACGATCGAGTTGTAGATCACGGCGGCAGCCTGTTCGCAGACCCGATCGAGCAGCCGGCGGTGGTCTTCGGTATAGCAGCCCGAGTCGATGTGATAGACCGACAGCGTGCCGATGAACCGTTCGTTGAACACCAGTGGGCATACCAGCGCGGACTGGAGCGAGGTCGTCGTCGAAATGCCCGCCGCCTCGAGGTCGGCGCTCGGGCGTGCGTTGACGAGCGTGCGCCGGTTGCGCGCCACCCAGCCGGTCAATCCGAGACCGCTCTTCACCGAAATCTGCTGGATGATTTCCGAGTCCACCCCGGTGGCAAACCGGCAGCGCAGCGTTTCCGTCTCTTCGTTGTGCAGGAACAGCGCGCAGCACGAGAACGGCACCAGGTTGCTGAGCTTGGACGAGATCAACGCCATCGTATCGGCGACGCCGAGGCTGGTGCCCATGGCCTGCGCGATTTCATAGAGTGCGTAGATTTCGCGATGCGCCAGCGCGATGTCGTCGAAGACGGTCTTGGTCGACGGCTCGGGCAGCAGACCCACCGCCGGGCGTCCTTTTTCCGACGCCCCCGATGGCACGATCAGGGTCCGCACCGTGTCCGAGGTGCTCTCGGCTTCGGCCTCGAGCGACGCAAGATTGTCGACGAACTTCTGCACCAGCGTCGGGTCCAGCGCCTTGCCGGACTCCTGCAGCAGCAGGCCAATCGCGCCTTCGCTCGTCATCGCTTTGTGATACGGCCGCTCGGAGGTCAGCGCGTCGAAGTAGTCAACGACGGCAAGAATGCGCGCGCCAGCGGGAATCTCTTCGCCCTTCATCCCCGCCGGATAGCCTTTGCCGTCCCAGCGCTCATGATGGCTCAGGATCAGCGGCGCCACCGGATACGGAAACGGCACGCCCGCGATGATTTCAGCGCCCACCTGCGGGTGGATGCGAATCTTCTGGAACTCTTCCTGCGTCAGCGGGCCGGGCTTGGACAGGATGTGCTCGGGCACCGCGAGCTTGCCGATGTCGTGCAAAAGCGCCGCGGTCTTCACGCCTTGCACTTCGTTGTCCGACAGCCCGATGGAGCGCGCGAGGCCGGCGGCGAACACCTGAACGCGGCGAATGTGCGATTTGCCGGTCCGGTCCTTTGCGTCGATGGCCAGCGCCAGCGCCTCAATGGTCGCCAGATGCAGATCCGACACCTCCTGCACGTGGCGCTGCTCGTCTTCGATGCGGCCCAGATAGATCTTGTAGCTGCGGTAGGTCAGGTACAGCGGCATGGCCGCTAGGAGCGCGATCCAGTAATTCGACCCGGTTGTGGGGCTGATCACGATGGCCACCCCCGCCGCCGCCAACGCGCCCACGAAATAGCTCGGCGCGCTCCACATGAAGTTCTCATTCCAGACGCGGAAGACGGGCTGACGCGTGGTGAGCGCGATCGCCGTCGCCACCAGGACCGTGTTCATCGCGAAATAGCCGAACGCGGCGCCCACCAGCGGCTTGGCCATCTGCGCCAGATCGAGCGACGCGAGGCCGGGTGTGCCGCCGAAGCGATTGAAGATTTCTCCGGCCGCCTGCACGCTGATCACCAGGCTCGCCATGCTGAACAGCGTGCGGTAGAGCGGATTCTTCGTCGTCATGCGGAACGTGCACTGGCTCCACGCGCTGGTCGCGCCCACGATCATCGTTTGGCTCGGCCCCAGGATGATGAGCGAGAGAAAGTCGACCGCATACGACACCGACATCGTCGAGCCGCTCCGCGCGAGCGGCAGATTCACCTTGAACGCAGAGGTGATCGAAGACACCAGCAACAGCGCAACGAACCAGACAGGATGCGAGAACGTGTGGACAGGAGGGAAGAACAACGCCAGGACCACCGCGCCGATGGCAATGATGGTGCTGACGTAGATTCGGGCCGCAACAGGGAGCGTGTTCATCCCCCGGTTCAGTTCCCGAACGCTGGAATTGGGCATAAGTCTGTACTGCAGCTTGCAAAACGTTCGCCCAGTGGGAGTTGTACCTACAAATGCTTGTAACTTCCGCTCATCCAACTAGATACGAGAATCAACAGTAATAGGGGAAGAAATCGGTCCGACCCGGTTGTGCGCCAAAACGGCACACCGATTTCAAAAATATCTGTATCTCTCAGTCGGTATGGACGATAGCAGCACGCGATCGTGTGCTAATCCGACACAAAGTCCGCGCGCCTGTGACGTCCCTGTAACCTGTCAATTCTAATGGGCTTTCTTCAGCCTGCCGTCTGCCGCCGTGTTCTGTTTCGCGACTGGCTGGCGTTCGTCTGCGGCTCCAGCCCGAATTCGAGGATCTTGCGGTACAACGTGCCGCGGCTGATTTCCAGGATTCGCGCCGCTTCTTTCTTGTTCCACGCGCACGCGTCCAGGATGCGGACGATGTGCGCGCGCTCGGCTTCGCGGAGCGACGGCAGCCGCTCGCCGTTGGTGTCGGGCGGCGGCTCGGCGGCATGCAGAAATTCGATGTCGGCCGCGCGGATGGTCCGGCCTGGGGACGACAACGCCGCGCGGGAGACCGTGCTTTCGAGCTCGCGGATGTTGCCGGGCCAGTGATATGCCGTCAGCAACTCGATCGCTTCGCGCGCGAACGATTTGGCGTCGAGCGGGAGGCCGTTGGCAGCGCAATAGCGGCCGAGGAAACGCTGCGCGAGCACGGGAATGTCGACCTGCCGCTCCCTCAGCGACGGCAGCCGGATCGAAAACGCGTTGACGCGATAGTACAAATCCTCCCGAAAACGGCCGTCGCGCACAAACTGATCCAGCGGCCGATTGGTCGCGGAAATCAACCGGAAATCCACGTGAATCGACTTGTTGCCGCCAAGCCGCTCGAAACGCCGCTCCTCGAGCACGCGCAGCAGCTTGGCCTGCGCCAGAATCGACAAATCGCCGATCTCGTCCAGGAAGAGCGTGCCCTCGTTGGCCAGCTCCAACCGTCCGGGTTTTCTGTCGTGGGCGCCGGTGAACGCGCCTTTCTCGTACCCGAAAATCTCGGATTCGAAGAGCGTGTCGGGAAGAGCGGCGCAGTTGACCGCCTGGAATTTTGCCGACTGCCGGCGGCTCAGCTCGTGAATCATCCGCGCGACCAGTTCTTTTCCTGAGCCGGTCGGCCCCAGAATCAAGACGGAAATATCAGCCTTGGCCGCCGTGCGGATCCACTCGAAGACGATCAGCATTTTCTCGTCGCGGCCAATCATCTCGCGGAATCGCTGCACCGACGGCGACTGGTCTTCGGTGCTGATGGCCGCCCGGCGTTCGAGGAACCGATCGAGCAGTTTTTCGACCGCCGGATTCTCGGGCCGGGCCGCCGCGTAGCGCACCGGCGTGCCGGGGAGGCCTCGCGCGACGCCGAATTGCACCAGCTCGCGGATGCAGTTTTCCACGTCCAGCCGCAGCCGGCCGAACGTCTGCATCAGCGAATCGGCATCGAAGCTTTCCTCGGGCCGGGCGTTGATAAATCGGAGAATGCCGGCGCGCAACGGCGATTGCACGAGGTTCCGGAACCGGGTGTCGAGATCGGTCTCGGTCTCGGGCCGGGTCGCCGTGACGCGGCGCGCGGAGAACGTCAAATCGTCCACAGAATGGTCACCAGTCTCATTATCGGACGCGACGGCCTTGAGCCACAGGGGTCAGGCTTTGGAGGAGGGTGGCGGCGCGGCGGGGCCGCGGCCGCTGAAATACTCGGTCTGATACTGTTCGATCAGCTGCTGAATCCGTACGGCGTCGGCCTTCTTGTGCCCATGACAGCGGATGGGGCTCGCCCCGCCGGTGGTTTCCACGTAGACGTCGGAGAACATGATGTTGGTGTCGATGCGGACCGATGCCACGTGCGCCATGTGAATCGAGTGCTCCAGCCGTCCGAACCACTGCGGAGTGTAGTGCACGACGCTGGCCGGCGAAATCAAGACCTGGGTCGGAAACAGGTGATTGCCCGAGCTCAACCGGCTGGCGCGAAACACCGACCCGGGCGCGAACGGCTGCCCCTTGCGCCAGACGGCGTACACGAAGAGTGCGAGAGCGACAATCAGCGCGACGATCGTCCAAACCAGGCGCGGGTCGTGAAGAAGGGAATCCAACGGGCGACGGTATTATAAGATAACCGCTATGCCCTACCGCCATCCGGGCTCCCCCGCGCCTTCCGGTCCGCTCTCCGGAAAACCGATCACCTTTTATCGTCCACGCGGAAGCCAGGAAATCCGGCACCTGATCGACGAAGGATTTCAGGCGTTCAATGCGGCGCGCCTCGGCGAGGCCTGCCGTATTTTTGCCGAGAAAATGCTGGCTCCTGAGGAAGACACGACGATCGGTCTGACGCTGGCCGGTGCGATGACACCCGCGGGCATCGGCGGCTGCGTCGTCGAGCTGATGGACCGCGGCCTGGTGGATTTCATCATCAGCACCGGCGCGAATCTGTATCACGATCTGCACCACGCGCTGAATTTCACCCTGCACCGCGGCTCTCCGTTCGTGAACGACGTCGAGCTCTACGAGCAGGGCATCATCCGCATTTACGATGTGCTGTTCCCGGCGAGCGTCCTGCTCGAGACCGACGCCTACGTTCGAGACTTTCTGGTCCGGGAACGGCTCCACGGCGCCATCGCCACCGCGGAACTGCACTATCGGCTCGGGCAGGACCTGCTCACGCGATATCCCGGCTGCGAGGAACATTCGGTGGTCGCCCGCGCGGCGCTCGCCGGCGTCCCCATCTACACGTCGTCGCCGGGAGACAGCTCCATCGGCATGAACCTGGCGTATCACGCGCTGCTGAACGAGAGCAGCCTCATGATCGATCCCAACCGCGACGTGAACGAAGTGTGCGCGATGGTGCTCGCAGGCAAACGAAACGGTTGTGTGATCCTCGGCGGCGGATCGCCGAAGAATTTCTATCTGCAGGCGCAGCCCACGCTGTGGGAGGTCTATGGCATTCAGAAGGGCGGAAACGATTACTTCATCCAGATCACGACCGATCAAGTGGTGTGGGGCGGGCTTTCGGGCGCGACACCGGCCGAGGCGGTGAGCTGGGGCAAGATTAATCCTGGAGTGCTGCCCGATACCGTCGTGGCGTACTGCGATTCCACGATTGCGTTTCCGCTGTTCTGCGAATACGCCGTCGGGTCACGAAACGGCCGCCGCAAGCGGAAGGAGCTGGTGCACAAGCGCGAGACGCTGCTCGCAGACCTCAAGCGCCAGGCATCGGCCGTGCAAAAGGGAAAGCAAGCACCTGTGTAGCATCGACACATGGGAACCCTGGCCACCGGGCTTGCCGAATTCGCCGAACAGTTGACCGAGGCGCCGCGGGTCTACGTCGATGCGAACCTCCCGGCCGGACTCGTGAGATTCATGCGCGAGCGGCTCAAGTGGGACGTCCTGTTTGTGATCGAAGAAGACGAGCTGCGCCGCGCCGCCGACATCGAGCATTTTCGGCTGGCGGTGCAGTTGCGCCGGACGCTGTTGACGCTCGATCGCGATTATCTGGACGATACGCGGTTCCCTCCGGCGGAAGGCGGCGGCCTTGTCGTGTTGAGCGCTCCGCACGAAGCGCAGTTCGAGCGGCTGCTGACACGGATTGATCGGGCGTTTTTCCAGGGCGGATCGCACATGCCGCTGGCCGGCCGAAAACTTCACGTGCACGCCGACTGGTTGGGAGAGCTGGAGCAGCCGTGATTCTTGGTATCAGCGTCGACGGGTTGGATGCGCGCGGCGCGCTGGTCGATGCCGACGGCGCCGTGGTTGCCCGCGGCACGGCGACATGCTCGGAAGAGACCGACGCCGTCGTGGCGGTCGCGCGTGAGACGCTCGCAGCGGCAAAAGGCGCGCTCCCCACCGCGGTCGGCCTGTCGTTTCCGGATCCTGATCCGAAAAGCTGGCCGGAAGACCGGTCCTCCCTGTCCGCCATAATTGGCCCTGACGTTCCGGTGAAGGTGTTGAGCACCGGCAACGCCGCCGCGCTCGCCGAGATGTGGTACGGCGCGGGCCGCGGCGCGCGCGATCTGATCGCGTTCTCGGTCGGGCCGTCCGTGTCGGCGGGGATCATCTCCAACGGGTCGCTGCTCTCGGGCGCTCACGGTGTCGCGAGCTCGGTGGCATGGCTGGCGCTGAACCCCGTTGAGCGCGATGACTATCGCCGTATGGGCTGTCTCGAAGCCGAAGGCGGCTCGGCGGGCATTGTCCGGCGTTTGATCTGGCGCATCAAGTCGGGCGATCGATCGCGCGTGTTGGACGCGGTCGGCGGCGACTTTGCGAAAATCCGCCTGGACGACATTCTGAAAGGGGCGCGGGATGGCGACGGTGTGTCGATCTCGGTGATGCGCGACACGGTGAAATATCTGGCGATGGCCGTGTCGAACATGGCGGCCGTGATCGATCCCGAGGTCATCGTGCTGGGCGGCGTGTTTCAATCGGCCGAAGACCTGATGCTCGAGCCCATGCGGCAGGAATGCGCGCGGCGCATGCCGCCGGCCATTCAGGAACGGGC
This sequence comes from Vicinamibacterales bacterium, assembly GCA_035937795.1. GTDB lineage: Bacteria > Acidobacteriota > Vicinamibacteria > Vicinamibacterales > JAMQPK01 > JAMQPK01. Next base: position 12,085 of record DASZHO010000140.1, on the reverse strand, counting down.
GAGGATCGAAGTCTCCCAGCTCGGAGACGACGCGGCTCCGCTCGGGGCCGCCCGTTTCGCCGCCACCGGCGCCCGGTTGCCGTAACGGCAACATGCCCGCCGTCCCTGCGCCGTTCGCACGGCGCCGCGCGCGGCTGCGCCGGCGCCCTGCGACTACCGCGGACTTGCATTGATGTAGGTGGTGGGGTCGGGCACGCCGGCTTCGATGAACGCGTCGCGGCGCTCGCGACATTTGCTGCACAACCCGCAGTGCTCGGTTCCCGCAGGATTCATGCAGGACAGCGTGAGCTCGAACGGCACGCCGAGTTCCGCTCCGCGCCGGATCACGTCCGCTTTGTGCAGATCTGAGAATGGCGCGACGATGAGGATCGGCGCGTCGAGGCCGAGCGACAGCGCCGCGCTCAGCGCGCGGAGAAATTCCGGCGTCGCGTCGGGAAACGGATTGCCGGCCAGCGGCGCGAGCACGATGCGCGAAATATTTCTCGTTGCGGCGTACACGGCGGCCTTCGAGAGCAACGCGACGTTGCGGCCGTGGAGGTAAACATCCTCGTCTGGCGTGTCGTAGGCCGGGGGGTGGCCCGTGATCGCCCAGTGCGTCGGCGCGTAGACGTCCCGCATGCTGAATTCAAGACGTACGAGCGGCGCGGCGCGATCGGCCAGCGGCGGGCGGCTGAGTAGACGCGCGACGATCGTTTGCTCGCCTTGTTCCCACGCCAGGCCCGCCGCGACATACACTGGATGGATGGTTCGCGTCTGCGCCTCGACGGCCGCAAGGACCGCGCTGTCGAGGCCGCCCGATAGCAGCACCAGCGAGTTCTGAAGGGTCTGTGGACCGGAAATTGGGGATTGAGATGTCATGTATTCAGTGACGAAGAAAATTGAATTCTGCTACGGGCACCGGCTGCTCGACTACGACGGTATCTGCAAGCATCCGCACGGCCACAACGCGGTGGCCGAAATCGAAGTCACCAGCGGTACGCTCGACGGCCGCAACATGGTCTGTGATTTTTCCGACATCAAACGGGTCGTCAAAGGATGGGTCGACCGCGAGCTCGACCACAAGATGATTCTTCGCGAGGACGACCCGCTCGTCGAGCCGCTCCAGCGCCTGGGTGAACCCGTGTTCGTGGTGAAGAGCAATCCAACCGTGGAGCATATCGCCAAACTCCTGTTCGAGTACACCCGATCGGCGGGCTTTCCCGTTGTCCGCGTCACCGTGTGGGAAACGCCGACGTCGTTCGCTACCTATCTGGGAAACGCGACACCGGTGTGATGCCCGTCCGGCTGCTGGCGTTCGATCTCGACGGCACGCTGATCGATTCTCGCCGCGATCTGGCCGACAGTGCCAACGAGATGCTCGCCGCCTACGGCGCGCCGCCGCTTGCCGATGAGGCCGTCGTCAGAATGGTGGGCGCCGGCGCCGAGCAGCTCGTGGCGCGCGCGCTGGCGGCCGCGCGCGTCGACGCGCCCGTGGAGAACGCGCTCGCTCGGTTCCTCGCCATCTACGATCGGCGGCTCACCAACTTCACGCGGCCGTATACGGGCGTGCCCGACCTTCTGAAGCGCCTCCGCGCGCAGCAGCTGGAGATGGCGCTCGTGACGAACAAGCCGCTCGAGCAGTCGGTGCAGATTCTCAAGGCGTTCGATCTCTTGAAGTATTTCCGATGGCGGATCGGCGGCGATGGCCCGCTGCCGCGAAAGCCGGCTCCCGATGGCCTGTGTGCGGTGATGCGGGACGCCGCGGCCGGCAAAGACGACACCATGCTGGTGGGAGATTCGGGCGTCGATTTGCAAACCGCCAGAAACGCCGGCGTGCGCATCTGTCTTGCGCGGTACGGATTCGGGTTCGCCGATATCGCGCCCGGGACGCTCACCGGCGACGAATTGATCGTCGATGGGCCGCACGAAATCGCCGACGCTGTGCGACAATAATGATAGAGGTCAATACCGAGTCGTGGTCGGGCGAGGGCGCGTTTACCCAGACCGTGATAGATCGGCTGAAGACCGTGGAGCAGGTCGCCGGGCTGAAAGTTGAAGACGCTCCCGCCAGCCGGTCCGAAGCCGACTACAACTTCATCAGCAACGAGATTTTCGTGACGTTCGCGCGGGCCGAACGCCAGGAATCGATCAAACGCCTGGGCATTTTTCCCGGCACGAAGCGCGTGGCTGAGAAGGCGATGGCGCTGGCGGGGCTCCAGGCGATGCTCGAGGCCACCGAGGGTATCGGGCCGGCCGATTACGCCGACGACGGCATGATTCAGTATCTGAGAACCGAGCGAATCATTCCGCCGTACCAGACCAGGGGCTATAAGTTGGTGGAATTGCTCAGGATTTACGAGGTTGGCACACCTTCGCGCACCTGACCGCGAGAGGGCGGTGTCGGCCAGTGCCAAGCCTATTGTTCTCTAGGAGTTCGGCCGAGAAATCTGGCAATCTGTTTCTGGAGTGAATTGCGTGTGCCTCTTGTAGATTCTCTGCTCACTGCAATCGTTCGTGCCGACGGGGATGCCCTTGTGCTCCACGCCGGCGAGCGTCCGTACGTCGTCGCGCCGTCCGGCCCGACTGAAATCGCAGCACGCGTCCTGACCCTCGAAGCCATGACCGGCATGCTGAACGAGCTGCTGCCCGACGAGCCTCGGCGCACGCTCGACGAGGTCGGCGCCGTGCAACATGAACTGGCGGCCCCGACAATCGCGGTGGGCGAATCGTTCACGGTCGTGGCCGCCCGTGGCGGCGACGACATCTGGATCGAGATTCGCCGCCATCGCAAGATCGTCCAGCCGCCCGCTGCGCCGGTTCCCGCGCCCGCGCCGATCCTTGGCGTGCCGGCCCCTCCAGAACCCGAATTTCAACTGCCGCCGCCCGAGCCGGATGAGATGCAGCCGGACATCCACGCAATTTCTCTCGACACCGGGGAAGTCGTTCTCGATGCCGGGTCCAGGGACGAAGAACCCGTGTTCATGCTCGAGTTGCCGACAGAAGGCGGCAAGACTCCTGAACCGGTCTGGACGCACGAGCCGGTGAAGACGCCTGAGCCGTGGAAGACGGTTGAGCCGGCCTGGATCTCGGAGCCAATCAAAACCCCCGAGCCGATCAAGATGCCTGAATCGATGAAGATGCACGAGCCGACCAGAATGCCTGACTCGGTCCCGATGTTTGAGCCGGGCAAACCATCCGAGCGGATCATGCCGCCCGAGCGGATTGTGCCGCCCGAGCCGGCCCGCGGGAGGCCGCAGCGCGCTCCGGTTGCCGAGTCGGAGTCGCAGCCCGCGGTTGTGCTTCCGCTGTCCCGCGGCGTGCGCAACGAACAGGCCATTCGCTTTTCGCAGCCGCTTCAGACCGGCGGCATCGATCGGCTGCTGAGAATCGCGGCGGCGCGCGGCGCCTCCACGCTGTATCTCACCTCGCAGGCGCGGCCCTCGATTCGCATCGACGGCGAGATCGGCGTCATCGAAGGCGAATCGGTGCTCAGCGAAGCTGACGTCGAAGCGCTGATACTCGACATCATTCCCGAGCGCAACCGCGAGACGCTGCGCAGCGAACCGGGCACCGAGTGGATCTGCGACGTGCTCGATGTCGGACGCGTCCGGTGCGTGACGTTCAGGGATCATCGCGGCGCGGGCGGCATCTTCAGGATGATCCCCGCGAGGGCCATCTCGGCCGAGCAACTCGGATTGTCGCGCGAGATTCAGGGGTTGTGCGCCGAAGCCGAAGGGCTGCTGCTCATCACCGGCCCGCGCTCGAGCGGAAAGTCGACCTTGATCTCGGCGTTCGTCGACCTGATCAATCGCACCCGCAGCGACCATGTCATTACGCTCGAAACCCAGATCAAGTTTGTCCACGAAAACCGCTTGTCGCTGGTCAGCCAGCGCGAGGTGCGCGGCGACAACACGGAATGGATGTCGGCCGCGCGCGCCGCGTTGCGCGAGAATCCCGATGTGCTGGTGATCGAAGACCTGCGCTCGCCCGAGGTCGTGACGCTGGCGCTCGACGCGGCGCTATCGGGCCACCTGGTCATTGGCGCGCTCACGGGGCACACCACCGCGGAGGCCGTCGACCGGATCATCGATCAGACGCCCCCTGACCGCCGCCCGAAGATTCAGCTTGGTCTTGCCGAAGCGTTGCGCGGGGTGGTCGGCCAGGTGCTGCTGCGAAAGTCGGGAGGCGGGCGCGTTGCCGCGCGCGAGCTGCTGCTCAACACGAGCGCCGTCGCCAATCTGATCGCGGAAGGAAAGACGTCCCAGCTGCCGGCGGCGATCGACAGCGGCCGCAAGCACGGAATGGTGCCCCTGAACGATGCGCTGGCCTCATTCGTCCAGAACGGCATCGTCGATTCGCGTGAAGCCTACCGGCAGGCGTCCGATCAGCCGGCGTTCCTGGGGTTGCTCAAGCGCCAGGGCATCGACACCTCGTTTGTGGAGCGGCTGGCCTGAAAGAGATCGGGAGTCGTTTTTCCCTTGTTCACCGTTCGACGAACGGTGCGATTTCCTCGAGCAGCGCTTTCAAGACATCTTCGTCGCTGAGCTGATCGATCCGTTCCTCGCCGCGAATCGGGCGCTCGTGCTGCACGACGCGGCGGCCGCGTCCGCGATTCACCCGAAGCAGGACGGTTGCCTGGCGGGCCGATGTATCGAGGACGAATTCGATGAAGTCTTCACCAGAGCGGCCGGACGCCAGACGGAGCCCGCCACGCGGTGTGAAAACCGTGAAAGGATAGCCTTCGGCGCGCAGGGCGTTTGCCAGCATCTGTACGAGCGGCTCGGCCAGCCCAGTGAGAAATCGGTCGTAGGCCTCGGTCGCTTCGCCGAGTTCGGTGCGGCGGGCTGCGGCCGCGCGGCGGCTTTGGTCGATGGCGGCGCGCAGCCGCTTCCGCATGTCGGAGATTTCGATGCCAACAGGGTTGTACGCCACAAGTCTTCCGTACATTCTACGGTGACGAGGGCGGTATACTGAACGCGCCCCGGAAAAAATGGCTGATCCCTCGATGCTCCATGTCGCGCGGATTCCGGCCGGCGAAGTCGCCGTGGGCGCCGACGACGGCGAGGAAGACGAGCGCCCGCTGCACAAAGCGTATCTCGACGAATTCTGCATCGGTACCTATCCCGTCACCAACGGCGAGTACGCACAGTTCGTGACCGAGACTGGGCACCCGTCCCCCGTCATCCGCGCCCTGCCGTTGATGGTTTCCGGCGAGCACGAAGCCGAGTTTCGATCGCTCGCGGAGAAATATTTCTGGAAGAATGGAACGCCGCCGGAGGGGCGCGATCGGCATCCCGTGACGCTGGTCGGCTTCGAGGATGCGTTGTCGTACTGCGCGTGGCTGGCGAGCAAGACGGCCAAACCGGTGCGGCTGCCGACCGAGGCCGAATGGGAAAAGGCGGCGCGGGGAGGGCTCGAGAGCAAGCCTTATCCCTGGGGCGACACGCTCGACTCGGCGTGCGCGCATTTTCTTCCGCCAGCGGGGCTCAAGGCCGAGCGCGGTACGGCCGAGGTGGGCAGCTACCCGCCGAACGGATTTGAACTCTTCGACATGTCGGGCAATGTCTGGGAATGGGTGTCGGACTGGTACGCGCCGAACTACTACGCGCGTGCGCAATACGTGAACCCGCAGGGTCCCGACAGCGGCCTGATGCGCATCGTCCGCGGTGGCGCCTGGGTGAACACCGAAGGCCGGTATCTTCGTTGCGCGTACCGGCACAAAGTGCCCCCCGACAGCTACGCCTATAGTATTGGTTTTCGTATCGCGTACTCGGCAAAATAGAGACGAGCGCCGCGAGCGGCGCGGGGCGATGGGGCCCCGCAAGCGACGCGGCGAGCAGCGGGGCGAGGGGCCCCCGCGACTAATAATGTCGAGAACCTTTATCCTGGCAACGCTCGTCCTGCGCCTTGCCGCGCCCGGACTGTTGGCGCAGGAGCCGGCGCAGCCCACGGCGCCGGTCGTGGTCACCAAGGGACAGGCGACAATCATCGCGGTTCCCGACAGGGCGTTCGTCACGATCGCCACCGAGTCGCGCTCGAAAAACTCGGCCGATGCCCAGCGGCTCAACGCCGATGCGGCGGCGGCCGTGCTGCAAAGGCTGCAGCAGGCCGGGATCGGGCGTGACGCCCTTCGAACGGTTGGCTACGACCTGCAGCCCGAGTTCGATTACGCGAACGGACACCAGACGCTGCGCGGATACGTGGCGCGCAACACGCTCGAGGCGCGGGTCGACGCCGTCGATCGCGTCGGCGCGGTGCTCGATGCCGCGGGAAGCGGCGGCGCGACCTCGATCGGTGGCGTTCGTTTCGACGTAAAAAACCGCGAGACGATCGAGCGGGATGCCCTCCGTCAGGCGGTGGCTGACGCGCGCGCTCGGGCCGACGCTGCAGCGGCGGGCGCCGGCCGGACCATCGATCGCGTGGTACGCATCGAGGAGGACCGCGCGCCGGAAGTGGTGCGGCCGGTGATGCGCATGGCCGTCGCGGAGTCCGTCTCATCGACGCCGATCGTCCCGTCAACGGTGGAGATCACCGCAAGGGTCACGCTGACTGCCGCCCTTCGCTAGGCATCATGTCCCCTCCCATCACCGCTGAAGAGCTGGCGCGGGCCAGGCGCGTGCTCATGCGGCGCGACCCCGTGCTCGGCGCCATCATCAAACGCCACGGCGAGTGCGGCCTCCGGACCGACCGCGCCGTCGATCTCTATTCCGCCCTCATCCAGGCCATCGTCTCTCAGCAGCTCTCCACCAAGGCGGCGGCAACCATCCACGCGCGGTTTCGCGCGCTGCTGCCCGGCGACGGCGGCCCAACCCCGCACGCGGTGCTGCCGCTTTCCGACGAGACGCTGCGCGGCGTCGGGCTCAGCCGGCAGAAGATCGGCTACCTTCGCGATTTGAGCCAGAAGATGATCGACGGCTCGCTCCAACCCGACGCCCTGCCCTCGCTGGCAGACGACGCGGTCGTCGACATGCTCACGCAAATCAAAGGCATCGGCCGCTGGACCGCCGATATGATTCTGATTTTTCGCCTGCTGCGCCCCGATATCCTTCCGGTGGGCGATCTTGGTATCGTGAAGGCCATCCAGAAAGCGTATGGCCTGCGCAAGCCGCCCGATGCCCGTCGCATGCTGAAGATTGCCGAGCCGTGGCGGCCTTATCGATCGGTCGCGTCCTGGTACTTGTGGGCGAGCCTGGATAACAAACCGATGGCGCGTAAGCGATCGGGTAAAAAAATGAAGCGAGGCACAGAACCATGACGAGAAAACTTCCTGGCGCCCTCTGCGTGGTGTTTGCCGGGCTCTTGTCGCTTCGCGCCCAGGCTCCCGCAGCCGACATTCCGAAGATCGACGTCCAGAAGTTCACACTGTCGAACGGCCTCGAGGTGATTCTGTCGGAAGATCACAAGCTGCCGATGGTCGGCGTCGATCTCTGGTACCACGTCGGCCCCGTCAACGAAGTCGAGGGCCGTACCGGCTTTGCGCACCTGTTCGAGCACATGATGTTCCAGAGCTCCAGGCACACCGAACGCGATGCGTACTTCAGGGTGCTGCAGGGCGTCGGAGCATCGACCATCAACGGCACCACCGACTTCGATCGCACGAACTATTTCGAGACGGTTCCTTCCAACCAGCTCGAGGTGGCGCTGTGGCTGGAGTCGGACCGTATGGGCTTTCTGCTGGAGAAGCTCGACCAGGCGCAGCTGACCAACCAGCAGGACGTCGTTCGAAACGAACGCCGCCAGAGTGTCGAGAACCACCCGTACGGGATCGTCGAAGAGGGCATGATTCATCTGTTGTTTCCGAAGGAACACCCCTACTACGCCAGCGTCATCGGATCGCATGCCGACATTCAGGCGGCGAAGCTCGAAGACGTGAAGCAATTCTTCAAGCTCTACTACAGGCCCAACAACGCCACGCTCGCGATTGCGGGCGATATCGACAAGGGCGCAACCCGCAGGCTGGTCGAAAAGTATTTCGGCACCTTGAAACGCGGCGCGCCGGTGCCTCGCGTCACCGTCCAGACACCGCCGCTGACGTCCGAGCGTCGAGCGGTGATTCAGGACCGCGTGGAGCTGCCGCGGGTGTACATGGCGTGGCTGACGCCTCAGGCCTTCAAGGAAGGAGACGCCGATGCGGACATCGCCGCCGTCGTGCTCGGCGGCGGCCACTCGAGCCGGCTCTACAAGAAGCTCGTGTACGAAAAGGAGATTGCGCAGGCGGTGGACGCCAGCCAGGACCCGCTGCAGCTCGCGTCGATGTTTCAAATCGAGGCCACCGCGCGGCCCGGTCACGCCGCCGCCGAGATTGAGGCCGCGTTACAGGACGAGCTGGACAGATTCCGCACCGAGGGCCCGACCGCGGCCGAAGTCGAACGGGCGCGGAATACCAAGGAAACGGAGATCGTTCGCAACCTTCAGCGATTCGGAGGATTCGGAGGCGTGGCTGACCAGCTCAACTTCTACAACCATTACCTGGGCATCCCGGACTACCTCTCGCAGGACATCGCCCGCTATCGCGGGGTGACGCCGGAGTCGGTGCGGCGCTTTGCCCAGCAGTGGCTGAAAGACAACGCCCGCGTGGTCGTGCACGGCGTTCCGGGTACTCAGACGCTCGCACCCGATGTTCCGACGGGCACGGCGCAGGCGGCACCGCCCGGAACAGGCGCCGAGTCGGTCAACGCGGATGAGCCGTGGCGCGCGACGCAGCCGAAAAGCGGCCCCGAGCCGGCAGCCCGTTTCCCCGTGCCGCAAACCTTCCAGCTCGCAAACGGCTTCACGGTGATGCTTGCCGAGCAGCCCGGTCTGCCGTTCGTCTCCGCCAGCCTCGTGGTGGGAACCGGCAGCGACGCCAGCCCGCTGGATCGCCCGGGCCTCGCCAACTTCGCCGTGGCGATGCTCGACCAGGGCACCGCGACGCGCAGCGCTCTACAGCTTGCCGATGACGCGGCGCAGCTGGGCGCCACGCTGGTGGTGTCCTCGTCGATGGACGCGTCGAGTGTGAGCATGGCCACGCTGTCGAGAAATTTCCCGGCCGCGTTGAACTTGATGGCCGACGTGGCGTTGCATCCGGGTTTTCCAAACGGGGAAGTCGAACGCCAGCGTGCGCTCCGCCTCGCCGACATCGCGGAGCAACGCGGTGATCCCAACGCGGTCGCGAGCGCTGTCTTCGCGAGGTCGTTGTACGGACAGTCGCATCCCTATGGGTTCACCGAGCTCGGCACCGCCGACGCGAACCGGAAGATGACGCGAGACGAGCTGCAGGCGTTCTGGCGCCGCAATTTCGTGCCCGCGAACGCGACGCTCGTGGTCGCGGGTGCGATGGCCCTTTCCGATCTGAAGCGGCTGGTCGAGCCGGCGTTCGGCCAGTGGGCCGGCGCGCGCGCTGCGGCCGCGGCAATAGGGCAGGCGACGCCGACCACCGCGAAGCTCGTGATCGTCGATCGCCCTGGCTCTCCGCAGTCGCAGGTGCGAGTGGGCCTGGTTGGCGCGCCGCGCTCGAGCCCCGATTACATTCCGCTGCGCGTCATGAATCAGGTGCTCGGCGCCGGGTTTTCGAGCCGCATCAACATGAACCTGCGCGAGGAGCATGGCTACACTTATGGCGCGTTCTCGCAATTCGCGTTCTGGCGCGGTGGGGGACCTTTCAGTGCGGGCGCAGGCATCAGGACCGACGTCACTGCGCCCGCCGTGCAGGAGCTCGTGAAGGAAATTCAAAAAATCAGCGCGGCGCCGCCCACCGCCGAAGAGCTGGCGCTCGCCAAGGATGCAATTACGCGCTCGCTGCCCTCTACCTTCGAAACGGTGGAGAGGACGGTGGCGAGCCTCTCGTCGTTGTTCGTCTACGGCTTGCCGCTGAACTATTACTCGACGTTGAGCGATCGCATCCAGGCCGTTGATGCCGCGGCCGTTCAAGCCGCCGCAAGGAAGTATCTCGTTCCGGACAAGGTTGTTGTCGTCGCGGTTGGCGATCGAGCCAAAATCGCCGCCGCGCTGGAAGCCCAGCTGGGCCCGGCAGAGATCCGGGATCCGGAGGGCGATCAGGCAGGGAAGTAACGTGGTCTGAACGGGGCGTGCCCGGGTCGGGAGCCCGGTACGCTATAATTCCGACTAGAACGGTCGTATATCAAGACATGAGCCTGCCAGCGGCCGATCGCGCGCAAAAACGGGGTGCGACGGTCCTCGATCTCATCGGAAACACGCCCTTGCTTCGCCTGAGGCGGTTTGAGACCGGGCTCCCGAACGTCGAGCTGTACGGCAAGGCGGAATGGTTCAACCCGGGCGGGTCGGTGAAAGACCGGCCGGCCGCCAACATGGTGAAAGAGGGCTGGCGCTCCGGCGCGTTGCGGCCGGGCAAGACGCTGCTCGACGCCACGTCGGGCAATACAGGCATTGCGTACGCGATGATTGGCGCAAGCGAAGGCTTCCCCGTTCGGTTGTGCGTGCCGTCGAACGTCACGATCGAGCGCAAGCGGCTGCTTCACGCCTACGGCGCCGATTTGATTTTCACCGATCCGATGGATGGTTCCGACGGCGCCATCAGGGAAGCGCGCAGGCAGGTGGCGATGAATCCGGATGTTTATTTTTACCCGGATCAGTACAACAACAACGCGAACTGGCGCGCGCACTACGAGACGACGGGCCCGGAGATCCTCGCGCAGACCGAAGGCCGCATCACGCATTTTGTGGCGGGCCTGGGCACCACCGGTACCTTCATGGGCACCGGCCGCCGGCTGCGCGAAACCGATCCGGCGATCAAATTGATCTCGTTTCAGCCTGACTCTCCACTGCACGGCCTCGAAGGCCTCAAGCACATGGAGACCGCCATCGTGCCGGGCATTTACGATCCGTCGCTCGCCGACGAAGATATGCGGGTGAGCACCGAGGATGCCTATACGATGGTGCGCCGGCTGGCGCGTGAGGAAGGGCTCCTGGTCGGCATCTCGGGCGGCGCCGCGCTGGCTGCCGCGCTGAAGGTCGCCGGAGATGTGCCGAACGCCGTGATCGTGACAATATTTCCCGACAGCGCCGACAAATACATGTCGGAACGGTTCTGGCAGCTGCCAATCCAGGGATCCTGAGAAGCCTATTGCATGTCTGAAGAGTTGAGGTTGAATCCCAAGGTCGCGGACGCCATCCGGCGGCACGGCCGGTCGACGTATCCGGATGAATGCTGCGGCGCGCTGATCGGAACCGGCGAAACGGTTCAGCACGCCTCGCCGCTGCCGAACACGACGGAGGAAGGAGCGCGGCGGCGGTTTCTGGTGCGGCCGTCCGATTACAAGCAGGCCGAAGCCGATGCCAAGCGCCTCAAGGGCGAGCTCCTGGGCTTCTATCACTCGCACCCGGATGCGCCGTCGGAGCCATCGCAATACGATCTGGACCACGCATGGCCGTATTTTTGGTATGTCATCGTGTCCGTTGAACAGGGCGAGCCGAAGTTGATGACGGTCTGGCGGCTGGCCGACGATCGCTCGCAGTTTCGCGAAGCATCTCTGATCGACGCGTAGCGGCGCGGGGCAGTTGGGGCCCCGCAAGCGGAGCGTCGGGAGCGGGGGAGGGGCCCCCCCGCGACAAAGCATGACGCGTAGCGGCGCGCGGGGCATTGGGGCCCTGCAACGAAGAAGGCATGGGTAGTTATGGCGAACAAGATTCTGATCCCCACTCCGTTGCGTCCGTTCACCGGCAAGCAGGACGCGGTCGAGGTCGACGGAGCCACGATTGGCGAGCTGCTCGTGAATCTCACGACCAAATATGAAGGGCTGAAGCCGCACCTGTATAACGAGCAGGGCAAGCTGCGCAGCTTCGTGAACGTGTATCTCAACGACGAAGACATCCGCTATCTTGAGAAGGAGAAAACCGCCGTGAAGCCGGGAGATACCGTCAGCATCATTCCGTCGGTGGCGGGCGGCGCCCAGTCGGGCGTTGCGGAAGAAGCCAAACTGACCCTGAGCAATGACGAGGTGCAGCGGTATTCCCGCCACTTGATCATGCCGGAGGTCGGCGTCGAAGGGCAGCTCAAGCTGAAGGCCGGCAGCGTGCTGTGCATCGGCGCGGGCGGGTTGGGCTCGCCGGCCGCGCTGTATCTCGCCGCCGCCGGCGTCGGCCGCAT
>DASZHO010000139.1:0-7770 GCA_035937795.1 Vicinamibacterales bacterium | reverse complement strand
GAAGACGACCATCAACGCTGGTCGCTTGAGCCAGGATCTGACGTGATCGCAGCGCTGTCCCATTATCAGTCTCTTTAGCAACTTCTTAGGCTATACGCATGTGTCGAGGCAGCAACAAGAATGCCAGCCTGTTCCTTCTGGATTTCGCCTTCCGCGCGGTGAAATGCCGCTGCGCCGGTGTGCCGAATTTGCACATTTTGCGACGCCAATCGACCGAAGCGTCAGTGAGGCGCGAGCCGCATTCGGTTCCTACTTTTTGTCGTAGACCCGGATATCGTTCGAGTACTTCTGCCCGCCTCCGGTCGTGCCGGACGCGGTGAACGTCATCGTCTTGCCGTCCGCCGAGAGTTCAATGCGCCTGGTGACGGTGATTTGTCCGTTCCGCCGGGTCTCTTGCTCGATCGTATTTTGATCGACGCGCCTGAAGGAAAGCTCCCGCGGGTCCGATCCTTCGGTCTGATGAAAACTCCCATCAAAATTGTAGTGATGGATCTCAACGGCCGTTGATCGATCGCTCACAACGGCGAGGGTGCTCCTGAATCCTCCCGGTTCGGCCACATTCACGACGGTTTCGATCCGTGGCGGCGCGCCTCGGGTAATGGAGGATTTGGCGAGGTTGAGCTCCCAGACACCGAGGAATCGTTCGTTCTGGGCGTTAAGACCGGCGGCCGATGCGAGCGCCGCCACCAGCACGATCAGCGTTCTCCTCGACATTCGTCACCTCCGGTGATTCATTTCTTCTGGGGCGCAACCATTTTCGTGATCCGGCCAACGCTGGTGTCGCCTGCATACAAGTTGTCCTGCTTGTCCATGACCCAGTAGCTGGCTTCGATGAACTGGCCGCTTCCTATACCCATTCCGTTACCGATGGCACCGAGCACCTTGCCATTCCGGTCCAGCTTCAAGAACTGGCCGTCCTGTCCGCTCGCCATCCACGGCTCGCCGTGCGGGTCAAAATAGAGGGCGCACACGAGGTTTCTCATCTGCATCGTTTTGAGGAACTTGCCGTCGCCACCGTAGACGACGATGCGATATTCTTCGCGATCGCCGATCCAGACGTCGCCGCTTGCGGGATCGACGGCGAGCCCATGGACCGCGCTGAATTTTCCCTGGCCAACCTCGTTGCCGTACCACTGATTGATGAATTTGCCGTTCTTATCGAGGTGTATGACCCGCGCGGCGCCGATATTGTTGGCCGGATCTTCTGAATCGGTGTCATTGGGGCTCTCATTCGCGTGACCCTCGCCGATATAGACATCGCCATTTGGAGCGAAGGCGACCATCAGCGGCTGCCATAGAAGCCTTTGTCCCTTCGCTTCATTCCAGTCCCCTCTGCGTCCAGGCACGCCGATGGTCATGAGAAGCTTGCCCTCCGGACTGAGTTTCATCACAGTGGCGCCATTCGCCGCGCAGATCCAGACGTTGTCCTCTGCGTCGACAGCCATGCCGTGCGGCTTGTCCTGGTATCCGATCACGTCTTCGCCGACTCGAAGGATGAGCTTGTCATTCGGATCGAATTTGAACAGCTGCGGCTTTCCGGCGGCCGCGCGCTGAAAAGCCCAGAGGTTTCCTTTCGAATCGAGGGCAACCGACGGGACACCGCCGTAGCCGGGAGGGAGAACATACGGGTACGTGAACGTGTACCCCAGCGTTTGTTTCCACTCCACACGCTGCAATGTCTGGCGCCCGGGGCCAAGTCGATTGCCGCAAAGGGGCGAGTGATTGCATCCCGGTGTCCCCTCGGCAGCGGGGGCCGGAAGCGCGGCAACCGCGCTCCTGCAGGCCCCCGAAAGCTTGCCCGAGTTCTGCGCGAGGCAACCACGCGCCGCGGGACCGGCCTGGCCGGCGCAGTATTTCGCGATGTCGTCCGTGCAGGAGGCCAAAGGCGCGCCGCCGCCGGCTCCGCCGCGGCCGCTGGGTACGGTGACATGTCCACCAGGCTCGACGACCGTTCGCCCACCCGGGTCGGGGAATGATCCCTGCAGAAACCAAGCTGGTGTCCCCCCGACAGCCGGCCCCCCGGTTGGCGGCTGCGTTTGAGAGAACGCCGGCGCCCCGCTAAAAATCAAGCCGAGCGCCAGCGCGCTCACTCCAGCGAAATTACGTCCCCCCATTTGAACCTCCCTGCCACTATTTTTCCGGCGACGCGATGTAGCTCTTGCGCGCGCGAGCCGTCATCCCCGGACGCTTGACCCGCACCTGCAGCGCGTGCAGTTTGCCGTCCATATTCTCGGGCGTGAAGCCGATGACGTACTGGCTGTGGAGCTCCTGCGCCACGCGAGTGAAGGTCGACGACAAGTCCGCGCCCTCCTTCAGCTCGAAGTAGCCGCCGCCGCTCTCGGCGGCAATCTTTTTCAAACTGGGATCGGGATCCGTTTCGATCATCCGGCCTCCAGAGCCGCAGCGGCATTTGCTGTGAAACCCAATGGCGTACACCATGTACGCCTCGGCCTGGGCGCGCTTGAGGACGGTGTCGAAGCTCACATGTTTCCCCGGCCCGGGATCATCACCGCCATCGGTGAACACGAGCACGACGCGCCGGCCATCCAGTTCGGATAACTCCGACATGCTCAAATCAACCGCATCCCATAACCGCGTTCCGTTTCCGTACTGAAGCTCCTCCTTCAGGAACCGGACGAGCTCATCACGGTTGTTGGTGAAGTCGGGACTCACGATAATCTTGTCCTCGAAGCTGCCGATGCGGGCGCGATCGCCCGGCAGCAGGCGCAGCAGAAACTGCTCCGCGCCATCCTTTACCCTGGCGATGTTGTTCACCATGCTGCCGCTCTCGTCGAGCATGACCACAACCTTGATGAACTGGACCTCGTTGACGAACAACGTCACGGCCTGCGGCTTGTTGTTGTCGAAGATCTCGAAGTCGTCTTTCGAGAGGTCCGGAACAAGCCGTCCCGTGGCGTCCGTCACGGTGGCGAAGAGCGAAACCGTTTGAATCCCGGCCTTGAAAGTGGGCTGCTGTGCGGCGACGGTGACGGCCGCAGCCACGACGAGAGCGGTGCTCGAACCAAGACGAAACATACAGGTACCTCTATATAAATGAGTGCGGCGCTACGCTCTATCTTGTATCACCTGGGACCTTTATGGCGATGGCAGCCAACGCGGCGGATCGCGTTCCGCCGGGATCATATAATGTGGGGAAAAAGGGGGCTTCCGATGAAGCGGCAATTGGGTTTATTGACCTGCCTGGCGCTGTTTCCCGCGACGCTCGCGGCTCAGACGCCGCCCTCACCCACGCCGCCGAGTGCCGGCGCCGCGGGACTGCGGGGGCCGGCGATGGTGGAAGGCCAGCCAATCGAGACGCGCCCGACGGAGAAGAAGGACAACGCTCCCGCTTTCCCGGAGCAGACCCGCGCTCCCTATCACGCGACGGCACCCTTCAAGGTTACGACGCTCATCGACAATCTGCACGCGCCATGGAGCCTGGCATTCCTGCCGGACGGAAAAATCCTCGTCACCGAAAGACTGCCTGGCATCATGCGCATTCTGGCCACCGACGGCGCCGTGTCCGAGCCGTTGGCCGGCGTTTCCGTGGTGGCCTCCGCCGCCGCGAAGGACATCGGCCTGCTCGATGTCGCGCTCGACCCCAGCTTTGCTGGCAACCACCGAATCTTCTTCACGTTCTTTGATTTCGTCGACGGAACGGACAGCAATACTTATGTCGCGCGGGCGCGACTTGACGAAGCCAAGGGCGCATTGAGCGACGTGACGGTCATCTTCCGCGCCCAGCCGGCCATGCCGTCCAAACGGCTCGGCGGCAAGACGGGCGGCCGCATCGCGATCGGGCGCGACGGCAATCTGTTCGTGACCATCGGCGACCGCTCTGATTCGCCGCCATGGGACGTGGCACAGAGGTTGGATACCGACCTCGGCAAAATCATTCACATCACGCCCGATGGCGCGCCCGCGCCGGACAATCCGTTCATCGGCAAGCCGGGCGTGCTGCCCGAGATCTGGGCCTACGGCACACGCAGCCAGGAGGGCCTGGCGTTCGATCCGAGGACCGGCCGTTTGTGGGAAACCGAGCATGGTCCGCGTGGCGGCGACGAGCTCAACATCATCGAGAAAGGCAAAAACTACGGCTGGCCGGTCATCGTGCACGGCATTGATTATCCCGGCACCGCGATCGGCGAAGGCATCACGCACAAGGATGGCATGGAGGAACCGGTTTATTACTGGGATCCGGTGATCGCGCCATCGGGCCTTGCCTTCTATACCGGCACCCTGTTTCCGCAATGGAAGAACAGCGTCTTTGTCGGAGGGCTGCGCGGTGCGATCCTCGACCGGCTCACGCTCGCGAACGACAAGGTCGTGGCGGAAGAGCCGCTGCTGACCGACCTGCACGCCCGGATCCGTGATGTGCGGGTTGGACCCGACGGCGCGGTTTATGTCCTGACCGACAGCGGCACCGCGTCGATGAGCCCCAACACACCGCCGACCAGCAGGCTGTTGAAGCTCACACCCAAATAGCCCCCAGGAGGATATCCGCGCCGTGTGGATTCCCGTGTGGCTGGATCAGGTTCGGCAGGACGTCCGGCACGCGCTCCGGATGCTGCGCAAAGATCCGGGCTTTGCGCTCGCGGCCGTCGTGACGCTCGGCTTGGGCATCGGCGTAAACACCGCCGTGTTCAGTGTGGTGAACGCAGTCATTCTGCGGCCGCTGTCCGTCAGAGACGGCGGCGGTCTCGTGTCGATCGCCAGCCAGAGAGCCTCCACCCGGACACTCCGCGGTATCTCGTTCCCCGACCTCCAGGATTACAGGGCAGCAACCACTGACGTCTTCGAGGACATCGCCGGCTATCGTGTCGGGTTTCTCGGACTTGTCTCCAACGGGACCCGGCCCGAACGCGTGCTCGTCACGTGGGTGACGGGCAGTTACTTCCCGTTGCTCGACATCAGCCCCGCTGTTGGACGTCTGATACGGCCCAATGAGGGAACTCCCGGCCGGGCCGACCCGGTAGTCGTGCTGGGATACGCGACCTGGCAACGCAGATTCGGCGGCAGCCCATCGGCGGTCGGCCAGATCGTCCGGGTGAACGGACGGCCTTGCACGATCGTCGGCGTGGCGCCTCCGGACTTTGCCGGCACATTCGCGTTCTCCGAATCGGAGTTGTACCTGCCGTTGAACTGGTCAGGTTTTGCCGACTTCGACAACCGGCAGGATCGCGGGCTTCACGCGCTCGCCCGGCTCCGGCCGGAGGTCACAATCGAGAGGGCGCAAGCGGCAATGAATGTGGTGGCAGAACGGCTGGCTCGTCAGTACCCCGACTCGAACACGAATGTCGCGGCCAGAGTCCTGCAGGAGCGTTTTGCCCGCCCCGAAGAGGATCAATTTCGATCGAACGCGCTGGGTGCCGAGATCATGGTCGCCCTGGTGGCCCTCGTGATGATCGTCGCCGCCGTCAATGTGACCAATCTGCTGCTGGCACGAGCAACCAGCCGTGGCCACGAATTGGCGATCCGCGCCGCGCTGGGCGCCGGGCGGGCCCGCCTCGTTCGACAGATGGTGACTGAAAGCCTGATCCTCGTCGCGCTTGGAGCTGGCGCGGGCGTCCTCCTCGGCACATGGGCGGCCCGCGTGCTCGCAACGGTGCGCCTGCCCGGTGACCTCCCCGTCCGGTTCGATTTCCAGCTGGACGGCCGCGTTCTGGCGTACGCCATGACGGTCGCCCTCCTCACCGGACTCTTCGTTGGCCTCGTTCCGGCCCTGCGGGCGTCCGGTGCGGATCTGGACTGCACGTTACGCCAGTCACGACACTATTCGCCGGGACCCCATGGTGGTCGGATCAGCGGCTTCCTGGTCGTGGCCCAGATCGCTCTCTGCTTTGTGCTTCTCGCCACAGCGGGGTTATTCGTGCGGAGCCTGTTCGAAGCTGAGCGCGCGGATCTCGGCTTTCGACCAGAAAGGGTCCTCAACATTCACATGGATGTCGGGCAGCTTGGGTACACGGAAGAGCAGGGACGACTCTTTTTCGACGACGTCGAACGGCGTGTACGGTCGATTCCAGACGTCCAGGACCTGAGCTTCGCGTTCACGATTCCGATGGGCTACGTCCAGGTGATCAACACAGTGGAGGCCGAGGGGCAACCGATCGACAGCAACGGTCGTTTGTCCGCCGGAAAGAACATCGTCAGCTCGCAATACTTCCGGACGATGGGCATTCAGGTCATCCGCGGGCGGAGCTTCAGCAATGCCGACAACGAGCGGTCACGCGCAGTGGCGCTGGTGAACCAGCATCTCGCCGACATGTTGTGGCCTGGCCGAGACCCGATCGGCCGGCGCTTCAGGTCTGCCGGGCCGGACGGGCCGTGGGTCGAGGTCGTTGGCGTGACGAACACCGGCAAGTACCGATTCCTCTTCGAGGATCCGCAACCCTACTTCTATGTGCCCATCGCTCAGGAGTACACCGGGCTTCGGGTGCTGCAAGTGCGCACGTCGAGGCCACCGGAGAGGCTGGCCACGACCATCGAGCAAGCGATTCGGGCGCTCGAGCCGAACCTGCCCCTGTATGACGTACAGAGCATGACGCAGGCGCTTGGAAGCGGCTTCGGCTTCTTCCCCGTGCGCGCAGGTGCCGTTTCCGCTGCGTTGCTCGGTCTCGTCGCGCTCACGCTCGCCATCGTCGGCCTCTACGGGGTCATTTCGTACCTGACCAGCCAGCGCACTCATGAGATCGGCGTGCGCATGGCGGTCGGAGCCACACAAGGCGACATTGTCCGGCTCGTTTTGCAAGACGGCTCGAAGCTTGTGCTCGTCGGCCTCGCGGCCGGGCTCCTGACTACGCTGGCGTGGTCTCGAGTCGTTGGCAGCTTCCTGTTCGGCGTGTCCGCGCGCGACCCGCTGACGCTCGTCAGCATCGCACCAATCCTTGGCTGCGTGGCCTTGGTCGCGTGCGCCATTCCGGCGTGGCGCGCCGCTCGTGTCGAACCGACGGTTACGCTCCGCACCGAGTGAAGCGCCACAGGACCGGCGGTTGACGTTGAACCAGGTAAGCCGCTGGAATAAACTATGATCGGTCGCCTGCAGGCGTATCGAACTATCGAGTTCGGCCGACTGCGACCTCACTTAAGCTTGAATGCTCGATACGATAACCACTTCACTGACGCAGATCTTCGGCGGCATCGCCCGGTTCGAGCTGCGTTGACTCCGCACTCGATTCTCCACTGGTTCGCCGCGCCGGAACTGTCGCGTCCCGATCTCCGGCGCCGCGCTCGCGAACTCTGGATCGTGTCGTGGCCCTTCTTCGCCGTGGTCACCGTGGTGCTCGGGGTCGCGGTGCTCGTCGAGCCGGACACGCTCGCACGGCGCAGCATCACCATCGCCGCAGTCGGTGCCCTCATGATCCTCCTGCACACGATCAGCCGTGGTGGGCGGCCGGCGCTCGCTAGCTGGATACTCGTCATCGGGCTCTCCGTCATCGTCACGCAACGCGCGTGGATTACCGGCGGCATCCACGCGCCCGTCGCCGTGTTCTACGCCCTCTTCATCGTCATGGCGAGTGTGCTGCTCGGCGCCCGCGGTGGTCTCGTGACGGCGGCGGTGTGTCTCGTCGGCGCCATCGTTCTCACCGTCGGGACCGCGCTCGGATGGCTTGCTCCACGGCCGGGCGCTGACTCGCCGCTCGGCGGATTTGTCTTCGTGGTCCTTGCCATCGGCCTCGCGCTGGTGCTCCAAGCGCTGGTGACCCTCCACGCTGAGCAACAAATGCGTCGAAGTCAGGCAGCTCTTCGCAAGAGTTACGAGCGCGTCCGCAA
>DASZHO010000138.1:0-1747 GCA_035937795.1 Vicinamibacterales bacterium | reverse complement strand
GAGCTGGCGCGCGGCGCTTCCCGGGCTCAGGCAGGTCGGCGGAAAACTGGCCATCGTGACGGCAGAACTGGGTGGTAGGAGCCAAGCCCTTGGCGATATCGCCGGGCCCGGCTCGGTAACGCTCTGCGATGTCGACTACGGCGTGACGCTGGCTTGGCGTTCCACGTCGGGTCGACGCTGGTTGCGGCCTATCGCGAATTCGGGATCGATTTGAACGAACTGTACGGCGGAGCGGCTGGCCTGCTTCCCGTGCCCGCGACCTTCGTCGTGCGAACGGATGGTCTCGTCGACTACGCGTTCGTCGAGCCAGATTTCAGGCTTCGCGCAGAGCCCGAGGATGTCGTGCGGATCGTCGCCTCATTGATCCGCTGACTCCGCCACGTCCCAGGCGCGGGCGCGCGCCGCGCGAACGAAGGCATCAACCGCAATAGACCGACGCCGTCCGGGGATTTGCCGCGAGCACGACGCTGCGGGTGGCCTCGATGCCGACGAGACGCAGCACCGCCAACTTTATACGATCGCGCGGCGGTGGAAGAAAGGCGCTTCCCAACCCGGCCGACACCAGCCTGCGGAGATGGGCCATGTTGTCCACGCGATGCCGGAACGCCGGTTCGAAACCGGCCGTTTTGGCGGCATCGCGCAGTGCTCGAGCCCCGCCGTCACAATATTCGATCCAGACCTCGTCGCGAACATCGTCGTGCGTCACTACATCCCGGCTCGCCAGCGGATGCTCCGCCCGCGTGATCATATGATAGACATGGTCGAACAGCGACCAGGCTTCGAACCTGTCGGGCGCGTCTTCGGGCGCTTCGACCACAAAAAGATCGAGCGCACCGTTCAGCCCGAGCCCGATCACCTCTTCGGACGAGCCACTTTGCAGCGTCAGTTCAAATCCCGGCAGGTGAGCTCCGATCTCACCAAGCAAGACGTGCAGGTCGTCATTCTCAATCGTGTTCGCGATTCCGAGGGTCAGTGGCGCTACCTGTGCCTTGCCGATCTCGCGCGCCAGGTTCTTGGCGGCCTGCGCGGCTTCGTAAGCATTTTCGAAAAGCGGCAGTATCTCGCGGCCGAGGTCGGTCAGATGGGTCCGCGAGCGCTCGCGGCGGAAGAGCGGGCCGCCAAATTCCTCTTCGAGCTTCTGGATCGCGCGGGTGAGCGATGGTTGCGTGACATTGCATTCTTCGGCCGCCCGCGTGAAATTCAGGCTCCGCGCCATGGCAAGAAAGTATCGAACCTGATGCATCTCCATGTGCGGTTTATGCCACAGGTCGGACCACATTGCATCTGCCGCTGGGCATGCAGCGCGCCGTCGCCGCGCCACCGGCGTGGCAGCCCGTTTGCGGGATGTGCTTCAAATATAGCCGGCGCGTATCGAACCCATACACACCGGTGACGTTCACTTACATTCCTGTCTGTGCGAGTTTTGCGTCGGAAAGGCGAAGCGATCGCCCGCCGAAGGAAACCGTATGCTCGCTACCGTCCGGAGACTTCCGCACGAGCCGTCCGTTCAACCCGTCGGGGCTGAGGATCCTTGGGGTGAACTGATGGCCGCAGCACAGCTTGGGAACGCAGGCGCCTATACGCGGCTGCTGACCGAAGTCGACGGCTGGCTACGCCGCTACTATGCTCGCCGTCTGCCGGTTTCGATGGTCGAGGATGCCGCGCAGGACACGCTTCTCACCCTCCACGCCCGCCGACACACCTACGAGCCCGGTCGTCCCTTCAAGGCATGGCTTGCCGGCATCGC
>DASZHO010000137.1:0-42960 GCA_035937795.1 Vicinamibacterales bacterium | reverse complement strand
CGTCGCGTTCCTCGTGGCAAAGAAGGTCACTCGTATCATCCTCGCGCGCCCGGCAGTCGAGGCCGGCGAGAAGCTTGGATTCCTGCCTGGCGACCTTCAGGAGAAAGTGAACCCGTACTTGCGCCCGCTCTACGACATGCTCGACATCGAAAAGGTGGAGCGGTTCATCGAGCGCGGCACCATCGAGATTGCGCCGATCGCCTTCATGCGGGGCCGCACGCTCAACGACGCGTTCGTGATTCTCGACGAAGCGCAGAACACCACGTCGGAGCAGATGAAGATGTTTCTCACGCGGCTTGGATTTGGATCGAAGGCCGTGGTCACAGGCGATATCACGCAGATCGACCTGCCGGTGGGCCGCACGTCTGGCCTGGTGGAAGCGATGAAGGTGGTCTCGAAGATCGAGGGCATCTCGTTCATCTTCTTCGATGACCGGGACGTCGTCCGCCATAAATTGGTCCAGCAGATCGTCAAGGCTTACGAGAGCTTCACCAACGGAAAGAAAGAGTGAGCCTGAAGGTGACCGTTCTGTCGGCAGGCGCCGGCGCTGCGCAATCGAGGGGCCTTGGACCCTGGCTGGCGCGGACGGCGCCCGCGCGGGCGCGGGGCCGCGTCACCGTGGCCATCGTGCCGGATGCAACGATGAGCGCGTTGAACAAGAGATTTCGGCGCGTGGACGAGCCGACGGACGTCCTTTCATTTCCGCCGGTCCGGAATTCGGCCGGCAGCCGCCTCGATCTCGGTGAACTCGACCTCGGTGAAATCGTCATCGCGCGTGGCGTGGCGCGCAGGCAGGCCCGCTCGCTGGGCCACTCGACGGGCGTCGAGCTTCGCATCCTTGCCCTTCACGGGCTTCTGCACCTTCTCGGCTACGATCACGAGGTGGACAACGGCCGCATGGCCAGAGTCGAGGGGCGACTTCGCCGGCGCGCCGGCTTGCCCGAGGGGCTGATCGCCAGGTCATCATGATTCCGTTATCGCTGTTTCTGCTCGCGTGCGCCGGCGTGTACGTCGCTGCGATCCAGTCGGCGTTCCACACGTTGATGCGAGTGCAGCTCCGCCTGCTGGCCGAGGGCAGCGGCCTGGCGCCCGATCTCGATCGCTACCTGCAGGATCCGCTGCGGCTGTTCATCCCCGTCCGCTGCCTGCTCGGGCTTATCGAAGGGTTTACCGTGTTGCTGCTGGCAAGAATGATCGGCCTCGGCAACGCCTCGTCGTTCCTGCTGCTGGCCGTCTCGATGGTGGCATTCGGCGCCGTATGCGAATTTCTGTTGCCGTTTCTCATCGTCGCCCGCGATCCCGAGCGCGTGCTCGAGCTCCTGCTGCCGAGCTTCCGTTGGGTGAGCAGGCCCCTCGAACCCGTGACTCTCGGGTTGATTCATCTCATCAACCACCCGAAACGCGAGCGCGTGACCCCGGTTGCGGCCAACGGCGAGGAGCCCGCCCGCGGGAACGGCCTGGCGGTGAACGCCACCGAGACGGCGGAAGAGGCGGCGCAGACGCATCAGGAAGAGCGCAAGCTGTTGAAGTCCATCGTGGATTTCAGCGACACGCTCGTGCGCGAAGTGATGACGCCGCGCCCGGACATCGTCGCCGTCGACTCCGACGCCACGCTGGAAGAGCTGAAGGCGCTGTTTCGCGAGCAGGAGTACTCGCGCATTCCCGTCTACAAGGAAAACCTCGACAATATCGTGGGCTTCGTGTTCCTCAAGGACCTCGTTCTGCTCGAGGCCGCTCCGGCTGGCGACCAG
This sequence comes from Vicinamibacterales bacterium, assembly GCA_035937795.1. GTDB lineage: Bacteria > Acidobacteriota > Vicinamibacteria > Vicinamibacterales > JAMQPK01 > JAMQPK01. The sequence continues at coordinate 41,209 of DASZHO010000137.1, read as the reverse complement.
TCGATTACGAGTTTTCTGCGGCCCGCCCATTTCGTCCCGGAGACCAAACCCGTGACCGATCTGCTCCGCGAGTTTCAGCAGCAGCGCGTCCAGAGCGCCATCGTCGTCGACGAGTACGGCGGCACGGCGGGCCTGGTGACGCTCGAGGATTTGCTGGAAGAGCTCGTCGGCGAGATCCGCGACGAGTACGATGTGGAGACCGAGCCGATCGTCGACGAGGGTAACGGCTCGTTCGTCTTCAGCGGCACGGTCGATGTCGATGAAATCGTGGACCGCCTCAAGGTGGCCATAGAGCGCGAAGGGTTCGAGAGCGTCGGGGGATATCTGCTGAGCCGCCTGGGGCGCGTGCCCGCCATCGGCGAGACGTTCGAAATCGACGGGCTGAACATCCAGGTGGTCGAGGCCGAGCGCCGGCGGATCAGGAAAGTCCGGATTGCCCGCGCCGAGCCTGTGGCCCAGCATTCCGGGCACGCCGGCGAGTGAAGTCGGGCTTCGTTTCGCTCCTCGGCCGCCCGAACGCCGGCAAATCCTCCCTCCTCAATCGGATCGTCGGCGTGAAGCTCGCGATCGTGTCCGATAAGCCTCAAACGACGCGCAACAGCATCCGCGGCGTCAAGAATTATCCGGCCGGCCAGATTGTCTTCGTCGACACCCCCGGCATCCACCGTCCCCTTCATCGCATGAACGTCCGGATGGTCGATTCGGCTGTCGAGTCCATCGGCCAGGTGGACGTCGTCGGCGCGGTTGTCGACGCCTCTGAAAAGACCGGCGCCGGAACCCGGTTTCTGATTGATCTGTTGAGGAATACGAAGGCCGCGACGGTCCTGATCCTGAACAAGATCGACGTGGTTTCTAAGAAGCGGTTGTTACCGTTGATCGACCAGCTCCACAAGGAGCGCGAGTGGACGCATATCGTGCCGGTTTCGGCGCTGACCGGCGAGAACGTCGACCGGCTCGAGCAGGTGCTGCTCGATTCGCTGCCTGAAGGCGACCAGCTGTATCCCGATGACTACCTGACCGACCAGCCCGAGCGGGCCCTGGTGGCCGAGATGGTGCGCGAGCAGGTGTTGCGCCTCACACACGCGGAAATCCCGTTTGCCACCGCCGTGCTGGTGGATCAGTTCGAAGAGCTGAAGGAGGGCAAGCTCCTGCGAATCTACTGCTCGATCTTCGTGGAGCGGGATTCACAGAAGCCGATCATCATCGGCCGCGCCGGAGAGCTGATCAAGCAGATCGGGACCGCCGCCCGCCAGGAGATCGAAAAGTTCTTTCACACCAAGGTATTTCTCGATTTGCGGGTCGCGGTTCGAGAATCCTGGCGCGACGACGAGCGGCTCCTGGACAATCTGGGGGTCAAGCCGCCATCCTTCAATCGATAATCTGCAATCATCCTGCTATCCTTGCACCGCCCATGTCCATCGTCGCGTTGTCCGAACTGCTCGGCGCCACCGTTCGCGATGCTACCGGCACCGCCAGAGGACACGTGCGCGAGATTGCGATCGCGCCGCAGGAACATCCGACTCAAGTTGCGTACCTGATCGTCAAGACGCCCGGCGGCGAGCGGATACTGCCGGCCGACGCCGTCAAGTCGTGCGGCGGAAGCGTCCGGGCCACAACCGAGGCCGGGCAGTGGGAGGCCTACACGCCTTCGGACGGAGTGTTGCTGCTGAAACGGGATCTGCTCGATCAGCAAATCATCGATGTCCACGGCCGGAAGGTGGTCCGCGTCAATGACGTGGAGATCGATTCCAGGCCCGTCAACGGCCACGTGCTGCTCGAGGTGCTGGCGGTCGACGTGGGCGCCCGCGGGGCCATTCGCCGCCTGTCAAAAGGCCTGATGCCCTCCTTCACGTTGAGGGCGCTGCTCGAGAAGATTCCGCCGCGGGTCATCCCATGGCAATTCGTCGACTTGCTCGAGACCGATCCCGCCCGGCGCGTCAAGCTGAAGATCGCTTACGAGGGGCTCGCCAAGCTGCATCCGGCCGACATCGCCGACATTGTCGAGAACCTGGCGCCCGCCGAGCGCGAATCGGTGTTCGAGACGATCGACGAGGAAGTGGCCGCGGAGACGCTCGAAGAGCTCGACCCTGACATCAAGGTCTCCGTGGTGGAATCGCTCGACGCCAACCGCGCCGCCGACATCGTCGAAGAGATGGACCCGGACGCGGCGGCGGATCTGCTCGGCGATCTGACGGAGGAGAAGACCGGCGAGATTCTGAAGGAGATGGAGCCGGAAGAGCGGCGCGGCGTCTCCGAGTTGCTGGAGTTCGGCGAGCACACGGCCGCCGGCCGCATGACGACCGAATTCGTCGCGGTGTCCGAACGCGGCACGGTCCAAGACGCCATCGAAGCGCTCAAGTCGTTCGAGGGCAGCCGTGAGGCGATGGCGACGATCTTTCTGGTGGGCGACGGGCAGAAGCTCCTCGGCGCCGTTCCCCTCGTGAAAATCGCGATCTCAGCGCCTGGGACCGGTCTCTCTCAACTGAGCGAGGAGCCCGTTTCCTGCCCTCCCGACACACCCGAGCGGGAAGTGGCTGAGGTGTTCGACAGATATAACCTGTCGAACCTCGCCGTCGTCGATTCGGACGGGCGCATGACCGGCATCATCACCGCCGATGACGTCATCACGATGCTGCGTCATCGGAATTGACGACCGTGCCGTCTCTCAGGTCGACGCTCGTGCCGTCCGTCAGGTCCACGCTCAAGTCGTGGAAGGTCCGGCTGCTGCTGTTTCTCGCGGTCGTCGGCCCCGGCTTCATCACCGCGAACGTCGACAACGACGCGGGAGGCATCTACACCTATTCGCAGGCCGGCGCGCAGTTCGGCTACTCCCTGCTCTGGACGATGATCCCGATCACCATTGCCCTGGTGGTCGTGCAGGAAATGTCGTCCCGGATGGGCACGGTCACCGGCAAGGGGCTGAGCGATCTCATCCGGGAGGAGTTCGGCTTCCGGCTCACGTTCTTCCTCATGCTCGCCCTGGTGATCACGAATTTCGGAAACGTCGTCGCCGAGTTCGCGGGTATTGCGACCAGCCTCGAGATTTTCGGGATCTCGAGATACATCACCGTGCCCGCCTCGGCCGCCGTGGTTTGGGTGCTGGTCGTGCGCGGCACCTACAACAGCGTCGAAAAGATCTTCCTGACCGCCTCCGCGTTTTATGTGTGCTACATCATCGCCGGAGTGCTCGCGCACCCCGACTGGAAAGCCGCGGCATTCGCGACGGTGACGCGGCCGGAGGCCGCCGGCATCAGGAACTACGGCTATCTCTACATGGTGATCGGGCTCGTCGGCACGACCATTGCCCCCTGGATGCAGTTCTATCTGCAGGCGTCGGTGGTGGAAAAGGGCGTGACGCCGCGGCAATATCGCGCGCTGAGATGGGACGTGATTATCGGGTGTATTTTCACCGACGTGGTCGCCTGGTTCATCATCGTGGCCTGCGCGGCGACGTTGTATGCCAACGGCCATCACGATATCGCGAACGCCGCCGATGCCGCGCAGGCGCTGCGGCCCCTGGCCGGGGAATGGGCCTATCTGCTCTTTGCGGCCGGCCTCTTCAACGCATCGTTGTTCGCCGCGTCGATTCTGCCGATTTCAACGGCCTACGCGGTGTGCGAAGGGCTCGGATTCGAGGCCGGTGTCGATAAGAAATTTCACGAAGCCCCGGTTTTTTACTGGCTGTACACCGTCCTCATCGTCCTGGGGGCGGGCGTCATCCTGATTCCGCGCCTCCCGTTGATCTACGTCGCCGTGCTCTCGCAGGTGGCCAACGGCGTGGTGCTGCCCTTTGTCCTCATCTTCATGCTGCTGCTCACCAACGACAAGGAACTGATGGGGGAGCATGCCAATACCCGCGGGTTCAACATCGTGGCGTGGATCACGGTGGTGGTGATGATCGTGCTCACCCTGGCGATGGTGGCCACGCAGAGATAGACCGCCGGCCAGAGTAGAATAAGGGCCGACGTGCCGCTGTACAGCGCCGACGCCCTCATCCTGCGCACCTACAAGCTCGGCGAAGCCGACCGGATCGTCGTGTTCCTGACCCGCGATCGGGGCAAGAAGCGCGGTGTCGCGAAGGGTGCGCGCCGGACGAAATCGAATTTCGTGGGCGCGCTCGAGCCGCTCACGCAGGTCCGCGTGGCCTATTTTGAGAAGGAACGGCGCGAGCTCGTCAGCTTGAACTATTCGGAGCCGTCCCGTTCGGCGCTGTCGAACGGCACCATCGAAGCGCTCGGGTGCGCGGCCTATTTCGCGGAGTTGATCGACGAGTGGGCGGCGGAAGCCGATGCCGACGAGCGGCTGTACCGGCTCGGCGCGTCGATGGTCGAGGCGCTGGCGACCGGCGTACCGCCGGAGCCGCTGACGCGCTACTTTGAGTATTGGCTGTTGCGGCTTCAGGGCGTGTATCCGCCGGCGGCGGCGTTGAAATCAAAGCTTTCCAGCGATGCGTTGGCATTTCTCGCTGCGGCGGCCGGCACGAGCCCGCAGGATCTGGCCGGGCTTCCGGTGGGCAAAACGGTGCTGCGCGAGCTGGAAGGGCTCCATCGCAGCCTGATCGCCATGCATCTGGAGCGCGAGCCGCGGTCCATCAAGGTTCTGAAGGAAATGAATCGTTCGTGACCTTCCAAGACCTGATTCTCAAGCTCTCCGCATTCTGGTCGTCGCAAGGGTGCATCATCCAGCAGCCGCTCGATCTCGAGGTTGGCGCCGGAACGTCGCATCCCGAAACGCTGCTGCGTGTGCTCGGGCCCAAGCCGTGGAGTGTGGCCTACGTGCAGCCGTCGCGGCGGCCCGACGACGGCCGCTTCGGGCAGAACCCCCATCGTATCTTCAAGCATCACCAGTTCCAGGTCGTCTTGAAGCCGTCCCCGGACGAGGTGCAGCAGATCTATCTGCAGAGCCTCGAGTCGGTCGGGATCGATCCGCGGCTCCACGATATCCGGTTCGAAGAAGACAACTGGGAGAACCCCACGCTGGGCGCGTGGGGAATCGGCTGGCAGGTGCTGTTCGATGGGATGGAGATCACGCAGTTCACCTACTTCCAGCAGGTGGGCGGAATCGATCTCGTTCCGATTTCCGCCGAGCTGACCTACGGGCTCGAGCGCATTGCGATGCTCCTGCAGAAGGTCGACAGCATCTTCGACATCGAATGGGGTGGCGGCGTCAAGTACGCCGATGTGCGGCTGCGCGAGGAGATCGAGCAATCGAAGTACGTGTTCGGCCAGGTCGACATGCCGCGCGAGGAGTTCGCCGCGTTTCACCGGGACCTGCTCGACCGCTATTACATCTTCTCGGAGAAGCTGCTGAAGAGCGGGCTGATCCTGCCGGCGCTCGAGTACTGTCTCAAGTGCTCGCACGTCTTCAACATCCTCGACTCCAGCGGCAGCGTCGGCGTGACCGAACGGACAGCCTTCGTGCTGAAGATTCGTCAGCTGTCGGTCGCTCTGGCTCAGGCGTACGTTGCGCAAGCCCAGCCTTCGGAGGCGAAAGCCTGACATGGAGCGCGAGCTGCTTCTCGAGATTGGGACCGAGGAACTGCCGGCGTCGTGGCTGCCGGACCTCACGCGGCAGATCCGCGATGGCCTGGACGCGTCGTTGAAGGCGCACCGGTTGCTTCCGGATGCGCCGGTTGAAAGCTACAGCACGCCGCGGCGGCTGACCGCCCGCGTCGCGAAGATTGCGGAGCGCCAGACCGACCTCGACGAACTGGTGACCGGGCCGCCGGTCAGCGCGGCGTTCGGCGCCGACGGGCAGCCGACACCTGCTGCACTTGGATTCGCCAGGAAGAACGGCGTCGACGTCTCCCAGCTCGAGCGATTGGATACGCCGAAGGGCGCCTACCTGGGGTATCGCAGGCATCAGCGCGGAAAGGCCGCGGTGGACGTGCTGCCCGCCATCCTTGCCTCGACGCTTCGATCGTTCGCCTTTCCAAAGGCGATGCACTGGGACGCGTATCTGGAGGATGGAAAGGGCGAGCTGCTGTTCGGACGGCCGATTCGCTGGATTCTGTTCCTGTATGGGGGCCGCGTTGTCCCCTTCGCGATTCGCCGCACCGAATCGGCTGAATCGTCGCTCGTGCAGGAGGTCGTCTCGGCCGCGTTCACCTACGGCCACCGGTTTCTTACCACCAGCGGCCGCGCGGGCCGCGCGGTGAAAGTCCGGACGTTTGACGACTATCGCGACCGTCTCGCCGAACATTTCGTTGTCCTGGACCGGCAGGAACGCCACGATCGGATCGCGCGCGGTCTGGAGGCGAAGGCGCGGTCGCTGGGCGGCCGCGTGGCAAGCGCGGCGGCGCAGCATTCGACGCTGCTCGAGGAAGTGCCGGATCTCATCGAATATCCAACCGTGATGGCTGGCGCGTTTTCGTCCGAGTTCCTCGTGCTGCCCGAGGAAGTGCTGACGACCACGATGATCCATCACCAGCATAATTTTCCAGTCGTGGACGAACACGGCCACCTGAAGCCGGCGTTTCTCGCGGTGACCAATACTGACGCCGCGAACGAGAAGAACGTTTCACGCAACTACGAGCGAGTGCTCGCGGCCCGGCTACGCGACGCCAGGTTTTTCTGGGACGCCGATCTCAAGCTGAAGCTCGAAGACCGCGTGCCGCGGCTCGAGACGATTCGTTTCCACAGGAAGCTCGGCAATTACCGGCAGAAGGCGGAGCGGATTGAGCGCTTGTCGCGCTGGATTGCCGGCCATGCGCTCAACGCTTCGCAATCGGCCGATGAGTCAGCGCGTGCCGGGCTGCTGGCGAAAGCCGATCTGACGACGGAGATGGTGGCGGAGCTCACCGAGCTGCAAGGCGTGATGGGCGGGATCTACGCGAGAGAGGAAGGCCAGCCCGAGGCCGTGTGGAAGGCGATATATCACCACTACCTTCCTGATGCAGTGGGCGCCGACGCGCCGCCCGCCAGGCAGCAGCTTGGCGCGGGCGCTGCCACGTGGGCCGCGGTGTCGCTCGCCGACAAGCTCGACACGCTCGTCGGGATGTTCTTTGCCGGTGAGCGGCCAACGGGCTCGCGCGATCCCTACGGATTGCGCAGGCAGGCGCACGGTCTTCTGAAGACGTTGATGGATCTGGAGCCAATCACGGGTCTCACGGCGAGGCCGAGCCTCCACGGCTTGTTGGGAAAGGCGGCGGAGCCCTTTGCGCCGGACGGGCTGCCCGACGATGCCCGTCAGGCGATGCGGGCATTTCTGCTCGATCGATACCGCTACGTGCTGGAACAGCGCGGCTTCGACGTGCGCAACGCCCGTGCGGTGTTGCAGGAGGCAGGATTCGAACATCTCAATCCAGCCGACGCGCTCAAGCGCCTCGAGGTGCTGCCCGAGTTCACCGACTCGCCTGATTTCCGGAAGCTCGCCGTCGCGTTCAAGCGCGTGAAGAACATTGCGCATGAGCTGCCCGAAGCGGAGTACGCCGCCGCCGAAAAGCGCGACCCGCCCCTCGCCAAGCTCCTCAAGGAACCCGCGGAGATGGCGCTTCTGCAGGAGGTCGAGCGGCGCGCGCCGGTAATTGACAGCGTGCTGAAATCAGGTGAAAATTTGCGTCACGCGTTCGTCGAAGCAGCCCAGTTCGGTCCTGCCGTCGATCGATTCTTCACCGAAATCTTTGTGATGGTGGAAGACCAGGCCTTGCGAAAGGCGCGGCTGCGCCTGATGAAGCGGCTCGAGCAGCTCATTTTACGCATTGCGGATATTTCCGAGATCGTTTCGGAGACGGAGTAGCAGTCGAATGGCCAAGAAAGCGACAAAGGGTAAGTATGTCTATTACTTCGGCGACGGCAAGGCAGACGGCGATCGCACGATGAAGGATCTGCTCGGCGGAAAGGGCTCGGGCCTGGCCGAGATGACGAATGCGAAGCTGCCGGTGCCGCCGGGCTTCACCATTTCGACGCCGGTCTGCAGCATTTACTACAAGGAACGCGGCAAGATCCCCGCCTCGATCGAAAAGGAAATGGTCGACAACCTCCGGAAGCTCGAGAAGTCGGCCGGCCGAAAGCTCGGCGACGCCAGGAAGCCGTTGCTCGTGTCGGTCCGCTCGGGCGCCAAGTTCTCGATGCCCGGCATGATGGATACGATTCTGAATCTTGGCTTGAACGATGAAACGGTGGAGTCGCTGAAGCAGGAGACCAGCAACGGCCGCTTCGCCGCCGACAGCTATCGCCGCTTCATCCAGATGTACGGCAACGTGGTTCTCGAGATTCCGAAGGATGTCTTCGAGCACGAGCTCGACGCGGTGAAGCAGGCGCGAGGCATGCACACCGACACCGATTTGGACGAGGCCGCGTGGCGCGAGGTGATTGCGCGATACAAGCAGGTCGTTCAGAAGCGCACCGGCAAATCGTTTCCGCAGGATCCCGTCGAGCAGCTGAAGGGCGCCCGGAACGCCGTGTTCCGTTCGTGGCAGAACCCGCGCGCCATCGAGTACCGGCGCATTTACGACATTCCGGATCACATCGGCACCGCCGTCAACGTCCAGATGATGGTGTTCGGCAACATGGGAGATCGATCGGCCACCGGGGTCGGCTTCACGCGAAGCCCGGCCACGGGCGCAAGGGAGTTCTACGGCGAGTTCCTGATTAACGCACAGGGCGAAGACGTCGTCTCCGGCGTGCGCACGCCGCAGCAGATCCGCGAGCTCGAGAAGGTATTGCCGAAAGCCTACGCCCAGCTGCGAGCAATCACGACGCGGCTCGAAAAGCACTACAAGGACGTTCAGGACTTCGAGTTCACCATCCAGGACGAGCGGCTGTTCATGCTGCAGACGCGCAGCGGCAAGCGCACCGGCTACGCGGCGGTGGTGATTGCCACCGATCTGGTGGACGAGAAGATCGTCTCGCCGAAGGAAGCCGTGCTGCTCGTGGATCCGGAGGCACTCTCGCAACTGCTATCGCCCGGATTCGATCAGAAGGAGTGGGCGAAGATTCCGGTTCTCGCCAAGGGACTCCCGGCATCGCCGGGCGCCGCGTCGGGCCAGGTCGTCTTCACCGCCGACGATGCGGTTGAATGGACCAGGCAGGGCAGGCAGGTCATTCTTGTCCGCAAGGAAACGGTGCCGGATGACATTCATGGGATGCACGTGGCGCAGGGCATTTTGACCGCGACCGGCGGCATGACCTCTCACGCCGCCGTCGTCGGCCGGCAGATGGGCAAACCGTCAATCGTCGGCGCGGGCTCGCTGAATATTTCTGAGGCCGCCAGACAATTCACCGTCGACAACAAGGTGGTCAAGGAGGGCGAGTACGTCTCGTTCGACGGATTGAAGGGCGAGGTGAAGCTGGGCAGGCTTGCATCGCAGCCGAGTGAGATTCTTCAGGTTGTCAACGGCCAGCTGGACGCGAAGAAGTCGGACATCTATCAGCGCTTCCACAAGCTGCTCGAGTGGTCCGACAAGGTGCGGCGCCTCGGGATTCGCGCCAACGCGGACCTGCCGGACCAGGCAGAGCTCGCATATGCGTTCGGCGCACGCGGAATCGGCCTATGCCGGACCGAGCATATGTTCTTTGGTGAGGATCGTCTGCCGATCGTTCAGCGGATGATCCTGGCCGACAACCTGGCGGATCGAAAGAAAGAGCTATCGGCATTGCTGCCGATGCAGCGGGCCGACTTCTACGGCGTCTTCAAGGCCATGAAGGGATCGCCGGTGACGATCCGGACGATCGACCCGCCGCTTCACGAATTCCTGCCGAAGCGTGAAGACCTGATGGTGGACATCGCCAGGCTCGAAGTCGGCAACGGCGACAAGAAGGAGCTCGAGGCCAAGAAGAAGCTGCTGGCCCGCGTCGAGCAGCTCCACGAGTTCAACCCGATGCTGGGCCATCGCGGCGTGCGGCTTGGCATCACCTATCCGGAAATCACCGAGATGCAGACACGCGCCATCATCGAAGCGGCGTGCGAGCTCAAGAAAGAGGGACTGAAGGTCGTTCCCGAGATCATGATCCCGCTGGTCGGGCTCGTGAAGGAGCTGCGCGACCAGAAGATCATCGTGGATCGCGTGGCGGCGGAGGTGATGAAGGAAAAGGGCCTGAAGATCGAATATCTCGTGGGCACCATGATCGAGGTGCCGCGCGGCGCGGTCACGGCCGACGAGATAGCGACCGAAGCGCAGTTTTTCTCCTTCGGCACGAATGATCTTACGCAAACGACGTTCGGCTTCTCGCGCGATGACAGCGGCAAGTTCCTCGGCGCCTATCAGGACAAGAAGATCCTCGACAAGGATCCGTTCAGCACGATCGACACGGTGGGCGTTGGCTATCTCGTGCGCCTCGCCGTTGAAAAAGGGCGCGCGACGAAGGCCGATATCAAGCTTGGCATCTGCGGCGAGCATGGCGGCGACCCGTCGTCGATACATTTCTTCGAGAAGGTCGGCCTGAATTACGTGAGCATGTCGCCGTACCGGGTCCCTGTCGCGCGTCTTGCGGCGGCGCAGGCCGCGCTGGCGGTTAAAGTCGGCGATTGAGCGGGCTTGGGCTTCAGGCTTTGGGCTTCAAGCCGGTAGCCCAGAGCCCAGAGCCTAAAGCCCAGAGCCTTTTATGGGTCGCATTTCACTTCTTCCTTCCGACGTGGCCAATCAAATCGCTGCGGGCGAAGTTGTCGAGCGCCCCGCCTCGATCGTCAAAGAGCTGATCGAGAACGCCATCGACGCGGGCGCGAAACGCATCCAGGTGCTTGTCGATTTGGGCGGCAAGCGGTTGGTTCGCGTCGAGGACGATGGAGAGGGCATGGGCCCCGACGACGCACGGTTGGCAATCGAGCGCCACGCCACCAGCAAGATTGCGCGATCCGACGATCTGGCGGCCATTCGCACGCTGGGGTTCAGAGGCGAAGCCCTGCCAAGCATCGCTTCCGTTTCACATTTCGTTCTGCGGACTCGGCGTCGCGGCGATGTCGCCGGGACCGAGATCCGTGTAAATGGCGGCACCGTCGCATCGGTCCAGGAAGCCGGCTGCCCTGAAGGCACGGCGATCGAGGTCGCCGATGTCTTTTATAACCTGCCGGCGCGGCGAAAATTCCTCAAGTCAGACACGGGCGAAACGGCGCAGTGCTCGCGGGTGGTGAGCCAGTTCGCGCTCGGTTATCCCGAAATCGGATTTTCGCTGACGAGCGGCAACCGGTCGCTGTTCCAGTGGCCGCCGGTGTCCAGCCTGGAGGAACGGCTCTACCAGATATTCGGCGAGCGCGAGGGCCTGGTGCCGGTGGGGAAGTCGTTGGCCGGTTGCACCATCAAAGGTTACGTGGCGGCGCTGGCCGAACAGGGGCCGATGCGCGGCTCGCAGAACGTGTTTGTGAATCGTCGCATCGTGAAAGATCGAACGATTGCGCATGCCATCATCGATGCTTACAGTTCCGCGTCGATCAAGGAGCGCAGCCCGGAAGTGCATCTGTTTCTCGAGGTTCCTCCCGATCGCGTCGACGTCAATGTGCATCCGGCGAAGGCCGAAGTCCGATTCCGGGATCAGTCGTTCATCCATGAAGCGGTCAAGCACGCGATTGCCGAAGCGATCGGCCGGGGCGTTGCGCCGGAGTTGCAGCTTTTGCCGTCAGCGCATCGAGAAGGGACGCCGCTGGCGCAATCGATTCCGGGCGTGCTGGCCGGCGGCAGCTACCCGAGCCGATGGACTCCCGATGACGTGAGAGGCGGTCTATCCGGGATGCCCGCGCCCGGGACGTCCGGCACCCCGGGCGACCTGGCCGCGATGGCGGGCGACCTGGCCGCCACGGTAGGCGATCTGGCCGCCATACCGGACTCGCCGGTCAAGCCGATGATGCCGCTCGGCCAATTTCGCGACACGTTCATCATAGCGGTCGACTCGGACGGTATTGCGATCATCGATCAGCATGTTGCGCACGAGCGCGTGCTCTTCGAGCGCGTAATGGAGCGCCTCAACGGAGGGCGCCTCGAGAGCCAGCGATTGCTGGAGCCGCTGCTCGTCGAGCTTCCTCCCGAAGGGCGGCAGGCGTTGCTGAGCCATGCCTCGGACCTCGACAGGCTGGGCTTTGCCGTCGAAGAATTCGGCGGCGGCACGGTGTGCATGACCGCCGTTCCCGCGTTGCTTGAACGCGAAGACGCGGTGACGGCAATGCGCGCGCTGGCAGAGGACCTGGAAGGATTGGAGCGTGAAGGGCAGGTGGGCGACGCGCTCCGCCGGATCGCGGCGACAACGGCATGCCATGCGGCGGTCAAGGCCAACTATCCACTGACCCACGGGAAGATGCTGCACATCCTCGAGGAGCTGCGCCGCACGGCGTATTCCACGGTATGCCCGCACGGACGGCCCGTGATGCTGCGCTTGACGCGGCGCGAGATTGAGAAGAATTTTCAGCGGATATGAAAGCGGGGCCGCTCGCCGCGGCGCTCTATTATTTCGGCCGATTGCTGCAGGTGATCGCGATGTGGGTGCTGCTCGTCGACATCTTCATGGCCGGCCCGATGGGACCCCAGCCGAATCCCTTCTACTTCGGGACGGCGTTGTTCATTGTCGGCTGGATGCTCGTCCGTTCGCAAGCCAGGGCGTGACCCTTCAAATCGTCTCCCTGGTCCCCTTCTTCAGGCGCCGCCAGTCCTCCATCCGTTTCCTGATCTCCTCCTCGAAGCCGCGGTTTGTCGGCTGGTAGTACTTCCTGCCCTGCAGCGACGGCGGCAGACAATCCATGTCGGCAACCCCTTCCGCCTCGTCGTGCGCGTAGCGGTAACCCTTGCCGTAGTTCAGCTCCTTCATCAGCGGGGTCGGGGCGTTGCGAATGTGCAGCGGCACAGGGTCGGCGATTTGCCGAAGGGCGTCTTCGGCTGCCTCGTTGTAGGCCACGTAGACGGCGTTGCTCTTGGGTGCAGTGGCGAGATAGATCACGGCTTGAGCCAGCGCCGTGTTCCCCTCCGGCATCCCGATGAAGTGCACGGCATCTTTAGCGGCCACCGCCAGCGTGAGCGCCTGCGGGTCGGCGTTGCCGATGTCTTCCGATGCAAAACGAATCAACCGGCGGGCGATGTAGAGCGGATCTTCGCCGGCCTCTACCATCCGCGCCAGCCAGTAGACCGAGGCGTCGGGATCGCTGTTGCGCATCGACTTATGAAGCGCCGAGATGATGTTGTAATGCTCCTCGCCGGTCTTGTCGTACAGCAGCGCGCGGCGCTGTACGGCCTGCTGAACCAGCGCCAGGTCGACGCGTCTGGCCTGGCCGGCGGCGGCGGGCGGCGCCGCCGAGGTTGACAGCTCCAGCAGGTTGAGCGCGGCGCGGGCATCGCCGTTTGAATAGCGCGCGATCGTCTGCATGACGCCCGGCTCGAGATCGGTCTGTTCCTGCCCGAGGCCGCGGACGGGGTCTTTCAGCGCGCGCTCGAGAATCCGCACAATCTCGTCCTCGCCAAGCGCGCGCAGGACGAAGACCTTCGAGCGCGAGAGTAGCGCTGCGTTCACCTCGAACGAGGGATTTTCGGTGGTCGCGCCGATCAGCACGATGTCGCCGGCTTCGACGCGCGGAAGAAAGGCATCCTGCTGTGATTTATTGAAGCGATGGATCTCGTCGACGAACACAATCGTGCGGCGGCCCGTCGCGCGCCGTGTGTGCTGGGCGGCCGCCATGACTTCCTTGATTTCCTTGATGCCGGCCATCACGGCGCTGAACGACACGAAGCGCGCTCGCGTGACCTTCGCGATCAGCCGCGCGAGCGTCGTCTTGCCGGTGCCGGGAGGGCCCCACAGGATGATCGACTGGAGGAGGTCTCGCTCAATCGCCTGGCGCAAGGGCCTGCCCGGCGCGAGAATGGCTTCCTGTCCGACGAACTCGTCGAAATTGGCCGGCCGCATGCGCTCGGCCAGGGGAGTGCCGGCGAAGTTCTCCGTCGAGGATTCGGCGTCGGGATCGTCGAAGAGGTTCATGTGCTGCGCTGGCGGGATGCTTCGTAGAGGACGAGCCCGGCGGCTACCGCCACGTTCAGCGATTCCACCGGGCCGTGCATCGGAATCGACACGAGCCGATCGGCCCGCTCGGTGATCTGCTGCGGAAGACCGGCGCCTTCGCTGCCGAGCACGATCGCGGTCGGTAAGCGAAAATCCGCCGAGAAAAACGGCTCGCCGACGCGCGGCGCGAGCGCGATTGTCTGAATTCGCGCCTCGCGGCACGCGTCCAGCGCGTGGCCGGCCTCGGCTTTCGTGATAGGAAGGCGCAAGGCGCTTCCCATCGACCCCCGCAGAGCCTTCCAGCCGAACGTGTCGGCGGTGGCGCCGCACGCCACGAAGGCTGTGGCCCCGGCGGCCTCCGCGGTCCGCACGAGCGCGCCCACATTGCCGGGGTCCTGCACGTCGTTGGCTATCACCACGAGAGGGGCTCGTCCTTCCAGCGCAGCCGCCAGCGTCACGCGCGCGCGACGGGCAATCCCGACGGCGCCAGAGGGCGTCTTCACGGGACTCATCGAGTCGAGCACGTTTCGAGAGACGATCAGAACTTCCGATCCAGCGGCGGCTAATTTCTCCGCCAGGACACGAACCTCGGGCCGGCTCAGCGCGTCGTGCTGGAATGCGGCGACTTCAATCGCGATGCCCGACGCGTGCGCCTCGGCGAGGAGATGAACGCCGTCGAGCAGCACCTCGCGGTCGCGGCCGTTGTCGGCCGGTGCGCGTGCGAGTTCACGAAAGCGCCGCACGCTGGAATGCTGACGCGTCACCGCTCCCGCCATCGGGTCAGCATAACAGATGTGCTAAGATTTTCCTGGGGATGAAGGCCAGAATCCTGAAGAAATTCGAAGACGAAGTGGCGCAGCTCGAGCGCGAGTTGAAGACCGAGCTGCCGAAGGAAATTCAGCGCGCGCGCGAGCTCGGCGACTTGCGCGAAAACGCGGAGTACCACGCCGCGAAGGACCGGCAGACGATTGTCAATTCGCGGATCGGAATGCTCAAGAAGCGGATCGCGGAAATCGCCATCATGAATCTCGACAAGATTCCGCACGACAAGGCCGCGTTCGGATCGACCGTGCATCTGACCGAAGACAACGGCGACAAGATCATCTACCAGCTGGTGATGCCCGAGGAGGCAGACGCAGCCAAAGGCCTCATCTCCACCAGCTCGCCCATCGGCCGCGCGATCGTCGGCAGGACCGAAGGCGACGAAATCAAGGTCCTGACCCCGAACGGCCCGCGCCAGTTTGAAATCACGAAGCTCGTCACCATCCACGACGAGGCGTAGGCCATTCCCTATTCACCACGTTCCAGGACCGCCGTTCTGCTGAGCGGCAGCGGCACGGCCGGGGCCTATCATGCAGGCGCGCTGCGCGCGCTGCAGGAGGCGGGCGTCAAGCTCGACGTGATGAGCGGACGCGGCGTCGGCGTGGCAGGCGCGCTGTTTGCCGCCATCGACGCCGCTCAAAAGACCTGGGAGGAGGGAGGGCTGTGGCGAAGGCCCACCGTTCGCCTGTACACATGGCGTTTGCCGCTGCTGGCGGCTGCCGCTCTGGCGCTCGTCGGAGCGGCGATTCTCGCCGTCCCGTTGCTCGTGCTTGCGGCCGGGTTGATCGCCTATCCCATCGGCTTCCTGGTGCAGATGATCGACGCGGATGCCGGCCGGCGCGTCGCCACCGGATATGCGACGTTCGTGGCGAGCGCGTTCGAGCCGCTCGCGTTGCCCACGCTGATTCCCCGCCTGGTCACGCTGGTGGCGGCGGCGATCGCGGTTGTGCTTGCCGTGTCAGCCCTCCTGCCGATCGAAGGGCGGCGGCGACGGCCGGCACATCGTACCCGCGGGTTCTGGTGGGCGAGAGCGACCGGTGTGCCGTGGAGCGCAGCGCCGGGAGTGGCTCACTTTCAAGCCGGGCTCTGGGAGGTCTTCCGCGGCCCTATCAATGCCAAAGCGCCGGGACCCGCCGAACTCAGCCGCCGCTACCTCGAGCTGCTTGCCGAAAACCTTGGGCAGCCGGGATTCCGCGAGCTCGTGGTGACGGCGCTCGATCTGGAGACACGAGGCGATCTGATCTTCGCGGTCCTCGGCGAAGAGCGCCGCCCGGCATATTTTCATCGCGGTTCCGGTGAGGCTGCGCCGCATCCTCGTCCCGAGCGGCCGGGCGATTTGGTCGATCTGGCGGGTGTCGGTCGAGATCAGGCGCTGGACGCGCTCGCGGGAGCCATGGCCGTCGCCCTCATGACGGAACCGCACCTTCTCGCATTCTCGCCGGAAAGCTACTGGAAAGGGGAGACGCACCGCATCTGCGATCGTCCGGCGGCCGTGAGCCGCCTCCTGCACGAGCTCGCAGTGGCGGGCGTCGAGCAGGTGATCGTGGTGTCGGCCGCCGCCGAGCGAACGGCGCCGCATCGTCTCAATCGCCCCTACGGCACGCTGCACGCGCGGCTCACCGACGATCTCGCCGCGGAGGAGGCATCGGCGGTTCGCGACGGCGTCGCCACCCAGTCGGCACGTTTTCGGGGCGTGTTTCTGATCCAGCCCGGGCACAACCCCGTCGGGCCGTTCGATTTCAAAGGGGCGTACGACGAACGGTCGGATCGGTTCCAGAGCGTGGAAGAACTGGTCGATCGCGGGTATGAGGATGCGTACCGGCAGTTCATCGAGCCGATCGTGGGAAGCGAGGGGGACGATATGGAAAGTAAAAAGTTAAAAGTGAAAAGTAAAAAGTGAAAAGTAAAAAGTGAAGTTTAAAACTTTCCACTTTCCACTTTCCACTTTTAACTTTCTTCTCAGTGGCTTGCCACCGCTTCTTTCCTCTTATCAGGGCTTGGGTCGTGTAGAAACAGCGCGATGAGCTCCTGAATCTTATCGGTCATCTGGCACTCGTCGAGCTTGCCGAAGCGCGCGTAGAACGCGTCGAGCGGAACGATGGCCTTTGCCATCGCGCGGTGCCCGCCGGCAGAGCCGATGTCCGAGAAGAAGCGCCGGACGAAATCGCCGGCGTTGCGCGAGTAGCCAAGGTTTCGCACCGACATCACGAACGACCCGTTCAGAATCCCCGCCACCGCCGTCCACCGGACGGTTTCGAGCTGGAGAAAGAAATCGGCAATATACGGGATGATGTCTTCGCGCGGCGCATCGCCGATGAAGGTGACGAACACCTGGTCGACCATGCGGCCGCATTCGGTTGCCTTGACCACGAAATGCAGCCGTTCGGCCGTGATTTCGGCGCCTTCCATCTTGCGAATCAACGCCGCGTCCGACAGCGGATAGAGGTACGAGAAGGCGTCGATGTCGCAGCGGTTGGCTTGCCGATTGAAGAACAAGGTGTCGGACTTGATCGCGTAAAGCATCGCGGTGGCGGTCCGCTCGGAGATATCCGCATCCACCGCCCGCAGATGCTCGGTGAGAATCGTCGACGTCGATCCGTAATTGATGCGGATGTCTTTGAATACCGCGTTGTAGCCGTGCTGTTCCGGATGATGGTCGATCACGAGATCGGCGCGATCGACGATACCCGCGAAATAATGGGGCTGCACGTCGACCATGGCAATCCGCTCGAATTCTTCGATTTGATCGGGCGCGATCGTCTCCACCTGGATGTCGAGCAGGTTCGCCATCCGCAGGTTCTCGGGCCGAGTCACGCCTTCGAGGGCCGCGATGACGGCCGTGGCCTTGGTGCGGTGCAGCAGCGTTCGCAGCGCGAGGCCGCTGGCCATCGCATCGGGATCCGGTTCGTTGTGGAGAAGAATCAGGATCCGATCGGCGTCGGCGAGGTAGCGCTGATATTGCTGCACGCGCGCACGCGTCAACGACCGGCTAAACTCGGTGAGCAGGGGCGCTTCAAACAGCTCGGACAGCGACAGATACGAGACATCGGGGAACTGCGCGCGAACCGCCTCCGCGCGCTTTTCGCGATCGGCGGTGCCCACCCCCAGCACGTACAGCAGCGCCCCTCCCGCGTCCCGAATGGCCTCGATCACCCTGGGCAAGCTTCGCCGGCCCGAATCTTCGACAATGACGATGGTCTGGGGGGAAATGTCGGCTTTGATGTAGGTGTCGGTGCGGCGGACATCGCCGGCCGTGACCGGCAGCTTGGCATCCTGCAGCTTCCGCGCGAGGGGGCGGCTTTCCACCAGGAAATCAACTTCGAGGCTGTGCGACAGGATCTGGTCCAGCATCCTGATCACCAGCTCGTCTTGGCAAACCGCCAGACACCTCATAAGTGGGCCATTGCTGCGGGCTGTAAACCATCGATTATACGTCCCTTAGCGGCCCAGGGATACAGGCTATGTCGGCTCATGCGCGCTGACGCGTTTTCATAGGAGAGTGCGCGAGAGAGACGACCAGGCGAAACGTGGCGCAGGTATGGTGGCACCCGTGAAATTGATCCGCTTCACGCCCGCCTGCTTGATGAGCTTCTTGAACGCCCGCCGACTGAGAAGGTCCCATGTTCCTTCGCGAACATCAACCCGAAGTCGCGGTAGGTCGTCCGGGTTTTCATCTTGAGGGCGAGCTGCGCCTGACGGTGAAGGTGGAGCTGCGCGAGCGTCTCCTCTTCAACACCCCGTCTTCGACCGCCGCCCCCAATGCACCGGTCAGGACGGCGCGATGGACAAGGATCGTGGCCGACGCACACGTCAGCCCGCCGAGATACCCCTTCAGGTGCCAGGCGCGGAGCTTCTGCAGCGACTTCAACGCGATCCGAAACTTCGCGAGGTGGTGCTCGACGATGCTCTTGAAGAGGGCATACCTTGCAGGTCGGCGCAGGGGCGGCTTGACAGAAGCTCCAGCCAGTCCCGCAGCCACGCGATCAATGTGGACTTCGACATCGTGGGCCGGAAGTCAAGAAGCCTCAGCCTGTTAGGGCTGAGAGCGATTCGTGAGATCACGCCTTTGGCACGCAGAACAAACGGGAAACACGGGCTTCTGTGGGTGCCATTATGAGGCCTTACAGCCGCCCGGCCCCCGACGACGGGGGTATCATTCCTATGGCTTTGAACCAGCTCTATTACGGCGACAACCTCGACGTGCTCAGGCGGCATGTCGCGGACGATTCCGTCGATCTGGTCTCCCTCGATCCGCCGCTCAACTCCAGCGCCACCCACAACGTGCTCTTCGCGGAGCGCGACGGCACCCAAGCCGCGTCCCAAATCAAGGCGTTCGATGCCAAGCTGCTTGCATTTCTCCTGGTCGTCATCTCCGCGGCTGCATGGCTCGCGCAATTCCTCTCCAGTACTCCGCTGGTTGGCTACGACGATGCGGATATTTTTTTGGTGTATGCCAGGAACATCGTCGGCGGGCACGGGTTTGTCTACAACGTCGGCGGCGAGCGGGTCGAGGGCTTCACGTCGCCGGCTTGGGTGATGCTGTGTGCCGCGGCGATGAAGATCACCGCCCACCCCGAGCCCCTGCTTGCGGGCATCAACGTCGTCGCGGTCGTCGCCGCGGCCTACGCGCTCGCGACCTACTTGAGAGACTTCAGCGCCCGGTTCGCCGCGCTCCGCCGTCTCGAGGCGGAGTCAACGGCGCTCCTGCTGACCTCCGCCGTCGTGCTGGCGCCGGGCTACATCATGTGGACGACCGTCTCGCTCATGGATTCCGGCTTATGGTGCGTCACGCTCCTGCTCTGCGCGATCAGCATCCTTCGAACCTTCCTGCTTGACAGCCGCGTTCAACGCCGGTCCCGGCGAGCTTTCCTTGTTGTGATCACCGCCCTCGCGTTCGTTAGGCCGGAGGCGATGTTGTGGGGACCGATTTTCCTGGCGCTGGCGGTATTCGCGGAATGGTCAAGGGATCGAACCGTCGCGCAGTCCTTCAAGGCTTATGCGGCGCACACCGTGTCGTTCGCCACAGCCGTGGCCGTCCAGACCGTCTTCAGGTTGATCTACTTTGGCTATCCCCTTCCTAACACCTACTACGCCAAAGCGTCCGGCCACCTTGCGGATCGCGTCCGGGAAGGAGTCAGCTACTTCGCCGATTTCGTGATGTTCAATCCGGCTTTCCTCTTCTCCCTCCTGATGGCGTTGTTCGTGCTGGTTGTGGCGATTCGCCGCTGGCGAGTCGAACCCGACTGGCCGGACGGCCGGCGGCTGGCCGCGAGTCAGATCTGCGTGCTCGCCATGCTGCTCGCGTCGTCGGTTGTGCCGATCCTTGAGGGCGGCGATCATTTTGGGTTGTCGCGGATGTACCAGCCGGGCTGGCCGCTGGTGGCGATTCAGGCCGTCCATGCCGGCTGTGTGCTGTTCGCGCCGCCTCGCCGGCTGCGGCGCGGCGGTCCGGCACTGTTTTATGGTGTCACGGCGTTGGTGGCCGCCGCCGGGTTCACGCTGTGGCCGGTGTTGCCGCGCCTCAGTTATCCGTCGCGTTTTGCCCCCGCCGGCGAATGGAACACCCCGCGCCTCGAGATGAGTATCGCGCAAGACATGCGGGAGCTCGGCTCGTCATTCGATCTCGCGTTTCCGGCTTATCGCCCGAGTGTGGGGGTGATCGTCGCAGGCGGATTCGCTCTGAGCTACCACGGCACCGTGATCGATCTGATGGGTTTGAACTCGGTCGCCATGGGACACTCGCTGACGCCGCGTGTCGGGTTCCGGGATCATGCGGCGTTCGATCCGGCGGTGTTCTTCACGCTCTCTCCCGACGTCGTCTTGCTTTCGCTATGGTCGCCGCAGCGCCCAGACTGGTTCGGATTTCCCATGCTGAGCGGGGTCTTTGACGCGCTTCCGGAATCGACGCCCGACTACTGGAACCGGCGCGCGGTCAGCATGGCTGCGTTCGACGGCGGTATCTTGAAAGGACTGCTACGCCAGCGTCGCATGGCTGAGGAGTACGCGTGGGCATCAGTGAGACCCGCGACCGGCGGTAAATGGGTTCATGCGATTTTCAGCCGGACCTGTCTCGCACGGCTCCGCGGCCTTGGATATGAAATCAGCTATCCGGTTCGCGCGGGCTGAACACATGCGTTGGCTTCACCGTGACCATGCTCGATCGAACGAGCAAACCGCTCGCCGACATGAAGGCTGCGGTCTTACGGCCTGACCAACTGTTCACGACCGTCCTTCGTAACGATCTTGATGAAGGGATCACTGGTCCGCGAAAGTAATTGCGTATAGCCCTTTTCGCCGCCAAGCACGACACCCGATCCATCCTCGGTCGTCGAGACCTTGACGTTCGGGCCACCTTTCGAGGTGATCAGCCGCAAGAGCACGGTCTCCGGATAGCCCGTCGTGCCATCGGGCATCTTGAGCGTAGGTTGTGCCGGATGCACCTTGATCTCCGCACGAACACGCCCCTGGTCATCTACGATTTCTAATGCGCGACCTCGCAGCACCGGGGCAATGTTTTGGGCCGTCACGGGCCGGAGCTGAGCCATCAGGAACACCAGGAGCACAAGATTGAGAACGGTCAGGGCGATGAGAACTCGCTGAATCTTCATGACCTTCCCTCCGTTCGTTTCACGTAGCCTGCTTTTTGCCGCTTTCCGATTCCACCAGCCAGTTTACCAATCGCGCGCATCCAGCACATTGGTAGACGTGGCGCGGCCGTAATGTAGTACGCTAATGAGTTACGGCCGATTCGAAAATGCCATCCGTCTACGACCAGTTCAACCTCGTGACCGACTTCGAGCTCCGCGGGGACCAGGCGCGGGCGATCCCAGAGCTCGTGGAAGGCCTCAATCGCGGCGACAAGCGCCAGGTGCTGCTGGGCGTGACGGGATCGGGCAAGACCTTCACCATGGCACAGGTGATTGCCACGGTGAACCGGCCCACGCTCGTGATGGTGCATAACAAGACGCTCGCGGCCCAGCTCTATCAGGAGTTCAGGCGCTTTTTTCCGGAGAATGCCGTCGAGTACTTCGTCAGCTACTACGATTACTACCAGCCCGAAGCCTACGTGCCGTCCACCGACTCCTACATTGAAAAAGAAGCGACCATCAACGATGAGATCGATCGCATGCGCCTGTCGGCCACCCGGTCGCTCTTCGAGCGGCGCGACGTCATCATCGTGACGAGCGTCTCCTGCATCTACGGTCTGGGCTCGCCGGAGGCCTACTACGGCATGCTGCTGCCGCTGCAGCTCGGCCAGCGCATTCCGCGCGAGCAGATTCTCAAGAAACTCGTCGAAATCCAGTACGAGCGGAACGATGTCGAATTCACGCGCGGCACGTTCCGCGTGCGCGGCGACGTCGTCGAGGTCTATCCGTCGTACGAAGAAGAAGCCCTGCGGATCGAGCTGTTCGGCGACGATGTGGACGCGCTGGTCTCGTTCGATCCGCTCACAGGGAAGAGCGGGCGGCGGCACGACAAGATTGCGGTGTACCCCAAGACGCATTTCGTCGCGCCACGCGACAAGACAAGGACCGCAATCGAGCTGATCAAAGCCGAGCTCGTCTGGCGGCGCGGCCAGCTCGAATCGCTCGGCAAGGTGCTCGAGGCTCAGCGCCTTCACCAGCGGACGATGTTCGACCTCGAGATGATGAAGGAGATCGGTTATTGCCACGGCATCGAGAACTACGCGCGTCATCTCACCGGACGCGCCGAAGGCGAACCGCCGCCGACGCTGCTGGACTATCTGCCGGACGATGCGCTGATGATTGTGGATGAGTGCCACCAGACCGTGCCGCAGATTCGCGGGATGTACCACGGCGATCGATCGCGGAAGGAAGTGCTCGTGGAATTCGGCTTCCGCCTGCCCTCGGCGCTCGATAACCGGCCGTTGACCTTCAAGGAGTGGGAAGAGCGCGCTGGCCAGACGATTTTCGTGTCCGCCACTCCTGGACCCTACGAGCTGACGCAATCCGGCGGCGTTGTCGTGGAGCAAATCATCCGTCCGACAGGCCTGATGGATCCGCCGATAGAAGTGCGGCCGGTCAAGGGCCAGATCGACGATCTCCTGCAGGAGATTCGCGCGCGCGCGGCAGAAGGCACGCGCGTCCTCGTCACGACGCTAACCAAGCGGATGGCCGAAGATCTCACGCAGTATTACCAGGAGCTTGGCGTCCGGGTGCGCTATCTGCATTCGGAGATCGAGACGCTCGAGCGTGTGCAGATTCTCCGCGACTTGCGCCGGGGCGAATTCGACGTGCTCGTGGGCATCAACCTGCTGCGCGAGGGGCTCGACCTGCCGGAAGTGTCGCTGGTTGCCATTCTGGACGCTGACAAGGAAGGGTTCCTGCGGTCGGCCGGCTCGTTGATTCAGACGTCGGGCCGGGCGGCGCGCAACGTCACCGGCCGGGTCATCATGTATGCTGACACGATGACCGAGTCGATGCGCCAGGCGATCGGCGAAACGAGTCGCCGCAGGCTCGTACAGGAGGCCTACAACATCGAGCACGGAATCACCCCGGCGTCCATCGTGAAGGCCATCGATGAGGGTCTGACGAATCTATACGACCGGGATTACTCCACCCCGTCGGTGGCGGAGGAACGCGAGCCGTTCCTGAGCCAGGACGAGCTCGATGCCCACATTGAAGAGGTGCAGGGGCAGATGCGCCAGGCCGCCGCGAACCTGGATTTTGAGCGGGCCGCGAAGCTGCGCGACAAGATCAAGCTGCTGAAAGGGCGCGAGCTGGGTCTCGTGGGTGTTCGATCGACCCGGAGCTGATGTGCTGACGCTCGCCGAGAAGTGGCTGAAAAGGGCGCTGCTGGAGGTGCAGGAATACACCAGGCTCAGTGGGGCCGTGGCGCGAGGCGCGTTCAGCCGTCCGTTCTACTTCTACGACGTCGTCGAGCAGCTCGAGTCCATCGGAGTGGGTTCGCTCACCGTCGTGCTGCTCACCGGCATGTTCACCGGTGCCGTTCTCGCGCTTCAGAGCGGCCTGACGCTCGATCAGTTCGGCGCGCGCCCGATAGTCGGCCGCCTGGTGGCGGCATCGATGGTTAAAGAGCTTGGGCCGGTGCTCACCGCGCTGATGCTGACTGGGCGCGTGGGCTCAGGCATAGCCGCCGAGCTTGGATCGATGGTGGTGACCGATCAGATTAACGCGTTGCGCGCGCTTGGCACCGATCCGATCCGCAAGCTGGTGGTGCCGCGGGTCATTGCCGGCGTCGTGATGGCGCCGATTCTGACCGTTATTGCCGATGCCATGGGGATTTTCGGCGGTGGCCTCATTGCGGTGTTCCAGCTCCAGGTGGCATCCAGTCAGTACTGGAAGTCGATTACCGACGGCCTGTACACCCAGGACGTGTGGATGGGCCTGGTGAAGCCATTTTTTCTGGGCTACGTGATTGTGAGCGTCGGGTGTCATGTGGGTCTTCGCACTCGCGGCGGTACCCAGGGAGTAGGACGAGCCACGACCAACGCCGTCGTGGCCGCATCGGTCGGGGTGCTGGCGGTCGACTTTTTTCTGACACGCGTACTGATCAGCTTGTTGTACTAGAGGTCCGGCTGTCGAGGCACCAAGAGAAAAATGGCAGAGACGTACAGCCAGAACCGCACCGCCGTGGCAGAACCAAAGACCGGATCGGAGGAGCCGGTCGTCGTGTTCAACCACGTGTCGCTGGCGTTCGACGATACGGTCGTGCTGCGCGATGTGAGCTTCACGCTGCCGCGCGGCCATACCAAGATCATTCTGGGTGCCAGCGGCGCCGGCAAGTCGATCTCGCTCAAGCTCGTTCTCGGACTGCTGAAGCCCGACGCGGGCGAGATATGGGTGAACGGCCGGCGCGTCGACCAACTGAGCGAAGACGAGATGATGAAGGTGCGCGCCGACCTCGGCATGGTGTTTCAAGAAGGCGCGCTGTTCGATTCGCTCACGGTGGGCGAGAACGTCGGATACAAGCTGTACGAGGAGACGGATCAGCCACTCGACGAGGTCCGCAAGCGGGTCGAAGAGGTGCTTGGCTTCGTGCGGCTCGCGGAGTTCATCGACCGGAAGCCGTCGGAGCTGTCGGGCGGGCAGCGGCGGCGGGTGGCGATTGCCCGGGCCATGGCCGTGAAGCCCCGCATCCTGCTTTACGATGAACCGACCACCGGGCTCGATCCCATCACCGCCGACACCGTGGACGAAGAAATCGTGAAGCTGCGGGATCTGGAAGACGTCAGCTCGATTCTGGTCACGCACCAGCTGCGCGACGCATTTTTCGTCGCCACCCACGAAGCCATCACCGAAGCCGGTAAGATCAACTTTGTGTTGGCCCGTCCCGGCAAGCTCGAGGAAGCCGAATTCATGATGTTGAAAGACGGCCTGATCCTGTTCGAAGGGACCGCAAGCGAGCTGCGCGCCTCGACAGATCCCTACATTCAGGCATTTCTTAGCTAGGACAGCCAATGCCCCGGACGCATTCCTTGAAATGGTCGGAACTGAAAATCGGAATCATGGCGGTAGTGGCCATCTTCCTGGCGGCCAGCCTGATTCTGGCGTTGAGCGGCCAGAGCGGCCTCTGGTGGCAGCGCTACTACCTCAAGGCGCGCTTCGCGAATGCCAGTGGCGTCAACAAAGGCTCGATTGTCAGGGTGTCCGGCGTCAAGGTTGGTTCGGTGAGCGATCTGGAGTTTGCCGGCTCGCAGATAGAGATGACGCTGGTGCTTCGCAAGGACATGAGGCCGCTGGTGCGCACCACTTCGCGTGCGACGATTGGCTCGGTGTCGCTCCTTGGCGAAGGTGCGGTCGACATCTCGGCGTCAAATACCGGAAGTCCGATTCCTGACTGGGGCTACGTGATAACGGCGCCGCCGGCGCCGGCGCTGTCGGACGTGACGACCCAGGCCAGTATTGGGATAGGCGACCTGAACGCCGTGCTGCACGACTTGAGGGACGGCAAAGGCACAGTAGGTAAGCTGATGACCGACGAGCAGCTCTACGCCGAGCTGAGGCAGTTCACGGCCGCGGCTCGCGACGTCACCCAGAATTTGCAGCGCGGCAAGGGTACTCTCGGACAGCTCCTGACCAATCCAGAGAGCGCGAATCAGTTGCAGGCGTCGCTGAAAAACCTTACCGCCATCACGGACAAAATCAACAAGGGACAGGGCAGCCTGGGCCAGCTGATGAACGATCCCGCGTTTGCCAAGTCGCTCAGCGGCGCCACGGCGAACTTCGAGAGCCTGTCGGCAAAGCTGAACCAGGGCCAGGGCTCGGCCGGAAAGCTGGTGAACGATTCGGCGTTGTACGACCGCCTCAACGCCGTCACCACGCAACTCGAGCAATTAACGACAAAATTGAACCAGGGGCAGGGAACCATGGGGCAGCTGATGCAGGACCAGGCGTTGTATGACAACATGAACAGAACCGTCACGGAGCTGCACGATCTGGTGGCCGATATCAGGAAAGATCCAAAAAAGTTCCTGAGCGCGAAAATCAGCATTTTTTGACATGGGCGGGGTCTGCACAACCGGAGCCGCCGTGCCGAAACTAGGGATGAGAGGAATCTGACGAATGTCGCGCGGTGAGCTGTTTCTCGGGGTCATTGCGGTGGCCACTCTCCTGATGGCGCTGGTCCAGGTCGGCGTGATCGTCTGCGGAGTGATGCTCGCACGAAGGGTGGCGCGGATCGTCACCGACATCGAGCGGGAAATGATGCCGATCATGCAGAACCTGAACGCCATGGCCCGCGATGCGGCCAGGGCCACCGCTCTGGCGGCAGGGCAGGTGGAGCGGGTGGACAAGCTGTTTACCGATCTGACCCTGCGAGTCGAACAGACTGCCGCCACCGTCCAGAAGGCGATCATTGCCCCGCTGCGCGAGGGCGCCGCCGTGATGGCGGCGGTAAAAGCGGCCCTTGCAGTGCTGAAGGCGCTCACGAGGCGCTCGGGACCCTCCGGCACGCGATCTGAAGAGGAAGACGCCCTCTTTATCGGTTGACCCTCGAGAGGCCGCCCGCCTCGATTGACCCTGCCCGCCTTCCGGTGCAGAATCAGCCTGTCCCTTCTCTGAAAAAAGACCGCCTGCGCTGTTAAAAGGGGGCTCTCATGATTCGTCTTTCTTCAATCCGGCGCGTCACCGTGCCCGGCTTGCTGGTGCTTGGTCTTTTCGCAGTGGCATCGGCGCAATCTTCCAAGTCGTTGACCGTCGCAAAAGAGCTGACCGCCGCTTTGGACGCCCAGAAGCTCGACGCGATTGCCGCCAGGATGCCCTCGGATCCCGACCGCTACGTGGCAGCGCTCTATTATCCCGGCGTGCAGTTGCTGGTGATCTCCGGCAAGTATCCGGCGCCGCAGCTGATGGATCCGCGCATCGCGCAGAAGCAATACCGGGATGTGTACATGGAGCTGAGCGGAACGGTGGCGAAGGAATCGAAAATCTTCGTGCTCGACATGGGTGCGCCCGGGTTGACGCAGAAAAAAACCGACGGCTACTTCGATACCTGGACGCAGGGCGATAAACAGATCCTCTTCGACGGGAATTGGGATGCGCAGAAGATGTCCGAGGCCGACTACAACAAGGCGTACGCGGCGGCCGACGAAGAGTATGCGAAGATGCTCGGCGCGCTTCTGGAGCAAGTCAAAAAATAGTAGACTGGGCGCTCCCAGGTTGGGCGCTTGGCTCAGCGGTAGAGCACCGCCTTCACACGGCGGGGGTCAGTGGTTCGAATCCACTAGCGCCCACCAACTTCATCGGACAAGTCGCGCCGGTTGCCAATAGTCGCGCGAAGCGCGGGCGCCGAGAGACCCTACACCGACCGTTCCAGCTCCGTCGTGTGGAACGGCTCCAGTGTATCGATCGCATCTGGAGACTGGCTCTTCAGATCCCACTTGAAAAAACGAAGGATGATGCGATCAACCAGAAAATCAGCCATCGTGAAGCTGTGCTGCTCGATTGGCTTGATCTCCTCCCGTACGTCCAAATACGCGGGAGGTGTCGAGCCGATGCCGCGAAACGCTGAGGGCCAACCGGAAGGCGCCGTGCCGATCGGGCCGGCCAGAACGGCGGTAATGGGAGTCTGCTCCAAATTGATGGTGCCCGCCCGCAGGATCGTGCCGATACCGATTGCGTGAAGATCGCCGCTGACGGTGAGCGGGATCCGGCCCTTCATGGCGGCCATCGCGGCCACCAGCCGGTCATGCTGCTTCAGCCAGCCCGATTGCCAGTAGGGCTTCGCCTCCGCGATCGTGAGTTTGCCGTCCGCGTTGAGCACATCGGGATACCATTCCATCCATTTTCCGGCGGTCCAGCCGAGCGGATTGGAAGGCGCATGTACCAGGTGGGTCACATCCTGTGACGTGGTCCGCCCGACCAACCACCGTTCGACTTCCGGATCGATAAACACGGCGCTGGGACCCGCGAGTGTGCAGGTACGGCGCACATCATACAGAAGAATCTCGACCAGATTGCCGAACCGGAGCGTGCCCCAGCTTTCCGACACTCCGTCCGCGCGACCCCCAACAGATCCCCACGGCAGTCCGAGGGGACGGTTGTCGTCGGGCAGAAACTCCGGATAGTAGAGCCGCTGTGTCGCGCGCGCCAGCTCGAGTTGAAACCACACTGGAGGGAAAGTGACGATTTCATCGAATGCTTCGTCGTTGTCGAAGTAGTCGTGGTCGTCCTGCAGGAAGAACACGGGAGTCGACCGGAAATCCGTCCCGTACACGGGCACAATCTGCGGCCCGGCCGCGAGCTTCAAGACCGTCTCATTGTTGTCGCCGAAGACCAGGGCGGAGCGATCGAAACTCTGCAGTTTCGAGTTATCCCGGCGCGCCGGCGCAACTCTGGGCGAATGCAGATCCCAATAGACGTGGTCGCCATTGGCGATCATCGCCTGCGGCTGGAATGAAAGCGCGCGGCGCATCAGCCGATTGCGAATCGCGGTCGGGAGGTACCCGCGGGTGAGGTCGTTGTCCGGGCCGCCCGCGCAGGTAAAGAAGAGGACCCGAAAGCTCTCAGGACGTGCGCCGGGAGGCGGAAACGTTGACAGGTCCCACGACTCGCACAGGGGCTTGCGATTTGCCGCGACCAGTGACAGCGTGTGTCTCCGGCCTGGCTGAAGGCCGGTGGCGTAAAACTGCCAACATTCGCCGCGGGTATCGTTCATCCGGCCGCGAACGACCGTGCCGCCGATGCGAAGGGACGGCGTGCCAACCAGCGGCTGATTGAACGACGCCTTGATGAGGATCCTGGTGTCGCTGACCGTCGGCAGGAGATGCCGCACCAGGCCCGCATCCCAGGAGTGCGACTGCGGCGCGGCTCCCTGCTGGGCAAACGCGTCGGCGGGGAGCGCCGCCAGCACCGCCGCGCCCATGCTCCCCGTCAAAAATTCGCGACGATCCATGTCATTTCCTCTCCTCTGGGCTCATCGTGGATCAAAAATCAAACCGAACGCCGACTTGGATCTGACGGGCGGGCAGCGCGGCGGTCGGCCTGCTAAATGTCGGGGAGATTTTCCTGCCGTCGTAGGCCGTCCAGTTGGCGCGATTCGTGAGATTGAACGCCTCCGCGAGCACCTCGACACGTTTAGCGCCCTCACCGAATGACTTCGACATCCGCGCGTCCATCTGGCGGAAGTCTGCCCCTCGCGCCGAGTTTCGCCCAACACCTGCTGGGCGATCGTTGTTGAAGGTATCGTGGTTATCGTCGCTCCCCGTCGTGATGGTATACGGGAGCGCGCTTTGAGCCGTGATGACCGCGGTCAATCGCAGCCCACCCGGCAAATCGAGGTTCAGCGCGGCGGACAGCCGATGGCGCGCATCGTTCGCGGCCGGGCCGCGCTCCGCGCTGAAGTCACGCTGATCTTGTGGAACGAACGTGTAGTCCTCCGTGTCGCGTTCGGATCGAGAAAGCGTGTACGCCAGCGAATAAGAATAGTGCCGCGAAGGGCGCTTTTCGAGGCCGATCTGAAGACCGCGATACCACGAATTCCCGCGCGATTCGACCGTCGTCACGCGCTGGTAGGACAGGTCGGGTCGTGGTTTTGGTAGGTTTGGGGCGTTCAGATCGGGATAGTTCAAGTCGTGCGTGACCAGCAGGTAGCGTCCGCGACCCTGAACGACGTCCGCCGTCACCGCCAGTTGCGATGTCAGTGCGCGCTGGACGCCAATCGTGAACTGATCGGTGTACGGCACGCGCATATCGACGAGGCGCGTGGTGTTCGGTGGACCGGGGAGGTTCCCGTTGGGGTTCGGCGAGGAGGGGTCGGGGTAGCCAGGGTTCGTAATCAGGATCTGGTGAGACGTCTTGGCCTGCTCCGCGAGACTTGCGACGGCGAGCGGTACTTGGTCGTAGTACCGGCCGAGCCCGCCCCGAATCGAGGTCGTTCCACGACCTGTTGGATCGAATGCGATGCCCAAACGAGGGGCGATGTCTCGGGTCTCCTTCGAAACGCCGGGAGCATGGTCGTAGTCCCAACGGAGGCCCACGTTGACGGTCATGTTTGCGCGCGGTTTCCATCGATCCTGGACGAACGCCGCATAGAGAGTGTGATCCAGGTGACTGGTCGGATTTCCGAGCGTTTGTGTGTACTGGGTCGGGTAGGTCGCCGGATTTGCCGGATCGAACGGCAAATTGCTGGCCTTGCCTTGAAAAGTGAACGTTCCGTCCCCGTCCGTGACCCCTCGCGAGTCCAGACCGATGGTGCTGATATCCACGCCCGCCTTGAGCGAATGTTGCCCGATAGCGGGAGGCGGAAGGAACGTGAAGCTGTCGGCGAATTGCCAGCGGTTCTCGGTCGTTCCGCTGGGCGCATTCGAAAGCTTCCCCAGCGTAATCCCAGGCCGTTGTTCGTCCCAGCAACCTATCAACGGCGGAAGGGGGCGCCCACCGGGGCAAACCTTGGAAACCCGGTCGAAATAGCTGCGGGCGAACTGGAACCGAAACTCGTTGAGGCTCGATGGCCCATTCGCGAAGTTATGCAAGACCGCCAGGTCGTATTTTCGACCGGTCACGTCAAGCCCTCGCTCCGGGGCGCCCTTTCCAATATCTGCGGCTCCGAAGAAGTTGTTCATCGTTGGCTGTTCCAGGCGATACCGCACGGTGAGCACGCTCGGGGGGCTCAGGGTTAGATCGCTGCGACCGAGCAGCTGTGCTGTCCGGTTCTGGACAGGCACGTGCGCCGTCGCGTCCGGTCGAAAATCGTGCAGAACAGCGGATGTGACGATGGCCTGCGTGTCGACCATGGTGTCCTCGAACGAGCCGAAGTAAAAGGCGCGGTTGCGTACGATGGGTCCGCCCAAAGAGCCGCCGGCAACCTTCTGTTCGAATGTCGATTTCTCCAGTCCCACGAGCCGTGCCGCGTGGGAGGTGGCGTCCCAGCGATCGTCGCGATGGTAATAGTACACCCGGCCGGCGCGCCTGTTCGTTCCCGACTTGGTCACGACATTGAGCACCACTCCTGAGGCTTGGCCGTATTCTGCGTCGAAGTTGTTCGAGAGCACCACGAACTCTTGGATCGCGTCAAGGGAGATGCCGCCGCGGGTGCTGGAGAAGTTCGTGTTATTGAGCGTGAGCCCGTCGACCACGTAATTGTTATCGCGGCCCGTCTGCGCGGCCGTTGCGATGCCGGTGCTGCTGCCTGCGGCAACTTGATTGGTGAGAATCCCCGGCGCGAGGAGCGCCAGGTTCGTGAAATCGCGGTTGGGGACCGGGAGCTCGTCGATCTGCTTCGCGGTGATCGTGCGTCGCAGATCGGTTTGTGACGGCTCGATGGTCGATGCATCAGCTCTGACTTCCACGCTTTGGACCAATGTGGCAATCGCGAGCGTCGGCTTCAGCTCAACATCCTCGCCGACGGTCAGATCGATAGGCCGCGTGAGAACAGCGAAGCCGGAGAGTTCGATTCGCAATTCATAGCGGTCCGGGACCAAACCGATGAGAACGAAGCCGCCGGTCTGATCGGAGACGGTGTTGCGCACCTGGCCAGTGTCGACGTTCCTCAGGGTGATGTCTGCGCCCGGCAGCACCCCGCGTTGCTCGTCGTACACGATACCCGAGACGCGGGCTGCGGTTGACTGCGCGACCGCCGGCCGCACAATCGCTACAGTTGCGCACGCCAGCAGCAACGCAGCTCGATAGATCAGTAATCTTGGCGCTGCAACAAGACTGATGACGGCACCGCTGACCAAGGGCTGTCGCTTCATGTTCGCTCCCTCCAAAGTCGGCGTTTCAGCGTACTGGTTGAACGTCAACTCGAACGACTGACTGTCGGACGGGCCAGGCGGTCCCACTGCGTTTATTGTTTTTGTACAACCGTGAGTTCGAACTGCTGGCTGTCGGATGGGCTTGGCGGTCCATCTCCGGCCTGTTCGAAGGCGACCGCGACGGCGTCGAAGTAGCCGCTAACGCTGACGGTGGCAACCAGTTCCGACGGTCCTGCGTACCGGTCCCCAGGCTGAACCTGCACACGAAGGTCTGCATCTCCGGTAAATTTGTACAACGCTAGTTGTCGCGAGGGGTCGTTCCAGCTGAGCCTGAGTTCAAACTGGCGCGGCAAGCCGATGAATTCCCCAAACTCCATCACCCTGCAGGGCGTGTGCGCGCACAGACCGCCGAACAGCGCATCCTGTCCCAGGAGCTCGTCACCTCTGATAGTCCCTGTGACGGCACCGGTCCCAGGGAGGGTGATCGTCCCGACACTTGGTATCTGGATCGGCGTCCGCGTCAGGTCGCTTAATGTTGGCGCCGCCGGTCCGCGATTCGATCCGCCGCAGCCACCGGCGGCTGCAGCCATGCCTGCGATCACGATCACGGGATACAGCCCTTTCTGAAGCCGCTTCATAACGTCCTCCAACTCTTCACCCTCGGCGTACGGTCATAGTCCTGGGTCGAACCGTCGAGCCACCCGCGCCGAGCCAGAACGGGGTTAGGATTACCAGGGAACCATCCTCGGCGTCGCGTCGGAGGTACACTACGAAGGCCGGAGGACAAAGTCCTGAAGATCCGCCTGAAAATTTCTGAAAAAGACTGGTGAGTCGCTGAAAAAATGGACACTCAGCAATTGGCATCAGCGCGACAGGTAGCGTTCGGGTCGTTCCGGCTGGACCTCACGAAACGCCGGCTCTGGCGCGACGGGCGCATCGTCCCGTTGACACCCAAGGTGTTCGACACGCTGGCCGTTCTCGTGCTCCACCGTGATCAGGTCGTCGAGAAGGACGAGTTGATGAAACTCGTCTGGCCCGGAAGCTTCGTCGCGGAAGACAACCTGACGCACAACATCTCGGTCCTACGCAAGGCCCTCGGCGATTTCTCCGATCCGCCCGAATTCATTCTGACGATCTCGAGACGCGGCTATCGCTTCATCGCCAGCGTCACCGAACTTCGAGCTGACAGCGGCGAAGCGTCGGCCGCGCCGGACACCGGCGATGCGCTCGAACCGAAGGCCAAATCATCGCTCGGCAGATGGATGGGCATCTTTGCGGCGATCTCACTGCTTGCCGGCCTGGCAATCCTCGCTCGAGCCGTTCTTTTGGCCCCTGCCGCCCCATCGGCCCTCGGTCCCATACGCTTCGTCGTAAACGCGCCCAAGGGCACGACGCTCGTGACGGGCGCCGTCCTCTCTCCCGATGCCCGCCATCTCGCGTTCGTTGCCGCGGATCGCTCGGGAACGAGGTGCCTCTGGGCCAGTGACCTGGATTCGGCGGAATCCCGTGTCGTGCCGCTGACAGAAGGAGCGTCCAGGCCTTTCTGGTCGCCGGACGGTCAGCGCATCGGCTTCTTCGCGGACGGCAAACTGAAGAAGGTCGGTCTCGGCGGCGATCCGCCGCAAACGATCGCCAGCGTCGGGGCAGATGTGGCCGGCGGCAGTTGGAGCACCAATGGGCTCATCCTGTTTGCAGAGCGTCTGTCTGCGCTCTACTCGGTGAGCGCCGAGGGCGGAACGGTGACGTCCGTCACCCGCCTCGATCCGTCGGCTCAGGAACGCCGCCACCGTTGGCCGCAGTTTCTGCCGGACGGCCGGCACTTTCTGTACTTTGTCGTGAGCGCGTCCCCTGATCACAGCGGAACGTACGTCGGTTCGCTCGACTCGGCTGAACGTGGAGCGCGGCTGCTCGACGGGACGAGTTCCCCGGCGATTTACGCGCAGCCCGGCTATCTGCTCTATGTGCACGACCGCATGCTGTTCGCCCAACCTTTCGATTTGACCCGGTTGCAACTCACCGGAAGACCTGTTGCGATCGTCGCCAACGTGTCACCGCCGCGGATCTCCGACGGGGCTGTGTTGTCTGCGGCGGCAGGCGGCGTCCTGACGTTTGGCGGTAATGGGAACGCCGAGCATCTGGTGTGGTTCAGTCGATCGGGTCAAAGCCTGGGAGCGATTGACACACCTACCGTGCTTCGCAATCCGACGTTTTCTCCCGACCAAAGGCAGCTTCTGGGACAAAGCGACGAGGCCGATCGCGCGGGCGTATGGGTTGTCGATCTCGAGCGCGGCGCATCAACCCGGATTGCAGCCGACGGGGCAGTGCCGCTGTGGTCGCCCGACGGCGCTCACATTGCGTTCACGTCGGGAAGGACCACCGGTGTCGACGACATCTTTGTACGGCCGACCGCGGGTCGCAGCGAGGACTCGCTCTTGCTGCGGACGATGGATACCAAGCATGTCCACAGCTGGTCGCTCGATGGACGGTACATCGTGTACGTCAGCACGAGTCCGCGCCAGAAACTCGATCTGTGGCTTCTCCCGATGTTCGGCGATCGGCAACCGATTCCGTTTCTTCAGACGCCGTTCAACCAGAAGCAGGGGCAGGTCTCACCTGACGGGCGCTGGATGGCGTACGCCTCGGACGAGTCGGGCGCATGGGAGGTGTACATCCAGTCGTTTCCGGTGCCAGGCGGGAAGCGCACGGTCTCTGTCGGCGGAGGCACGGAACCACAATGGCGGCGTGATGGGAGAGAACTCTTCTATCTGGCAGCGGATGATACGTTGATGGCCGTGGATGTGAAACCCGGCGAAACGTGGCAGGCCGGGCGGCCGAATGCCTTGTTTCGCCCGCGCCTTTCCCGAACCGAAGTGCCGCGGAATCATTATGCGGTGGCGGCCGATGGCCAGCGGTTCGTGATCGACTCGGTCAGCGACGGGGACAACCAGGAGCCAATGACCGTGCTCGTCAACTGGCCGGCGGCGCTGAAGAGATGAAGCTTCAGCCCGACGTCCTCAGCACGTCCCATACAGCCTGTCGCCGAAGTCCCCCAGGCCCGGAAGAATGAATTTCTGGGCGTTGAGCTCTCGATCGATCACCGGCGTGTAGATGTCGACCTCCGGGTGCGATTTCTCGACCAGCGCGATGCCTTCGGGCGCCGCCACGATGCAGACGATCCGGATGTTCTGCGCGCCCGCTTTCTTCAGCACGTCGAGACCGGCCACGGCGCTGCCGCCGGTCGCCAGCATCGGATCCACCATCACGACGTAGCTCGACGGCAGGTCGCCGGGGAGCTTCGCGTAGTACTGCGACGCGATCGCCGTCGATTCGTCACGCTGCAGGCCGATGTGGCCCACCCGCGCCGCGGGTAGCAGCTCGAGCACCGCATCGAGCATGCCCAGGCCCGCCCTCAACACCGGCACCACCACCACGTCGCGCGCCACGCGCCGCCCTTCGGCCTTTTCGAGCGGCGTCCGGACAACGGCGCGCTCGGTGGGGAGATCCTGCAACGCCTCGGCCACCAGCAGGACGCTGATGCGGTTCGCGATGCGTCGAAATTCCTCTGTCGTGGTGTTGACGTCGCGAAGCTGAATCAGCGCGTCGTGAATGAGCGGGTGGGGGACGATGTGAACCGCCATGACCGGCCAATATACAACAGAGTAGAATTCGGCGATGAAATGCGCCCGGTTGGCGGCCCTGTTCGTCGTCGCGTTCACTTTTGCGCTCGAGGCCCAGGAGCCGAGGCGGGTCTCGCTCGTGATCGCCGGCGGCATCGTCGTTTCGGTCGACAGCGCGAGGCACATCTACAACCCCGGTGCGATCGCGATCGATGGGACCGACATCGTCGCGATCGGTGGGGGCGCCGATGTTGCGTCCCGCTTTCGGGGAGTGGAGCAGATTAACGCGACAGGGTCGGTGGTAATTCCAGGGTTGGTCAACACACACACGCACGCGCCCATGGTGCTGTACCGCGGGCTTGCCGACGATCTCCCGCTGCAGCAATGGCTCGACAAGTACATATTTCCAGCCGAAGCCAGGACCGTGTCGCGCGAAATGGTACGAGTGGGAACCAGGCTGGCCGCGGCGGAAATGATCGAGTCTGGCACCACGACGTATGTCGACATGTACTACTTCGAGGAAGAGATCGCGCGGGCGACCAAGGCGGCGGGCCTGCGGGGCGTGCTGGGGCAGACCGTCATCCAATTTCCGGTTGCCGATGCGAAAACGCCCGTTGAAGGGCTCGCCCGAACCGAGGCCTTTATCAGGGAGTTCGCGCATGATGACTTGATTACCCCGGCGGTCGCGCCGCACGCGGCCTACACGAACGATCGAAAGACGCTGCAGGCGGCCCGCGCGCTCGCGACAAAATACGGCGTGCCCTTGATCATTCACCTCGCCGAGACGAACACTGAGGTGACAAACTCGCGGGCCGCACACGGCGGCCTCAGCCCTGTGGCTTACCTCGACTCAATCGGATTCCTCGGACCACGGACGCTGGCAGCTCACGCCGTCTGGACGTCGCCGCAGGACATCGCGATTTTGAGGAATCGCCGCGTGGCGGTCTCACACAATCCCGAGAGCAACATGAAGCTGGCAAGCGGCGTGGCGCCTGTTCCTGCGTATCTGGCGGCAGGCATTACGGTGGGATTGGGCACCGACGGCGCCGCCAGCAACAACGATCTCGACATGTTCGGGGCGATGCGGGAGGCAGCCTTTCTGCACAAGGTGCACAGCGGCGATCCGCGCGCGATTCCCGCCGGCACGGCGCTCGAGATGGCGACGATCGACGGCGCGAAGGCCATCGGGATGGACGGGCAAATCGGATCGCTCGAAGTTGGCAAGCGCGCCGATGTGGTGGTGGTCTCGATGGGCAGCGCGCATCAGACGCCGCTCTACGACCCGATTTCGCAGCTCGTGTACGCCACCCGCGGCGGCGATGTGCGCACCGTAATCGTCAACGGCAGGGTGCTGATGCGCGATCGAAGGCTCACGACGTTGAACGAGGCGGCGGTGATTGCAGACGCGAACAAACTCGCCGAGTCGGTTCGCGCCGTCGTCCGTCATTGACAACAGCGATGGGGAATAACTCAATCCTGAATGCCGATGAAGGGCAGATAGCGGAACTCGCCGGCATTGTCGAGACCGTAGCCGACCACGAACTTGTCCTCGATTTCGAAGCCGATGTATTCGACCGGGGGGTTCACCCGCCGTCGGCTCGGCTTGCTGAGCAGACACGCGGTTTTCAGGCTGGCCGGGTTGCGCGCGCGAAGAATTTCCTGCAGGTAGGACAGCGTTATTCCGGTATCGACGATGTCTTCGACGATAATCACGTGACGGTCTTCGAGGGGGATGTCCAGATCCTTCAGCAGGCGCACCTGGCCCGAGCTCTTTGTCGCCGCGCCGTAGCTCGAGACCGCGATGAAATCGAGCGTGACGGGGCGGGGCATGGCGCGGGCGAGATCGGAAAGAAAGACGAACGCGCCTTTGAGCACCGCCACGAAGTGAAGTGGCTCCGCGGCCGGATAGTCGCGATCGATTTGCGCCGCCAACTCGCGGATGCGCGCGCTAATCTGTTCTGCGGTAAACAGGGTCGTCACGACGTGTGCACGGCGCGGCTTCGGCCGCGGCTGCGAAGGGTAGCATGAAACGGTTTGAAATCATCACCGAAGCCGACGCGCGCCTGCTTGATATCGGCGAAACCGTCGCATTGGTGCGCGGCGGCCGCGTGACGCCGCTCGCCGCCGACACGCTCAAGGCGCGCCGTGTGACGGTGCAGGCAGACGACAGGCTCGCGCCGGCCGACGACCAACTGGCGCCGCCTTCGGAGATCCGGCGTGTCGCCGTCGCCAGCGACCATGGCGGCGTCCAGTTGAAGGCGGCCATCGTTGCGGCGCTTCGCGCAAGAGGCCTCGCTGTGGATGACCTCGGGACTCAAACGTCGGAGCCGGTCGACTATCCCGATACGGCGTCTCGCGCGGCAAAAGCCGTCGCGCGCGGCGAAGCCGATGCAGGGATCGTGATCGACGGCGCGGGCATTGGCTCGGCTATCGCCGCCAATAAAGTGAAGGGCGTACGCGCAGCGGTCTGTCACGATCTGACGAACGCCCGCTACGCGCGGCAGCACAACGGCGCGAACGTGCTGAGCCTGGGTGCGTCGCTGGTGACCGTGCCGGACGCGCTCGAAATTGTGAACCTGTGGCTCAATACCCCGATGACCGAGCCCAGATACATTCGCAGGCTTGCCAAGATCCGGGACCTCGAAAGGGGCGGCGGGTAGGAGCCGGGAAGGGGCAGTTCGCAAATGCAATGGTCCGATCTGCAGCGAATCATCGCCGAGGAAGTCAGCGCGGCGCTCGCGCGCGGCGGCGCCCGTCTGTGCGACTGCCACTCGGTCCTCTACGACTGTTGTCCCGACCGCGTGCGGGGCGTCATCGACGCCGGCGCGTCTCGGCTTGGGCTCTACGCCGGCGGCAAAGTGCCGGCCGATGTCGGATCGCTCATCGACCACACACTGTTGAAGGCCGACGCCACGCGCGCCGAAATTGAAAAGCTCTGCCGCGAGGCGCGCGAGTTTGGATTCGCAACCGTCTGTATCAACCCGACCTGGGTGTCCGCGGCTGCCCGCCTTTTGCGCGGCGCTTCGCCCGGCGTGTGCACGGTGGTCGGGTTTCCGCTGGGAGCGACGACGACCGATGTCAAGCAGTACGAGACACAGCGCGTGATTTACGACGGCGCGACCGAAGTGGACATGGTGATCAACATCGGCGCCCTGAAGTCCGGAGACCTCGGCCTGGTCGAGCAGGACATCGCGGCGGTTGTCACGGCCTGCCGCGATTGCCGTGTCTTGAGCAAAGTGATCATCGAGGCCGCCCTCCTGACCGATGAGGAGAAAGTGAGCGCCTGCGCGCTTTCGAAGGCGGCCGGGGCGGATTACGTGAAAACCTCGACAGGTTTCGGTCCCGGCGGGGCGACGGTGGCCGACGTCGAGCTCATGCGCCGCGTGGTTGGTCCCGATATCGGCGTGAAAGCCGCGGGAGGCGTCCGCGATTTCCAAGCGCTGAAAAACCTCGTGACCGCGGGCGCCAGCCGCGTCGGGGCCAGCGCCGGCGTGAAGATCGTTCAGGAGTCCAAAGGCGTCAGTCCAACGTCCGCTGCCGTTCCTTCGTATTGATTCAGCGGTCGCTCATGAGCTCGCCGAGTTGGAACGCGTGCCGGACGGGATGCATGACCGCGTGCTCCAGCATCGCGTCGATGCAGTACCGCGTCTTCCACTCCGACGGATATTCCGGCGTTTCGAGCCTTTCGTCGCCAAGATCCTGCAGCGGCGTCCGCCACCGCTCCAACACGTGCTCCATGTAGCC
This sequence comes from Vicinamibacterales bacterium, assembly GCA_035937795.1. Lineage (GTDB taxonomy): Bacteria > Acidobacteriota > Vicinamibacteria > Vicinamibacterales > JAMQPK01 > JAMQPK01. The sequence continues at coordinate 1,940 of DASZHO010000137.1, read as the reverse complement.
GTCGGCGTCGACTGACAGCAGAGCCGCCTCGGGTGGTACGCGGATCTCCGGATCCGGCAACGCGAGGACCTCGCATATCCACGCCATATAGCCGCGCGCGGCGCCCAGGACGTGACGGACCAGCGTATCCAGCGACCTGTAGGCTGGGTCGTCGGACGCCGGCAGCGTGAGCGAGGCGGCCTTCGCCCGTTTCCAAACGACAAGAAAACGGCGCAGGTGCTCATCGTGCAGCAGAACCATCGCTCGAACAGCCCGGGAGCGATACGTGAAATGAGGCGATGACATTTGCGGTGAAGGCTATCATGGACGGTCCAACATGAATACAATCCTGCGGGAGGGGACATGACGAATCACCAGGCGATGTGCTTTGCTCCTGAAAAAGCAGCGCTGCTGGTCGCGGCTCTCCTGCTTCTTGTGGGCACGGCAGGCGCCGACGTCAAGGTCATGACTTCGGGCGCCTTTACAGCAGCCTATCTCGAGCTCATCCCCGAGCTGGAGCGCATCAGCAGGGACAGCATCGTGACCGTGGCGACCTCGATGGGTGTTGGGGCCGATTCCATCCCCAGCCGGCTTCAGCGTGGTGAGCCCATAGATATTGTCATCGTCGCAGACGCAGCGCTGGACGACCTGATCAAGAGCGGGAGGGTGGTGGCCGGGAGCCGTGTCCCCCTCGCACGATCAGCGATTGGGATGGCGGTCCGCAAGGGAGCCCGCAGGCCGGACATCAGCTCGGTCAGCGCGCTCAAACGCGCGTTGCTCGAAGCGAAGTCGATCGCCTACTCCGCGAGCGTCAGCGGTGACTATCTCTCCACCGAACTATTTCCGCGGCTCGGGATTGCCGAACAGATCAGGGGAAAGAGCCGCCGAATCGAGACCGAGCGAGTGGGCGCAGTCGTTGCGCGAGGAGAAGCCGAGATCGGCTTCCAGCAGACGAGCGAGCTCCTTCCGGTGCCAGGCATCGATTATGTTGGACCGCTGCCGCCCGAGGTTCAGAGGATCACCGTGTTTTCCGCCGGTATCGCCGTGGGAGCCAAAGCTCCGGATGCGGCGCGTGCCGTGATCAAATTCCTCGCCTCGCCGGAGGCGGCTCGCGTGATCGCGAAGACCGGGCTGGAGCCCATGACGGCGCAATGAAGACGGATTGGAGGAGCACATGAAATCGCGTGTGAACCCGAGAGTCGGTTCGTTGGCTGTGGCGTGCGCGTTGGCGGCGTCGTTCACATGGGTCAACGCCCAGCAGAGGAACAGCGCCGCCGTTGCGATCGATTCCGATGACATCGGCGGCATCGTCACCAGCTCGAACGGTCTCGAGGCCGGCGTGTGGGTGGTCGCCGAAACCACGGATCTGCCGGCGAAGTTCGCGAGGATCGTCGTCACCGACGATCAAGGGCGCTACGCCCTGCCGGATCTGCCGCCGGCGAGCTACCAGGTGTTCGTGCGGGGGTACGGCCTGGTGGATTCGCCGCGGGTCTCTGCAAAGCCCGGGCAGCACCTCGACCTCAAAGCGATCGTCGCGCCGGACGGACGCGCCGCCGCGCAAGTGTATCCCGCAAATTACTGGCTGAGCCTCCTCGAGATCCCCAAAGGAGACCTGTCCGACAAGGACGTGCTCTTGGAAACCAAGGCGTGCTACTCGTGCCATCAAGTGGGCGACCTGGTGACCCGCGAAATTTCGAAGAATCTTGGTTCGTACACGTCCAGCCTTGACGCCTGGGATCACCACGTGACGGTGGGACCCAATGGGCCCGGCATGAGCGCCAACTTCAAACGGATGGGGGCGCAGCGCAAGGCGTACGCCGATTGGACCGATCGGATCGCCGCGGGCGCCTATCCCAAGGCCCCGCCGCGCCCGGCCGGCCTCGAGCGCAACCTCGTGATCTCGATGTGGGACTGGGCCATGCCGACCAGCAGACGGACTGATGTGGCCGCCACCGACGAGC
>DASZHO010000136.1:0-12342 GCA_035937795.1 Vicinamibacterales bacterium | reverse complement strand
CTACAATCACCTGCAGCGTCCAGAGCGCAATCTTCAAGGCCTTCCCAGGCGTGGCGGTCGCGAGCGGGAGATCGGCTGTCCGGATGGTTGTCATGATTTCTTCCCTCCTTCAGTCAGCTGACGCTCGGCCGTCGTGCCGAGTTTTTTGAGCAATTCGATCAGCGTGCCGCGTTCGGCCTTCGACACGCCGTGGGCGGCACGATCCATGGCGTCTTTGTGCCTTGCGAACACGTCCGTGATGCGCGCTTTCCCGTCGGGTGTGAGATGGACCACGCGCGCGCGCCGGTCGCTTGCGTGCGCGGCCCGCGCCACGAGACCGCGCGCCTCGAGCCGATCGATCGCCGTGGTAATCGAACCGCTCGTGAGTTCGACGCGCCGGCCAATCTCGCTGATCGACTGCGGTCCCTTGTGCAGCAGGACTTCAAGGATCCCGAAATCGGAGATGCACATGTCGAGGGACACGATGCTCCGCTCGGCGTGGCGGACCAGCGACCGATGGGCCTTCATGAGCACCAGCCAGACGTGAACGCCCGAGCTGTCGCCCGACCGCGGTCTCACGGCGGTCTCATCCGGTCGGCGCATCTTCCGTGCCTCTTTCACAGTGGTTTATTATCTTCACATCAAGTAACTTGATGTCAAGTTAAATATCGAGGCCCGATCGCGGGCGGAATCGGCCGGTCCTCTGTCAACTCGTGGGGGTGTCGAGGCCGGAATCAGGGGCGGCGGCGCGGCGGCCGCGGCCCCGACGGCGCCAAGCGATTTGCGAGCGCCGCGCGCAGGGTGTCCGCGATGCGGACGAGCGGCGCGCGCAGGGCCGACCCGCGCCGCCAGACGAGCGCGAGCGTGCGGCCCGGTCCAGGATCCGCGAACGGGCGCAGCATCAACTGCCCGCGGCGATTCTCGACCGGCAGGGCGATAGACGGGAGCAACGTCACGCCGCCGCTGGCGCTCACCATCTGGACCAGCGTCGCGAGGCTGGTTGCGCGAAGGCCGGTTTCCCGGGCGCCCGCGCGCGTACACAGCTGCAGCGCCTGTTCCCTGAAACAGTGGCCGTCGTCGAGCAGAAAGACGCGGGCGCCGTCGAGGACGCCGGGCGTGACCGGTTTGCTGGCGCGCGCGAGCGGGTGGCCGGGCGCGGTGGCGAGAAAAAACGGATCCCAGCCGAGCGGCGCGTGCTCGAGCCCGCTCAGGTCGGCCTCGACCGCGACAAGCGCAGCGTCGATCGCGCCTTGCTTCATCTGCTGCGCGAGGTGCGCGGTCCGCTCCTCGCGCCAGTCGATCGTCAGATCCGGGTAATCGCGCGCGAGCGACGGCGCCACGTCGGGCAGCAGGTACGGACAGATCGTGGGAATGACGCCGAGCCGCAACGTGCCGCGAAACGGATCGGCCCGCTGTCGCGCCAGCTCCCGGAGATCGCCCGCGGCCACCAGGATCCGGCGCGCCTGCGCGATGAGCGGCGCCGCGGGCGGCGGTACGCGCACGCGACGGCCGGTGCGCTCGAAAAGCTGCACGCCGAGCGCCCGCTCCGCGACGCCGACCTGCGCGCTCAGCGACGGCTGCGCCACGTGACACGCGTCGGCGGCGCGCCTGAAGCTGCCGTGCTCGGCGACCGCGACGATGTACTGCAGCTGCCTGAGCGAGACCGGGAGCGCGGCGAGGAGATCCATAGCCAAAAACTATCGCGTCTAATCATACGTTGTGTTGGACCTATGGCGCAGGCGCGAACGAGAATCGTGAAAACGTCAACTTTCGTGGAGGTTCCATGTCCGACCAGCCCATCCTGACAACCGAGAGCGGCGCACCCGTCGTCGACAACCAGAATTCGCAGACCGCGGGGCCCGGCGGCCCGACGCTTCTGCAGGACCAGTACCTGATTGAGAAGCTCGCGCGGTTCAACCGCGAGCGAATCCCCGAGCGCATCGTCCATGCGGTCGGCACCGGCGCCTACGGCCACCTCGAGGTGACGAGCGCGGAGGTGCCGAAGTGGACGAAGATGAAAATCTTCGAGAAGGCCGGCAAGAAGACGGAGATGTTCATCCGCTTCTCGACGGTGGCCTCGTCGCGCGGCGGTCCGGATGTCGCCCGCGATCCCCGCGGTTTCGCGATGAAGTACTACACCGAGGACGGGAACTGGGACCTCGTCGGCAACAACACACCGGTCTTCTTCATCCGCGACGGCATCAAGTTCCCCGACTTCATTCATTCGCAGAAGCAGGACCCGTACACGAACCGTCAGGAACCCGACAACGTGTGGGACTTCTTCTCGCACTCGCCCGAAGCGACGCACCAGTTCGTGATCCTCTTCAGCGACCGCGGCATTCCCGCGTCGTACCGCTCCATGGACGGCTTCGGCTCGCACACCTTTCAGTGGGTGAACGCGAAGGGCGATCGCCACTGGGTGAAGTTCCACTTCAAGACCAACCAGGGCATCAAGAACTTCACATCCCAGGAAGCGGCCGCGGTCGGCGGCCAGGATCAGTTCCACTGCCACAAAGATCTCTACGACGCGATCGAGAAGGGCGACTTCCCCTCCTGGACTCTCAAGGTGCAAGTGATGCCGGAGGCCGACGCGCCGAAGTACCGAATCGACCCATTCGACCTCACGAAGGTCTGGAATCACCGGGACTATCCGCTGATCCCCATCGGGAGGGTGGTGCTCACCCGGACGCCGGACAACTTCTTCGCCGAGACCGAGCATGCGGCATTCGATCCGGGCCACTTCGTTCCCGGCATCGGGCCGTCGCCCGACCGCATGCTCCAGGCGCGTCTGTTCGGCTACGGCGACGCGCATCGCTACCGCCTCGGCATCAACCACACGCTGATGCCCGTCAACCGCCCGAAGGGCGTGCCCGGCGGCGCGAACAACTACGGGCGCGACGGCGCCATGCCGGTCCATGCGCCGAACGGCCGCGTGAAGAACTACGAGCCGAACAGCTTCGACGGCCCGGTGCAGACCAACCAGGAGCTCTACGCCGGCATCGCTGTTTCCGGCGCCTCCGGTCACTATCCGCAGGTGCCCCGCGAGGTCGACGACTTCAAACAGCCGGGCGACCTCTATCGACTCATGCCGAAGGACGCGCAGCAGCGGCTGGTCGACAACATCGCCGGCAGCCTCGCGCAGGTGTCGCGCGAGGACATCATCACGCGCTCGATCTCGTTTTTCGCCAGGGCGGACGCCGAATTCGGCCGACGGATCACGGAAGGCGTCGCGGCACGTCATCCGAAAGCCGCGGTCGGTGCGGCACGATGAACGAAAGGGCAATCGGCTTGAACGAAAGCGCGGCCGGCCCGACGGCAGGCCGGATCCTTGTGGACCCGGCTGATCTCGTGGCGCTGGCCGTGGACGCCGCGCGCAACGGCGACACGGAGACGCTCGCGCGGGCGCTCGCCGTAGGAGTGCCGGTCAACTCGACCAGCCCGCGCGGCGATTCGCTGCTGATGCTGGCCTGCTATTACGGCCACACCGGCGCCGTGCGACTGCTGCTCGACAACGGTGCGAATGCGAACCAGCCGGACGGGCGGGGACAGTCCCCGCTCTCCGGCGTCGCGTTCAAAGGACTTATCGAGGTCGCCGAACTGTTGACGGCCGGCGGGGCGGCCGTTGATGCGCCGTCGGGCGACGGGCGCACACCCTTGATGATGGCGGCGGCGTTCAATCGCGTTGAGATGGTATCGTGGCTGCTCGCGCATGGTGCGTCGTCAAACGCCCGCGACGCCGCCGGCTTGCGCGCGATCGACGTGGCCCGCGCGATGAACGCGAACGACGTCCTCGTGCTTCTCTCGGCGTAGATGCGCCCATCGTCCTGGAATAAACCAGCGGCGGATCGAGTCTTGGGAGTAGACGATGACCCGGCCGTTTGAGGAAGTCGTCCTGCCGCATCTGGACGCCGCGTTCAACTACGCGCGGTGGCTGACGAAAAATGACGCCGACGCGGAGGATGTCGTGCAGGACGCGTACGTGCGCGCCTTGCGGTTCTTCTCGTCCTTGCGTGGCGAGGATGCCCGGGCGTGGCTGCTCACGATCGTCCGGAATACGTGGTACGGGCGGTTTCCGCGACGCGCCGGAGGTGGCGTGATGACCGTGGCGGACGAGAACCCCGACGACCGGGCGGACGCGAGCCTCGATCCCGAAGCGCAAGTGATCCAGCAACAGACCGTCGAGCAAGTGCGGCGCGCGCTCGAGACCCTGCCGTCGGATTTCCGGGAAGTCTTGGTGTTGCGGGAGCTCGAGGGCTTGTCCTACAAGGAGATCGCCGCCATTGTCGGCATTCCGCTCGGCACGGTCATGTCGCGGCTGGCGCGTGCCCGCGAGCGGCTCGCGGGCGTATTGGCCACCAGCGAACTGAGCGGCGGGCACCGAGGATTCCCGTGAGGTCGAGGGCCTGCCTGCCTATGAGGAGAGGCCCAACAAGGCGTCCAGACTCAACGGACCCCCGCCGGAGTAGCCGAGGAACAGAGCCCCGCCGAGCATCGCCAGGTTCTTCATGAACATCACCTTCTGAAGCTCGTAAGTCATCGCATCGGGCGCACTCCAAAAGTTGTGCATCACCAGCGTCACCGGCACCAGGAAGATCACCAGCAACAACGCTCCGAACCGGGTCCGATAGCCGAGCAGCACACTCAGGCCGCCCGCCAAGGCAATGACGCCGGACAGGGGAACCAGAAGATGGGCGAGGGGTACGCCGTGACTCGCGGCGGCCTCGATCGTCCGCGAGCTGAAGTGCCCCGCCGAAGCGATGATGAAAACGACCGAGAACAACTGACGTCCTGTGAGCAGTGCGTAACGCATCCCCGTCTCCTTACTGGCCGATTGCACGTCATCGATACAGACCATCAATGACTTGGAGATATTCCGGGAACGACGCCTGCCCCGTCCGGGAATAAACGTCCCGCGATCAGGGTCTATGAGTCAGACGATGCCCCCGACAAGATGAAGGACGATCGACCAGAGGATGGGATCTGCAGTGGCAGCCACTGGAGGCACTCGTGAACTGTCTTGAAGCGGGGCGCCTTCTGGACGCGTACGTCGACAGCGAGCTCGGGTCCGCAGAGTCGGCCGGCCTTCAGGGACATCTCGAGACATGTGTCGCGTGCGACCAGCGACGCGCCGACCGGGAATCGCTCGGCCGCCTGGTCCGCAGGATTCCTTATCATGCCGCGCCGGATCGGCTGCGCCTCTCGATCGCCACGTCGCGGAAGCGGTCGCGGTTCACACCGCGGCTGCTCGCCATGGCCGCGACGGTGACCCTGGCTGTGTCGGTTGGCGGCACGGGGGCGGTGCGCTTCGCGCTCGCGCGATCCACAGCCAACGTCACCACGTCGATGGCGGAGGCTGCCGTCGAGAGTCACGTTCGCGCCCTGACGGCGGGACAAATGTTCGAGGTGCGGTCGTCCGATCAGCACACCGTGAAGCCCTGGTTTCTGGGCAAGCTGGATTTCTCTCCCCCGGTCGACGACCTGGCATCGATCGGATTTCCATTGGTCGGCGGCCGGCTCGACCATGTCGCCGGCACGCCCGTCGCAGCGCTTGTGTATCAGCGGCGGCTGCATCCAATCAATGTCTTCGTCTCCCCCGCCACGGCCCGGATTGCGCCGAATGACGCTCGATCGATTCGCGGGTTCCAGGTACGCCACTGGCTTGCTCGCGACATGTCGTTCTGGGCGGTCTCGGACCTGAACGGCGTCGAGCTGGACGAGTTCGTCCGCGCGCTCAACCGGTGACAGGATTGGAGCGCCTGATCCGAGAGGTTCAGCGCGTGTTTTGCGGCCGGTTCCCGCCTGAAGCCGGATTCCGTTCGATCCGATAGCCCATCACGATACTGTCGCAAACGGTCCGGGGAGATGGCATGATCTCAACGACAGGATGGACAGAGAATGAGCTCTCAACCCCACCCAGCCGTTCTGGCCGTCCATGATGCCGCGGACGCCGTGCTCAACCATCGTCGCGAGACGTCGTCGGGTTCGTTCTGGCGGCGATGGTTCGAAAAGCCGCAAGAGAGGCATTTCGCCGACGAGGTGCGCGCGTTTGTGACGACGCTCGATTTTCTGCTGGACGTGCCTCCGCAAATGCTTTCACGCGGGGATCTGGTTGCCGTTGGTGAAGACGCGGACCGGGTCGTCAAACGAGTGGAGGAGGAGATTGACGAACAGGCCGCGCCGGCCGGTGAAGTTGCCGTGGCGCTTGCGCCTGCGGTCTATGTGATTCGCACGCGGTATGAGGAACTTTATACGAGAGGAGCGGGGAGGTGAATCTGTGAGTAAAAGGTGGAAAGTGGAAAGTGGAAAGTGGAAAGTCAAAAGTGGAAAGTCAAAAGTGAAAAGTTAGAAGCGCAGAGCGCGCTGAACCTCGCCGGCTAATTCCTGATGCAGCCGGCCATTGGACGCAAGCACGTTCCCGCCGTCGCATGAAAATGTCTCGCCGGTGATGGCCGTCACCGTGCCTCCCGCCTCCTCGACGATCAGCGAGCCCGCGGCTATGTCCCACGCCTTCAGGTTCTTGTCCCAGAAGCCGTCCAGCCGGCCGCACGCCACGTAACAGAGATCCAACGCTGCCGATCCGAAGCGCCGCATCGCCCGCGCGCGAATCGCCAGCCCGCCCAGTAATTCCTCCATAGCGCGATCGCGCGCGATCGCGCTATGGGGAAATCCGGTGCCGAGCGCCGCCTCGCTGATTCGCGCGGTCTTCGACACGCAAATCGCCTGCCCGTTCAACCACGCGCCCTTGCTCCGCTCGGCCGAGAACAACTCCTGCCTCGACGGCTCGAACACGGCCGCGACTTCGACGACTCCGCTCACTTCCAGCGCGAGCGAGGCGCAGAAAAACGGCAGGCCGTGCGCGTAGTTCACGGTGCCGTCAATTGGATCGAACAGCCAGCGATGATGTCGGCGCGCGCCGGACGTCGCGCCGTGTCCTGCCGGCGTTTCAGGCGCCGCCTGCGTTTCAGCCATTTCCTCGGCGAGCACGCCGTGCCCGGGAAATCGCTCCGCGATCATCCGGCGGAACATGGCCTCCACCTCGAGGTCGGCTCTGGTGACGATGTCGGTTCCCTCCTTCACGGTGATGTCGAGATCGCCGCCGAGAAACGCGAGCTGGATTTCACCTGCTCTACGGACGGCGTCGATCGCGACCAGCAAAAATGGATTGGGCGAGCCCGCGTCAGTCGACATTCACGAGAATCTTGCCGTGGCCGCGCGCCCGCGAGGCGTCGAGCGCGGTTTTCAGTTCGGCGAAAGGATATTTCGCGGTGATCATGGGGATGGGATCGATCCGGCCGGAGGCCATCAGCCGCAGGACGTGCGGATACGTGCCGTGGCCGGCGTTGCCCTTGGCGAGAATCAACCGCGCGCGTTTGGTTTGCAGCGGCTCGGGAAAGATCGACACATGGGCGGAGTCGCGGCCGATCACGAGAATCGTGCCCATCAACGACACCGAGCGCTCCATCGCGGGAAACGTGTGCGCAAAGGCGCCCGCCGCTTCAACCTGCAGATCGGCACCGAGCCCTTCGGTTTCGCTCATGACGATCTCGTCGGCGGCGACGTTCAACGGGTCGAACGCCGAGTCGGCGCCCATGGCGATCGCGAGCTTGCGCCTGTCTTCGGAGACTTCGAACACAACGATGCGCGCTGCGCCGCACGCGCGGAGCATCGCAACACTCGCAAGCCCGATCGGTCCCGCGCCGTGGACGGCGGTAAACGCGCCCGGCGTGACGCCGCCCGCTGCGTGCACCAGCGCGTTGTAGACGACCGTAAAGGGCTCGACGAGGGCGCCGCAATCGTAAAGGGCGGTGTCGTCCGGCATCCGCGGCCGCAACGACGCAATCGACCAACAGTTGCGCGCGGGTACGCGCACGAACTCGGCAAACCCACCGTTGAGGCTGAAGCCGATCTCGTCGAGGTTCTCGCAGAAGTTCGGCTGATTGATGCGGCACGGATAGCAGCTGCCGCAGCGCACCATGTCCTCGATCGTCACCGGCTCGCCGACGCGGATGTGCTGAACGTTCTTGCCGGCCGCCACGATGTCGCCGGCCAGTTCGTGGCCGAGAATCGTCGGGAAACGCGTCAGACCGGGATACTTGATGTAGCCGTCGGCATCGGTCTCGAAAAAATGCAGATCGGATCCGCAAAAGCCCACCCGGTGCAACTTGATGATCACATCGTCGGGCCCGGGCTCGGGGGTGTCGACTTTTTGAAACGACGCGTGCGGATGGCGCCACACGCTGCTGCCGATCAGCGCCCTGCGCGTCTCGATCTCGGCAGGGGACAGCCGATACTCGGGTCGCGGATCCCAGGTGGCATCGATGACGAACGCTTTCACTGTGGTGTCCTCACCAGGCGTTCGCCCGCTTCGAGGAGCGCGGCGCGGTCGCCAAAAACCTTGGCGATGGCCTCGCCGTATTGCCCGATCAGCGCCGCGGGCTGGCAGCACATCGGGTTGAGCTCACCGCAGATCACCAGCGAGTTGTCGACCAGCTCCTGCGTCTTCGGATAGTCGGCCACGCGGTAGGTGTAGTGCGCGTGCGCCACGGTCCACGGATACCCGTGGCCGTAGCCTTCGCGCACCTGAAAGATCGGATGCGCCGGCAGCGGCGCGTGCAGCCACGTGCACACGTCGACGCCCTCGGCTTCGAGCGCCGCTTTCACCAGATCGCGGAACTTCGTCCCGCGAAACGGCACGTCGAGGTCCTCGGGCCGGAGGCGTATCCGGTATTTGTGATACACCGGCTCGCAGTCCGGCGGGACATGCGGGGGCTCCACGCCTTTGACGTCGCGCAACTGCCGGCTCAGAGCCTCGCCGTTCGCGCGAGCGTGCGCGTTATACGAATCGAGACGCCGCAACTGGCAGCGCGCGAACGCCGACGGCATCTCCTGCGTGCGATAGTTCCACGCAATGAGGTGCTGAAACTCCATCGTCCTGTCCGACGGCGGCAGGGTCTCCCCCACCATGCGCACCATGTTCGCGCGCGCGCGGTAGGTGTCGTCGTTGGTGACAAACAGCCCGCCTTCGCCGACAGGGAAATTCTTGGTGCCGTTCAGGCTGAAGGCGCCCATCTGGGCGAGCGAGCCGGCGCGCTTCCCTTTGTAGCGGGCGCCGGGCGCCTGACAGGCATCCTCGATCACGACGAGGCTGTGGCGACGCGCAAGGGCGTTGACCGCGTCCATATCGGCGCACACCCCATGGATGTGCACGGGAATGATCGCTTTCGTACGCGGGGTGATTCGCCGCTCGACGTCCGCCGGGTCGATATTGAACGTGCGGGGATCGATGTCCGCGAATATCGGCACCGCGCTCTGATGCAGCACAGCCACCGGCGTGGCGAGGAAGGAAAATGCCGACGTGACCACCTCGTCGCCGGGCCCGATGCCGGCCGCGGCGAGGGCCATGTGAATGGCCGCCGTGCCGCCGTTGCAGGCCAGCGCGTGCGCCGCGCCCACATACTCCGCAAACTCGCGCTCGAGCGCCGACATCTGCGGCGCCACCAATCCATCATCGGTCGACAGCGCCCACAACGGCCCTTCGTCGAGCACCTTCATCACCGCGCGCTTGTCACCGTCGGTCACAATCGGCCAGCCCACCTTGAGGCTGGTGTTCACAAGTCCCATGTTTTACCCCTGTTTAACCCCATGCCTTCATCCGTTCATCGACGAGGCGGCGCAGCTTTCGTCCGGAGCGCAGCGAGCCCGGAGCGCCGAATCGGAAATCGAACTCGAACAATTTCAACTGGTAGTTGCGCCACGAGTCTGGAATGCGGTCTTTCACGCGCTGTTTGATGGCGTCGGTCACCGCGTCGGGCGCAGTCCCGTCGCGCAGCTCCACGCGAAACTCGATCGTATCGTGATTGCCGGTACGAAGCACCCCCACCTGCCAGTCGCGGGTGATCGCGGGAAGGTCGTCGAGCAGCTGCTCGAAGAACCACGGGCTCAGATTGCCCATGCCGCAGTTGACCATCTCGTCGGAGCGGCCGCGGATCTTCGCGATGCGCCTCGCCGCTTTCAACGTACACGAGCACGGCTCGTCCAGGAAAGCCGTGATGTCGGTGGACCGATAGCGAATCAGGGGCATCACCATCCGCGAGAGCGTCGTGTACACCAGTTCGCCGTATCCGTCTTCACCCTTGTCGACGATCTCGCAGTAGAGATTGAAGTCATCGACGTGATAGCCGTGCTGCAACGGGCATTCGGTGCCCACCTGCCCGAACGATTCGGTCTGGCCATAGCCGATATAGACCTTCGAATTCCACGAGCTCTCGATATAGTGCCGCGTATCCTCGCTCATGTTCTCGCCGCCGACGTAGAAGAACTTCACCGGCCACGTTCCGCGCACCCGCGCGATTTCCGTCAGCACGACGAGCCACGACGGCTCGACGAACATCACGTTGAACGCGTAGGGCTTCACGCGATCGTAGAACTCCGCCGGCGGAATCTTCGCCGCGGTGACATGAAAGCAACCGAGCCGATCGAGCGACGCGCGCAGCGTGAACGGCGCGTTCCAGAACGAATAGTCGAACGCATCGACGACGCGGTCTTCGGGACGAAGGCCCAGATTGTAGAGTCCGAGCGCGCCGTCGCGCCCATGGTCGCCGGCCTCGTGGCGCGAAAAATAGACGCGCTTGCTCGTCGTCGAAGTCGTGCCCGTGGTCTCAAAGCCAAGCTCCGGGCGCGCGCACAGAAACTCCTCGACGGGGTTTTCACGCAAATCCTGTGCGGTCGTGAAGAACCCGCCCAGGTCTTCCGGCGTGCGCACACCGCGCACGTCGATGCCGGCCTCCTTGAACCGGCGGCGGTAAAACGGCGACTTCTCGTTGACGTACCGCAGCAGCCGCCTGAATTTGCCACGGCGAATGGCGGGCACGACCGAGGGGGGGATGCGCGCGGCGATCCGGGCCCGGCGGGCGACGTTCGCGCCGATGAGCCATTCGTCGAGCAATTCAGGGATGGACGCCATGGGTATATCTATCGATAGATGAACGCAAGGTTAATCCAAAACAATTTTGTGTTACTTCGGACACCCGCAGACGTATGATTGGACCACATTATCGGGTCGCGACGCGGAAACTGCGGACCGGCCTCTTAATTCCAGGCCGAACGTTTCATCCGCGTCGCAAAACTTTATTCTTCAGGTTGCACCTGTGACAACTGCTGCATGGTCCGGCCATCGTGCGCCGACTCGACGCCTTGGCGTCCTCTTCGCGGGTTTGGGGTCGATCAGCACCACGCTGATCGCCGGGGTTCAGGCAATCAAGCGCGGTCTCGGGCGGCCAGTCGGCTCGCTCGCGCTGCTCGGCTCGCTTGATACCGGCACCCCCCAGGCCCCCAAACATTCCTATATCCGGGACTGTCTCGATCTTGTCCCCCTCGAGAACCTTGTGTTCGGGGGCTGGGACATCGTCCAGACCGACGGCTACGCGGCCGCCAGGCGCGCGGCGGTGCTGCAGCCGGAGCTGCTGGATCAGCTTCAGCCCGAGCTGTCGGCGATTCAGCCGTGGCCGGGGATTTTCGACAGCCGGTTCAACCGCCGGTCCGATATCTTCTACTACAAAAAGGGACGCGACTTCGTCGAGCTCGCCGACCAGGTCAAGAGCGACATCCTCCGGTTCCAGGATGAAAACAACCTCGACCGATCGGTGCTGCTCTGGTGCGGCAGCACTGAAGCGTATCTCGAATTGTCGTCCGCGCACCAATCGCTCGCCGCCTTCGAAGCGGCGATGCGGCAGAGCGACCACGCGGTGATCGCCCCGAGCATGATCTACGCCTATGCTGCGCTCTCGCTGGGGCTTCCGTTCGTGAATGCCACGCCGAGCCGCACGGTCGACATTCCAGCGCTGACGGAGCTGGCGGGGGCATCCGGCGCGCCGGTGGCGGGCAAGGATTTGAAAACCGGACAGACGCTGCTCAAAACCATTCTCGCGCCAGGCCTGCGCGATCGCATGCTCGGCCTCGAGGGTTGGTTCTCGACCAACATCCTCGGCAACGCCGACGGCGAAACGCTGGACGACCCGGCGGCGTTCAAGACAAAGCAGGAATCGAAGCTGGCGGTGCTGAAGTCGATGCTGCGGGCCGATCTGTATCCGGATCTCTACGGCCAATTTCATCACGAGGTGAAGATCAATTACTACCCGCCGGCCGGCGACAACAAGGAAAGCTGGGACGCGATCGATACTTTCGGGTGGCTCGATTACCCGATGTCGATCCGCGTCGACTTCCTGTGCCGCGACAGCATTCTCGCGGCACCGCTGCTGCTCGACCTTGCGCTCTTCATGGATCTGGCCAAGCGCGCCGAGATGTCGGGGCCACAGGAATGGCTGGCGTTCTATTTCAAGAGCCCGATGATGGGCAACGGGCGGC
>DASZHO010000135.1:0-34803 GCA_035937795.1 Vicinamibacterales bacterium | reverse complement strand
GCGAGCACGACGTTGGAGAATTCAAGCAGGTCAGCATGTGATGTCACACTGAGCAATATGCACGCCGGGAAAGGAACGACCCCTGTAAGAGTTGTCGTGTGAGCGACTTCGACGGCTTTCGTCGACGGAGCTCGACCTTCTCGAGGACGAGGGCGTTACGATGACGGCGGCTCGGTTGCATTACCGTCAGTGGCTGGCCGAGGCGAACGATGAGCAAGAGTGTGCATGCGGAACAAATCGGCGGTACACTTTTCGAGGCGCCGTGAACAAACCAGCACTGTCAACACCCTGGTGGCTGTTGCCGCCCGGCCGGTTGCACCCACTGTGGTGGATCGGGATTGGATTCGTCCTACTGGGGCTCGACTACATCACCGGCCTCGATACACAATTTCCCAACGTTTACGTCATTCCCGTGGCGTTGGCCGCATGGTATTCGGGGCGGTGGCCGGCCTTCGCCCTGGCGGTCGGTCTGCCGCTGGCTCACGTCGCGTTCTTGATGGCGCGATCGACGCCCGAACCTCTCGCCGGGCTCGTGGCCATGACGATCGCTCGCGGAGTCATCATCCTTGTGATGGGACTCTGGTTCGCACGGCTCTCGGAGCACGAGCGAGAACTTGACCGCCACGTCAGTACGCTGGAAGGGCTACTCCCCATCTGCGCCTTCTGCAAAAGCATCCGGAACGAGGCGGGCGACTGGGAGCATCTGGAGACCTTCATTTCCAAGCGATCGGAAGCGCAGTTCTCGCATTGCTTTTGCCCCTCGTGCGCGAGGACGCATTACCCTGACTATGTCGATGATGTCGGCTAGCTCAGTCCGTACCTGGCGGCGGTTTTGGAAAAGGGATTGCGTCGCCTGGTAAATTGATGCCCGCGGCGTAGTTGCCGGTGCGCTCGAAAACGGACCAGTGAATCACGGAGCCGGGTGGTATCGTGCGCCGCCGATACAAATTCATTCGTCTTTGTTCCTGTTTGGTCTGCCAGTTGTAGTGTTTCTTGGGCACGAATTCGGCAAGGTTCCACCAGCCAGTGAGTGAGTTGTGCAGGCAAGCGTCCGGATCGGCCGAGACATACGGCTGCTTGCCGCCGAGGATGTCCTTCCTTTTCTGCTGATCGACCTTCAATCCATGCTGCTCTGCCTCAGCGAGCATCCATTCAAGGGCAAGTTTCGACAATCCACTCTCGGCCTCCGGATAGCCGCCGCCCACGTCGCAGTGAACGCCGGGAAACCAAACCTGCAACAAGTCCTTTGGTCCGTGTGCCGCTGCCACCTCGCCGCCGGGCCTCCAGAGATTCGTACGAAAAAACGCCCGCTTCTCGTCGATGGAGACTGCGTGCCGTCCGATTTGAATCTCGTCGTTATCTGCCACGTACGGCAGTCTCAATGTGTCTTCTATCCACCCGACGGAACTCACCGTATCCCAGGCTCCGACGAACCATGGATGACATTCCCGAGCCATGGTGGATTTGAACTGCGCCGCGAGCTCGAAGTAATGGTCGATCGTCTGGCTGTAGCGGACGGGATCGGTGTCGTATGCGGCCTTCACCGCCATCATCATCCGAACGACATACGGCACCAGCGCTTCGTTGCCTGACCTCAGCAGTCCGTACAACCGGAGCAGAGAGGCGGTGGCTCTCACGGTGTAGGCGCCACGGCTGAATCCAAAGAAAAACACCTTGTCGCCTGGCTGATATTTCTGCATGAGGAAGACATATGCCTCGCCGATGTCGTTCTCGATGAGTGCACCAAAGGCCATTCCACAGGCACGGGTCATTCTTCGGCTGAGCGGCGTCAATGCGCCCGGCGGTTCCATCGTGCCGAGGCCCGGGTGGTAGTACGTGCACTGGCCGGGTTGATCCTGCACGAGCGTGGAGTACAGCTTGACGACGTTCGTGTTGTCCCGGGCGAACTCGCTGGCGGTTCCGTCGCAACAAATGACGATATTCTTCGGCATAGCCGACGCGCCAAGAATAAACCAGGTGCGGGACCTGGTTGGGTTCCCAGTCAAGCTGCCGTGGTGTATATTGGCGGCATGATTCGTTCCAAACACGCCGTTCAAGCCCTCGGTATTGTTCTCCTGACCGGTTCCATTGCCGCCGCGCAAGCCCCTGCGGGCGGTGGCCAACGGGCGGGCGGGCCGGCGCTGCCGCCACCGAAGAACTTACAGGTTCTGCCGAAAGACATGACGGCGCCGCAGGTCGTCGCGATCATGCGGAACATCAACGCGGCGCTCGGCGTCCAGTGCGGCTACTGCCACGTATTCGTTGCGGCGGGCGACCCGACCAACGACTTCGCGTCGGATTCGAAGACGACGAAGCTTGTGGCGCGCGTCATGATCCAAATGGTGGGTGACATCAACGCGAAACTCGCCGCCAACATCAAGAAACCCGCCGATCAGATCACGCGCGTCGAATGCGCCACCTGCCATCGGGGCGCAGCGATTCCTGCATTGCCGCCACCTGCAGCTGCACCCGGCGGAGCTGCGCCTCCCGCACCGCCGAGGTAGCCCGGACTCCTCTTCCCGAAGCTGAGATGAGCGAACGCCTGGGGAGGCGTCATGCAAGGTGGCCAAATCGGCGCGATCATCTGGGCGGTGGCGCTCATCGTCGTGGCGATGCTGTTTTCGCGTCAGCGCCGTCGCCGCGGGCGTATCGGTGGCGGGGCTGCCGGCAGCGTGTACGATTGGTTGAATCAGGACAAACGGAAGGCGGTCGAAATTGTCGTAGAAGGACGCGCCGAAGCGACAGACCCCGAGGATCGCGACGGCAATTTGCCTGAGCTCGAACACCCGAAGCGATAGGATAAGGGGCATTTCGATGCGCACATCAACGGCGCTTCTCGTGGCCCTCGCGCTTGCGGTGGCGTGTCTCGCCGCGCAGACCAGAACGGCAAAGACCCTGGACATCTATGTCGTGGACGTGGAGGGCGGAAACGCCACGATGTTCGTGTCACCGTCCGGCGAATCGATGCTCATCGACTCGGGAAACGCCGGCGCAGCCGCGGCCAGAGACGCGGGCCGTATCATGGCCGCCGTCAAAGATGCCGGGCTCACCCGAATCGACAATCTGATTACCACCCATTGGCACGGCGATCATTTTGGTGGCCTGGCCGAGCTCGCGGCGCACATCCCAATCCGGAATTTCATCGACCACGGCCCGAACGTTCAGCCCGCTCCCGCCACGGATGATTTTCTGCAGAAGACGTACCCACAACTCTACGCGAAGTCAAAGCACACGATAGCAAAACCGGGAGACAAGATTTCCGTCGCAGGCCTCGATGTCCTCGTGGTGACTTCCGCCGGCGAAACGATCAAGACAGCATTGCCGGGAGCGGGCAGGCCGAATCCCTATTGCGCGAATTTCAAACCTGGGGAGGCCAATGCCGAGGACCCGATGTCAGTCGGGACCTCTGTGACGTTCGGAAAATTTCGCGCGATCCATCTGGGGGACCTGACGAAGAACAAGGAATTCGAGCTGATGTGTCCGAACAACCGCATCGGCACCGTTGATGTGCTGCTAGGATTGCACCACGGAGTGGATACGTCGAGCTCCGAGGTTCTTGTTCACGCTCTTCGCCCCCGCGTTGCGATCATGAACAACGGCACCCGGAAGGGCGGACAACCTGAAGTGATGAAGACTCTGCATTCATCTCCCGGGCTCGAGGATCTCTGGCAGATGCACTTCTCGGAACTCAGCGGGCAGGAGTACACCGTGCCGGGCATGTTCATCGCCAACGTGCTCGACGAGCCGTCGGCGACCATGCCGGTGGCTCCGATGTCACCTCCACAGCCGGGACCGGGTGCGCCTCCTGCGCCCGTCCACAATGGAACGGCGTACTGGATCAAGGTGTCGGCACAAGCGGATGGATCGTTTACAGTGACGAACGGACGCAACGGCTTCAGCAAGACTTACACGGCAAACATCAGGTGAGTGGAGTGCGCTTCTCCCTGGCGTTGGCGATCGCCGCCGTGGCCAGCACGGCGGCCCAGCAGGCCGCACGGCCGGTGCCCGGCGCAACTCAGGGCACGCTCGACGGATTCGCCGCGAGATCCTACCGGAGCGGCCGCGACACGATGCCGTACCGGTTGTTCGTGCCGAGTGGATACGACGGACAGAAGAAGTATCCGCTGATTGTGTGGCTGCACGGCGCCGGCGGTGTCGGCCGCGATAACCTGCGGCAGATTGCCGGCGATCAGATTGCGGGCACGCGCACGTGGACGCAACCGGCGACGCAAGCGAAATATCCGGCGTTTGTCGTCGCGCCGCAGACTGCAGACGGTTGGGGCGCACAGACGAGGGGCCCCGATGCCCTCGGCGCGCCACTGACTCTCGTCGTCGGAATCGTGGACTCACTCGAGAACGAGTTCAGCATCGATCGGCACCGGATCTATGTGGCCGGCCAATCCGATGGCGGTTTCGCCGTCTGGGATTTGATCACGAAGCAACCTGAACGCGTTGCCGCCGCGATTGCTGTCTGCGGCGGCGGCGATCCAGCCCGCGCCGCGCGCGTTCGGACGATGCCAATCTGGGTATTCCACGGAGACGCCGACGATGTCGTCCCGGTCACCGCTTCACGTCAAATGGTGGCCGCGATCAACAAGGCCGGGGGTCATCCGCGTTACACCGAATATAAAGGCGCGGGGCACGACGTCTGGAAGCGGGCGTTTGCAGAGCCCGGACTCATAGACTGGCTGTTCGCGCAGACGAACTGATTCAGTCAGCGGTCGGCGGTCAGCGGTCAGCGGCAATCAGCGCTCAGCAATCAGCGCTCAGCAATCAGCGGTCAGGTTTTTGAGTCGGGCCGGTTGTCTACGATCAATACAGCGTGAAGCGCGGACGGGCACTGATGCTCTGGCCAGATTCTTGCTTTGCTAACCCGCGTGCCGTTGCCGTCGCAAACCATGTCGGACCACGCGAAATCAACCTGTCAGGCGCACCGCTGCCCGAATTGCGGCAGGCCCGATCACGTGACCGTGGAGCAACTGCTGATGGGTGACCAGTCTGTCGTCCGTTGCCACTGCCGCGCCTGCGGTTACTCGTGGCATCCTGTTTCAACGCGCATCGAGCCCTGAGGCTCGTCTCAGCTTTACAACCCGCTTCGTACGCGTTTCGGCGACGTAAATCGATCCGTCCGGACCAACCGCAAGATCGTGCACCGCATTGAACACCGGATCGCCCGGGTTGCCGAAACCGATGGCGGCGACCATGTTCCAGTTGCGGTCGAGCTTGATGACGCCGGTGTGCTGGGTGTCGTAATCGGCGCGCCGAATGCCCACATACAGCGCACCAGCGGGGTCGGCGGCGACGGCAAATACGCGGCCCGTCGTCACGGCATCCTTCACGCCCACCCACTGCCGCTTGAACTTGCCGTCCTTGTCGAATAACTGAAGCCGCGAGTTCTCGCGGTCGGCCACGAGCACGTCGGTGCTGCCGGGCATGAACGAGAGGCCGTGCGGGTTGCTGAACTCCCCTTCACCGGCTCCTTTCCTTCCCCATTCGTATAGCTCTTTGCCCCGGGGATCGAAATACGCCACTCGACTATTCACGTAGCCGTCGGACACGTAAAACGATTCGTCCTGACGAATCGCGATGTCGGTGGGCTCGTTGAAATGCGTGCCGTCCCATCCGCCCACGCGCGGTTCGCCCAGCGCGAACAGAAGCTTGCCGTCGTGAGTAAACTTGAACACCTGCTGCATGCCGACGTCGGTCAGAAAGACGTTGTTCGCGGAATCGATCGTGATGCCATGAGGCACCAGAAACATGTTGGCGCCCCACGAAGCGATCAACCGTCCAGTCTCTCCGTCGACCTCGAGCACGGCAGGGTCGCTGAGCTTCTCGGTGGCCTTCACGTCGAACCCTCGACCAGGCCGGTGGAAAAAGAACACGTGTCCGTTCAGATCCACAGCGACGCCGCCGACCTCGCCAAGGTGCAGGCTGGGAGGCAGTTTGGGCCAATCCTTCACCTCCTCATACCGCTCGAGGGCTGCCGCGTGAATGGTCGGCGGATAACGCCTGCCGCCAACGGCAACCACCAGGCAAACGACGACAGCGCCAGAGATAAGTCGTGCGCGCACAGCAGCCTCCAATGGCCCGGAAGCTATCACAGGTCAGTCCCGGCAAAACACAGTAATATTCGTGTCATGCCGCTATCGAGGGTCTAGCGAGGTGGAGCAAACCGACCGACCGGCGAACGGCGATGTGCTGATCACCAAAGAGGGCGGCCGCTACCTGCTGAGCATCGTCCCGCACCCTCATAAGCTGACGCTCGGCGCCCTTGCCCCGGCAGTGGCAATCGCGATGAAGTGGGCCGCCGCGAATCACGCGACCGCCTGGCAAGTCATCGATGGCGTCACGACACCGCTCCCGGCGAAGAAGCCCACCAAGCCGACCGTTATCGAGTAACGGTATGAATGATGCACCCTAGGCCAGCATGCGCCTCATCGTGTTCCCGCTCACATCGGTGCTCGTCGCCATAGCCGGGCTTGCAGCCGCTCAAACGCCGCCGCCACCGCCCGTCTGGGACGCCCAAGTCGGGGCCTCGTTCGTCGGCACCAGCGGCAACTCCGAGACGTCGTCTACCGGCGCCGATTTCTCGCTGCACCGGCGGTGGCCGGTGTGGCTGTTTGAATCTGCCGCGACCGCGGTCCGGACGAGCGACCACGGCGTCGGCACTGCCGAGCGCTATCTGGGCGCCGTCCGCGGACAGCGCAAACTCGAGGGCATCATCGGATTGTCCACCGGATGGAGGGTGGAGCGTGACAAGTTCGCCGGCATCAACTTCCGGTCGGTGCTCGATGCCGGCTTGAGCTGGGCGCTGGTGCACCAGCCGAGGTGGACGCTGGACGGCCTCACCGCCGCTGCGTGGAACCACGAAAAACCGACCGTGGGCGCTGGCGTGAACGATCCGGTCGGCGTGCTGCAGGCGGTGAGCCGTGTGCCTTTTGGAACGGCGGGCGACACCACGCAGCGGTTCACGTTCTATCCGAACTTCAATCGGCGCTCGGCATACCGATCGGAGGCCGAGCTCAGCGCACAGGCGGCGATGAACAGCCATCTGGCATTGAAGCTGGGGTATCTGTATCGCCGCTCGAACGAACCGGTGTCAGGTTTCAAGAAGACGGACAATACAACGACAGCATCCGTCGTGGTGCGCTGGCGCGCGGCGGCAACCGTACAGTGATTCGGAGAGCCAAGAAGATCACGGCGAGCGGCGGCGGTCGGTCAACCTGTAACGCATCGAGCGCCTGTGGCTCCGCATCTCGAAGAATGCAAACCCCTTCGCAACCAGGTACTCGGCGAGGCTGGCCGGCAGCTCATAGACCTGTCCGAGATGGTACTGGCTCAACGATATCCCGTCGACCGAGCCGTATGGCTGACGCAGGAGGCGGACTCTCACATCTCTACATAATGCAAGTTTGTGGCCGATCAGCGTGGTCCATGGGCCAGGCCAGCGGATGAGAGAAGTGTAGCGACGCAAGACATAGTCAGGAACTGTGATGGGGAATGGCGAAGGAGGAGTGCATGCTCAGCGGATTTCGGCAGTTCGTGCTGCGCGGAAATGTCCTGGATCTGGCGGTGGCCGTTGTTCTCGGCGCGGCCTTTGGCGCTGTCATCACCGCGCTGGTGAAAGACCTGATCACGCCGCTCATCGGCGCATTGGTCGGCAAGCCCGATTTCTCAGCCATTGGGCTGACCGTGAACGGCAGCCGGTTTCTGATCGGCGACTTCTTCAACGCGGTGCTGGGCTTCGTGCTGATCGCGGCCGCCATCTACTTCTTTGTCGTCGTTCCAGTCAACGCGTGGACAGCGCGACGCCGGCGCGGCGAAACGCCGCCTGATCCCACGACGAAGAAGTGCCCCGAGTGTTTGAGCGAAGTGCCGATCGCGGCGCGGCGCTGCGCGTTCTGCACGTCAGTGATCAGCTAACAGCTGTCAGCGATCAGCTGTCAGCGATCAGTGACAGCCGACGCCGCCGAGTGGAAAGGTCGACGTCAGCGATTTCATCGCGGCGCTGGTCGCCTGCTGCACGGCAGCGGGTCCGGTCCCCGCTGCATCCGCCATTCCGACGGCGACGATCTCGCCGGTTTCGACATTCACGGCGCGCAGCGTCACGCGTGTGGTGCCCCCCGCCTGTTGAATAGCGCCGACGATGATGTAGTCGGCCGCCTGAAGGCTTCCGGCGGGCACGGTGCCCTGGCCTATCGCCTCGCTGAGACACTCGCTGTCGGGCAAGGCGCATCCGCCCCGGGTGCGCGAAAAGATCTTCTCGAGCCCGCCGTCCTGAGTGACGCTCACCTGATCGAGGCCGACGCCCATGCCTCTCGCGACAGCGCCCTCGAAGCCATCGGCCGAATCCTGGCCCCTGCAGTGTGGCTGGGGGCCACCGCCGGCGGGCCGAGGCGACATGCCCAGCCGCTGCGCCGTCACCGACCCAGGTACCGCCACAACTCCTGAAGGATCGAACGGCGGATCGGCCCCGACTCCGGCCACCCCTGCGCCCATCGCGAACGACGCTTCCCAGGCCTGGACGAGGAATCCGTCGACATTGGCCCGCCATGTTGTTTTGACCGGGGCCTCCTGCTGCAGCGCCGCGAGCGCCTCGCGGAGATTCGCCACGTCAGCAGCGACGGCAGCGCCATCGCCAGGCGCCGCGGGTGCGCGCTTCAGCGACGACAGCACTCGCTCGATGTCACGTGTGCGGACGACCGCATGCTCGTAACGCTGGGTCAGACCGGGAAAGGCGGCCTGTCCTGACGCTGCGCCGCCAGCGGGCGCACCCACGAGCGTCCAACCTCGCGCTTTCCAGCTCAAGACGGGGTCTCCAGCTCGCAATTCCGCATCGGCGTCGCGATATTCGACCGAGCTGAAGCGGGCCGCGCGGACGGACGCCGCGCCACCGACCGTTCGAGTCGCGCCACCGACCGTTTGATCGGATTGCTCGTCGTAGGCGATCCGGAGCTGGCGCACGCGGTCGGCGACCGACGCGATGCGGCCACGCGCGTCGCGCGTGACTTTGATTGCGGCCGGCACGCTCACGTCGATACGCGTCTGAAGAAAACTGGCGGGATCGAACCGCACGAAGAACCCGGCCTGGTGAAACGACCACCGGCCCGACGGGATGACGCGGTCGCCAGCGTGGGGCTCGGCGTTCCCCGGCAAGACGGCCAGCTGTTGCCACTGGTCGAAGGTTGCGCCGGCGCGCGCCGCCAGACCGCGCAACCGGTTCTCGGCGTCGAGGGTCTCGCGCACCGGCTCGGGCAAGCGCGGTTCAATTCGCGCCCGCACATCGTCGGGAATGATGCCGATCGCGCCGCCGTCGAGCGATGAAAGCTCCTTTCGGTCGAGAAGTCGCGCAGCCGCGCGCCGCAGATCGGCGCTCATGGTGTCCAGCTTCGTGCGGCTCAGAATTGCCCAGACGAGCATCTGAATGGTGGGCTGCGAAATGTCACGCGCGTTCACCGAGTGCTGCATCACGTGGCGGATGATCTCGCTCCCGGGGCCGCGCAGCTCGGCGTAGGCATAGCCATTTCCGGAAGCCCGGGCGTGGGCGCCCGCGCGCAAACAGTAGCTCTCAGCGGTGATCGTGAACTCGCCTCCGAACAGCTTGTAGACGCCGTCCGATCCGTACCCAAGCTTGGACATTGGCACCTGAACGGCCGGCTGGTAATCATCGAGATACGGAACCTCGGTGAGGGCGTCGGAGAGTCCCGTCGTGATCGGGGGATCGCGCTGCAGCAGCCGTTCCCAGACGAGATCGTCGGCACGCCCGGGTAGCCGCAGCCTGGGTATCTGGGGGAACTGCGCAAGCAAGGCCGCAGCGGCCGCCAGGAACGTCGAGGCGGTCACCATGATCTTCCATCTCGTTTTCATGTCATCGACGCGCTGTGGATGGGGCGATTACTTCTTGCTGGTCTTCTTTGCGAGGCTCAGCTTGGTCTCGTGGCCCTTCGCGTCCTTGATGTAGACGTTGTTCTTCTCTATCGCGAAGGTCACCGGCTGATCGATGAGCACGTCGAGACGGGGCGTATCGACGGTCGCGTCCTGCTTCAACTCGAGCCGCAGGTCATCGGTTTCGATCACGTACAGGCGGGTTTCGCGGGTCGGCGGCGGCGCGCGGCGGCCTCCGCTGTTTGGATCGCCGGGCGCGACGCCGAACACGACCTTCGCGCGCTTCACCTGGACATCTTTCCAGACGCCCGTCTGCCACGCGCGGTCCACCGTCCAGACCAGCGTGCCAGACAGGCCCGACAGGAACGACAAGGCGGCCACCAGGGCGATTGCGAGCGCGCGACGTTGGTTTGATCTCATACGCCTCACACCAGCTTGGTCTTTGACAGCGGCAGCTCGCGGATGCGCTTGCCCGTCGCGGCAAAGATTGCGTTTGCCAGCGCGGGAATCACGGGCGGGGTGCCCGGCTCCCCGATACCGGTCGGCGGCGCGTCGCTGTCGACGATGTGCACGTTCACTTGAACGGGGGCGTCGCTCATCCGCGCCACGCGGAAGTCGTTGAAGTTGCTCTGCTGAATGCGCCCCCCGGCCGCCGAAATTTCACCGAACATCGCGAGCCCTGCGCCCATGACGGCGGCGCCTTCAAACTGCGAGCGCGCGCGCTCGGGATTGATCACCATTCCCGCGTCGACGAACTGGTCGACGCGCGGGATCCGGACGCGGCCCGTATTGTCGACTTCCACTTCCACCACCGACGCCACGTACGTGTTGAAGCTGCGGTGCGCGGCAAGGCCGATACCCCAGCCGCCGCCTGGTTTTCGCTTGCCCCAGTTCGAAAGCTGTCCCGCCAGCTCGAGCACATGGCGAAGGCGGCGGGTGTCGAACGGATATTTGTCGTACGGCGCACCGTAGTTGAAGTATTCGACCGGAAATTGCCCTTTCAGATCGAGCACCTTGCCGGGGCCGACGAGGTCGAGGAGGTACTCGAGCGTGTCCCGGCCCGCGGCGTGCGCCATCTCGTCGACGAAGCTGCCCGACGCAAACACGTGGTAGTTGTTTGCGACCGCCCGGAACCAGCCAATGCGCACGTGCGCGTCGGCGGGCCCGTTCTCGGCGCGATGGTTGGCAAACTCATAGGGGAGATCGTTCAACCCCATGCCGTGCTCGAAATCGAGCCCGTAGCGCGCGCCATCCTCGAAGGTCGACGCAATCGGGGGCCACGCCGATCGCACCAGCCACGCCGCGGGTTTGCCGCGGCCGTCGACCGCCGCCTTGTGATAAATCGCGGCGGTGGCGTGATAGAAGTCGAATTTGATGTCGTCTTCGCGGCTCCAGACGACCTTGACCGGCTTGCCGACTTTCTTCGACAGCACGGCGGCCTCGGCGGCGAAATCCGGCTTCGACTTGCGCCCGAATCCACCGCCGAGCAGGACGGTATGGCACGTCACATCTTCTTTCTTGATGCCGAGCGCCGCCGAGATCGTGTCCTGCGCCGCCTGGGGGTTCTGCGTCGAAGTCCAGCACGTCACCTTGCCGTCGCGGTAGTCGGCAACGGCCACCGGCGGCTCCATCGATGCGTGCGCCGCCAGCGGCGTGTAGTAGGTCGCCTCGAGGACTTTGCCGCCCTTGGCAAACTCGGCGTCGACGTTGCCGATGTTGCGAACGACCTTGCCGGGTTGGCGCACCGTGTCGAGCAGCTGCTGCCTGAACGCCACCGAATCGTAGGTCGCATTCGCGCCGAGGTCCCAATCGACGGTCAGCTTCTTCCGCCCCTGCATGGCCGCCCATGTGCTGTCGGCGATCACCGCCACGCCGCCGAGCGACTGGAACAGCAGCGGCGGCTTGAACGCATCGATCGTCGCCGTCCGGCGCACGCCCGGCACCGCGAGCGCGGCTTTGTCGTCAAACGATCGCACCTTGCCGCCGACCACGGGCGGATGCTCGATCGACGCGTAGACCATGCCGTCCAGCTTCGTGTCCATGCCGAACACGGCCTTGCCGGTGACGATGTCGCGCAAATCGTAGATGGGTTGATCTTTCCCCATGTAGCGCCAGGCGCTCTTCGGCTTGAACTGCACCTCGCCCGGTTTCGGCACGGGCAGCTTCGACGCTGCCGACACGAGCGCGCCGTAGCCAAGGCGCCGCCCGCTCGGGCGATGAACCACTTCGTGCGGCTCGGTCTGGCATTCCGAGGCCGGCACCTTCCACTGGGCCGCCGCCGCGGTTACGAGCATCGCGCGGGCCGACGCGCCGGCCTGCCGGAACGCGTCGAAGAAATCGCGGATCGATCTCGACCCGTCGGTGTTCTGGTCACCGTATTTCGGATCGCCGATGGCCTGTTCGATCTTCACGCGCTTCCAGTCGGCGTCCAGCTCATCGGCGGCCACCAGCGGCAGCGTCGTTCTGATGCCGGTCCCCATTTCCGAACGGTGCGTCACGATGAACACCGTGCCGTCCGGCTCGATGCCCAGATAGACGCCTGTGTGCAGCGCGGCCGATTCGGCCTTCGTGTGGAACGCCGCTGTCTGGGCGAACAACTCCTCGGGGACCACGCGGGCGACCAGCACGAACGCGCCCGTAGAAAGCACGCCGCCCAGAAAATGACGGCGAGAGAGGTTTTCGATGGTATTCACGCGCGTCCCTCTGCGGCGGCTTTAATCGCCGCACGAATTCGCTGATAGGTCCCGCAGCGGCAGATGTTGCCCGACATGGCGTTGTCGATGTCCGGATCGGCCGGATGGGGATTGTTCTTGAGAAACGCCGCCGCCTGCATGATCTGCCCCGACTGGCAGTAGCCGCACTGCGGCACGTTCGCCTTCATCCACGCCTGCTGCACCGGGTGCGTGCCGTCGGGGCTCAGGCCTTCAATCGTCACGATTTGCCGGCCGGCGAGCGTGCGCAACGGCGTCTGGCACGCGCGTATCGCCTGGCCGTCGCGATGCACCGTGCACGCGCCGCAGAGCCCGGCGCCGCAGCCGAATTTGGTCCCCGTGAGCCCGAGCTCGTCGCGCAGGTACCAGAGCAACGGCATCTCGGGGTCGCCGTCGAACGATTTTTGCTGGCCGTTAATGGTGAGCGTGATCATCAATAATTAGTATATCCTTGCGCTTTCCGAATCGATGAAAATCTATAAAGCCGTCACTCGCGTGCCCGGCGGCCTGATGGTCGTTCCATTATTCATCGGAATGGTCATCAACACGTTCTTCCCGAATCTCTTGAAAATCGGCGGCTTCACGCAGGCGCTCACCGGCGTCGGCTATCCAACCGTGCTGGGCATGTATCTCTTCACGGTGGGAACGAAAATGACCGTGCGCGCCGCGCCGAAGATGCTGCTGCGCGGCTTCGGCATCATGGCGGCCAAGGTGGGGACCGCCACGCTCTTCGCATTGACCGTGGCGAAGTTCTTCGGCGGCAGCGTGCTCGGACTCGGCACGCTTGCGGTGATTGTCGCGATGAGCGACACCAACGGCGGCATGTTCCTGGCGCTCACCGGCGTGATGGGCGACAAAGAAGACTCCGGCACCTACGTCGTTCAAAGCATCGAGACGGGCCCGTTCCTGACGATGCTGATTTTTGTCGGCACCGGCCTGGCGGTGATTCCGTGGCTGACGATGGTGTCGGTGATTGCGCCGATTTTCGTCGGCGCCATCCTCGGGAACCTCGACGAGGACATCAAAGCGTTCTTCGGCGGCCACGAACCAGTCATCGTTCCCTTCATGGCGTTCACACTGGGACAGACGATCAATCTGAAGTCGGTCGTCACGGCCGGACTGCCGGGCGTCCTCCTCGGCATCACGGTCGTCATCATTACCGGTGCGGTCTGCATCACGGCGGACCGGCTGCTCGGCGGCAGCGGCATCGCCGGCGCGGCCGCGTCGAGCACGGCCGGCAACGCGGCTGCGGTTCCGCAGGCGGTCGCGATGGCGGACAAATCGTACGAGCCTGTTGCCGGCGCCGCTACGGTGCAAGTTGCCGCGTCGGTCATCGTGACCGCCATCCTCACGCCCCTGCTCACCGCCTGGTGGTACAAACGGGTCTGCAGGCAGCGAGAAGCGGCTCGGCGGATCCTGGTCGCGGAAGCGACCGACACGACGACCGTCACCGTCGAGGCTGTTGATACCCTATAGAGGTGGCGTCCACGCTCGATTCGCAGATTGACGAGCTCTATCAGCTTCCGCTCGGGCAGTTCACCGAGAAGCGGAACGCGCTTGCCAAGGAGTTGGCGGGAAGCGCGAAGACGCAGGTCCAACACCTCGTCAAGCCGTCGCTCCCGATGTGGGCGATCAATCAGCTTTACTGGCGGGAGCGTCCCACATACAGCGCGCTGGTCGACGCGTCGGAGAAGGTTCGCGCCGCGCATCGGGCGCTTCTGAGCGGGCCGAGCGGACAGAAGACGGACGTCCGCAAACCCGACCAGGTGCATCGAGCGGCGATCGAGCGAGCCGTCGCAAAAACACTAGACATTCTGGCAAAGAGCGGATTGCGCGCTTCCGGCAGCGCGCTCGATACGATTCGCCAATCGCTGGCTGCCCTGCCGACCGACGAGCCGCGCGGCCGGCTGACCCGGCCGCCGGAACCGTGGGGTTTCACGCTGCTCACCGGCGTCAAGCCGCGAGTCGTTCCCGAGGCGAAAACGAAAGCGCCGGCCGGCGTTTCCACGGAGAGCAAGCGCAAGGACGCGGACGAACGGCAGCAGGAAGCGCGGCGGCTGGAAGGACAGCGGCAGGAGGAACAGCGCCAGGAAAAGCAACGAAAGGAAGAGCAGCGGCAGCAGGAGCGGGCGGAGAAAGCCAAGCAGTTCGCGCGCGCGCAGGCCGCGCGGACGCTCGAGCGGGCGAAACACGAGGCCGAGCAATCGGCAAGCCGGCTGGAAGCGGCCCGCCGCCGGCTGGCCGAGCTCGAAAAGGACTGATGCTCGCGCGCGGCGCCCTGGTTGTCGCCTGCCTGCTGACCGTCTGGGGCCTGGTGATCGTCTCGTCGGGCGGCGTCCACTGGCAAGTGGCCGGCCTCAGAATCTCGTCCACGGATCCAACACGGCCGTTTCTGCTGGCGACGCTCGCGGTGGTTTTCTACGCCTGGCTGGAATCGCAGAGAGCGAACGCCGCACGCATCGATTTTGGCGGCGCGAAATGGCTGAGCCGCTCGTTCGTGCCGGCGATCGCGATCCTGGTTCTTTGCGCGGGGCTGCGCTGGGGCGCGTACATCGCGGGCGGATCGGATAGCTACGGATATTTGAGCCAGGCGCAGCTGTGGCGGTCTCGCACCCTCAGCATCGAGCAGCCATGGGTGCAGAAGATGCCGTGGCCCGACGCGGAGTGGACCTTCGCTCCGGTGGGCTATCGGCCGGGGCCGGTGAGATACACGATCGTGCCGACCTACCCGCCTGGATTGCCGGCGATGTTCGCGCTTCTGACGACGGTGTTTGGAGGGGCGGGTGTGCGGCTGCTCGTCCCGCTCCTCGCCGCATCCGGCATCTGGATCACGTTCCTGCTGGGCCGCGACGCGACCGAGTCCGACCTTGCGGGTGCGATTGCTGCGGCGGTGCTGGCGGCGAGCCCTGTGTTCCTCTTCATGTCGATGTACCCGATGAGCGACGTTCCGGTCACGACGGTTTTCGCGGTGGCGTGCTGGGTGGGATTCGTCCGGCCGGTGAACAGACCGCTCCTGGCCGGGCTCGCCTGTGGCATGGCGTTGCTCATTCGTCCGAATCTGATGCTCCTCGCCGCCGTGCCGCCGCTTGCGTGGGCCCGGCAGGGCCTGCGGAACCGGCGGGTGTTCCTGTCGAGGTTCTGTTGGTATGGCGCCGGGCTGGCTCCGGCGATTCTCGCGCTTGCGGTCCTCAACACGCACCTTTACGGCGCGCCGTGGAGGAGCGGGTACGGCGATGTGCATCCGTTGTTTTCGATCGCCAACATTGTTCCAAACGCGCGGAATTTTTCCTCATGGCTGGTCGACACGCAGACGGTTTTGTTTCCGCTCAGCGTCGTGGCGCTCGCTCTGCCGGCAGCGTTGACGACACGCAAAGATGTCGAGCCGATGATCCGGACAGGGTTCACCGCGGCGATCGTCTTGACGGTCGCGTCTTATCTGTTCTACGTGCCGCTCGACGCCTGGTGGGACTTGCGATTCCTGCTGCCTGTTTTCCCGATCGTCTGCGTGCTCGCGGCGGCGGCCGTCCTTTACGTGTGCCGGGCGATTCCATCGCCGCGCGTGTATCTCGCGATCGGAGTCCTGTGCGCAGCGTTGGTGGTGATTGGCCCCAAGGTCGCGATCGACAGAGGCGCGTTTGACTTGCGGCGGTTCGAGCAGCGTTACGTCGACGCCGCGAAACAGGTCGACCTGCTGACGCCGCCCAACGCCATCGTGCTGTCTCAGCAACACAGCGGCAGCGTTCGCTATTACGCGCACCGCATCACCCTGCGCTACAACTTTCTCTCCCAGGAGTGGGTAGACAGGGCCGTGCAATTCCTGAACGAGCATGGCTATTCGACCTATGCCCTTCTCGAGGATTGGGAGGAGCGTGACTTCCGCGCGCAGTTCAAGAACACGGTCACGGCGAGGCAACTCGATTCCCCGCCGGTGGCGATCATCGCCGGCTCGAATTCTGTGCGGCTGTACAAACTGACGCGGTAGCTGTCAGCTATTAGTTTAGTTGTCAGCTGTCAGCGTTCAGCTTTCACATCCTCAGAATTTTGGCGCGCAGTTCATCGACTTCGACTTGAATCTGGCTCATGCGCGTGAGTTGAATATCGAGCTGTCGATCAATCCTGTCGATGTGGCGCATCACGTCAGATACGTTCTTTTTGCGCGTCCGGCGACTCGTCGCATTGTCCTTGCCGGTGGCACCCTTCGCTCCCGCCACGCCGCGCGCTCCTCTCACGCCAGTGCGCCCGGTGGCTCCAGTAAGGCCCCGCTGACCGGTTGTCCCTGGTGGTCCTGATGGCCCTGATGGTCCTGGTGGCCCTGGGATCCCCCGCAATCCTCTTTTCAGTCTGCTCATCGTTGTTGGGCGAAGCCTATCATTTCCCAGGGGGCCAGGGGCGAGGCTGCCGGTGGCGCCGTGCTACCATACGGCGCCACCCAACTCGCTGCAGCAGAACATGTTGGCGACAGACTCCACTTTCACCGCCTTTACGGCCGATCTCGCGCGCATCACGGGACCCGAGGGCATCCTGCGCGATCGCACGGAGATGCTGACGTACGAATCCGATGGCCTTGCCCGTCTCCACCGGACGCCGGGCTGCGTGGTCCTGCCGTCGAGCGCGGCCGAAGTTCAGCAGATTGTTCGCCTCTGCCACCAACACCACGTTCCGTTCGTGGCCCGCGGCCACGGCACCGGCTTGTCGGGCGGCGCGCTGCCGCTCTCCGACGGCGTGTTGATCGTGCTGTCGCGTTTGAATCGCATTCTCGACGTCGACGTGCCCAATCAGCGGGTCACCGTCGAACCGGGGGTCATCAATCTGGATGTGACCAGGCGGGTGGCTCCGTCCGGCTACTACTACGCGCCCGATCCGTCGAGCCAGCTGATCTGTTCGATTGGCGGAAACGTGGCCGAAAATTCCGGCGGCGCGCACTGCTTGAAATACGGATTTACCGTGCACCACGTGCTCGGTGTCGAAGCGGTGCTGCCCAACGGCGACATGGTGCATCTGGGCGGATCGCCACTCGACATGCCCGGGCTCGATCTCCTCGGCACGCTGGTCGGCTCGGAAGGGACGCTCGCGGTCGTCACGAAGGTGACGCTCCGAATTCTCCGCATGCCGGAAGCGGTCAGGACGATTCTCGCTGCCTTCGATTCGACCACGGCGGCCGGGGCGGCCGTTTCCGAAATCATCTCGGAAGGGATTATTCCTGCGGCGGTCGAAATGATGGACCGTCTCACGATCGAGGCGGCCGAGGCAGCGGTCCATCCAGGCTTCCCGAAGGCCGAAGCCGTCCTGATTGTCGAGCTCGATGGCGCGCGATCGGAGGTCGACGCGCTCTTCAAGATTGTGGAATCGATCTGTCATCGCACGGGCGGGACAGAAATTCAAATCGCCCACGACAGCGACCAGCGGGCGCGCATCTGGAAAGGCCGCAAGGCGGCGTTTGCGGCGATGGGACGCGTCTCCCCGAACTACTACGTGCAGGACGGCGTGATTCCGCGGACGAAGTTGTCGGAGGTGCTGGAAAAAATTCGCGCGCTCGAGCAACGCTCCGGACTGCGCATCGGCAACGTGTTTCATGCCGGCGACGGCAATCTGCACCCGCTCATCTGCTACGACGAGCAGATACCCGGCCAGGGCGAGCTGGCCGAGCACGTGGCTTCGGAAATCCTGATGTATTGCATCGAAGCCGGCGGCTCGATCACGGGTGAACACGGCGTGGGCGCCGACAAGTCGGCGTCGCTCCCGAAGATGTTCACCGAAAACGACATCGACACGATGCAGATGCTGCGGTGCGCGTTCGACCCCACCGGCCTCTGCAACCCCGGCAAGGTGTTCCCCACGCCGCGCCTGTGCGGCGAAGTGCCGGGACCTTACCGTCAGCATCCGGCGGAACGGGCCGGCCTCATCGATCGTTTTTGAACCAGGCGTTTTCGAGCATGGCCACCCTCGAGCACGAGCGACGCGCGGGAACAGCCGCTGACGGCGTCGACGGCATCATCCCGACGTTTTTTGTCGAGCCAGACAGCGCAGAGGGGGTGGCCGCCACGCTGGAGTGGGCATCTCGCGACCACCTGAGCGTGCTGACGCGGGGATCCGGCACGAAGCTGGCGTGGGGGCCTGTCCCGCGCGCCATCGACATCCTGCTCTCGACGGCCCGGCTCAACAGAGTGGTCGCGCACCGCTACGGCGATTTGACGGCCACGGTTGAAGCGGGCGCCACGCTTTCGGAGGTGAACTGGCAACTCGCGCAGCACCGCCAGTGGATTCCGCTCGATCCCCCATCGGCCGACCGCGCCACGATCGGCGGGATCGTGGCCACCAACGACAGCGGACCAAGGCGCCATCGGTACGGCGCACCGCGCGACCTGATTATCGGGGTCGAGTTCGCCCGGTCCGACGGCAAGCTCGCCAAAGGCGGCGGCATCGTGGTGAAAAACGTCGCCGGCTACGACCTCCCGCGCCTCCTGACGGGCGCGTTCGGAAGCCTGGGGGTGATCGTGACGGCGACGTTCAAGCTGTTTCCACTCACGGCTGCCTCCCGGACGCTCGTCATCGATCTGAGGGAGCCGCGCGATCTCGGCTTGCTCGTCGCGACCATGCTCGGCAGTCAGCTCACGCCCACGGCGATGGAATTCCAACGGCCCCCGCTGAGGTTGCTGATCCGGTTCGAATCGATCGAGGAATCGGTCGAACAGCAGGCGGCCACGGCGTCGATACTCGTCCGGGAGGGCGGATTCAGCGCCAGAGCCGTCTCTGGAGCCGAGGAAGAGACCTTGTGGGCTGCGCATGGCCGGTCCTTGCTGCACGGCACGGGCGCGGTGGTGAAGGTGACGGTTCTGCCGAGCGAGGTTTCGCCGATGCTGACGTCTCTGGCGTCGGTTATCGGGTCTGCTGACTATGTCGCCTCCGGACGCGCGGGCCTCGGCGTGTTCCTCGTCCGGATCGACGGCGATGCCGACACGCAGGGCCGGGCAATCGCCGGATTGCGCGCCGCGCTTGCCGGCGGACGCGGCAGCGCGGTGATCGTGCGAGGAAGCGCCGAATTACGAGCTCAGGCCGACGTGTGGGGATCGATCGGGGACGGCCTGCCGCTGATGCGCGCGGTGAAACAGCGATTCGATCCGGCGGGAATCCTGAATCCGGGAAGAGGACCGGGGGGGGTGTAGGGAAAGTAGAAAGTTAAAAGTAGAAAGTTGAAAGTTAAAGTAGAAAGTTGAAAGTTAAAAGTAAAAGTTGAAAGTTGAAAGTTACCTTTTAGTTGGGAGTGTCAGGAATTTCGTGTGTGAGGCGGGTTGACGTCGTAGCGTTCGGTCTTCTGTCTTCCCTTCTTCCGTAAAAACGATGATGCTGTGGACGCTTGTGCGAAACCGCGTTCTCGGCGGTTTTGCAAGTCGCTGTGGGCGCGTTCTTTGCGTCCACAGGGACGGCAGCGTCCACGCGCTCTTCGGTGCGTCGTGCCGGCGGACGGATGGCGTGAGCGTCCACACGCGCATTTTACGCGTTCGGCGTGGTAAAGCGACCCTCATACAGAATCGCGAACTGATTCATCGCCGTTTTCCAGTGAATCGGCCCGCGGTCCCATTTCGCGGTGATATTGCGCAGCGCGAGCCAGATCAGCTTGACGGCGGCCTCATCGTTTGGAAAATGGCCGCGCGTCTTGATGATCTTCCGCAGCTGCGCGTGCACGCTCTCGAGGGCGTTGGTCGTGTAGAGCACGCGACGGACCTCGGGCGGGAAGGCGAAGAAGGGGATGACCTGCGTCCAGGCGCGCCGCCAGGACGCGACCACCGTGGGAAACTTGGTACCCCACGGGCCGCGCTCGAAGGCGTCCAGCGCCGCCCCGGCCGCCTCGCTATTGACGGCCGTGTAGATCGGCCGCAGCGCGGCCGCGAGCGGCTTCCGCTCCTGCCAACTCGCGAAATCGAGACTGTGGCGAATGAGATGGACGATGCAGGTCTGCAGCGTCGTCAGGGGAAAGACCGCCGCGAGCGCCTCGCCCATGCCTTTGAGACCGTCGGTCACCGCGATGAGGATGTCCTGGCAGCCGCGGGTCTTCAGATCCGTGAAGACTTTCATCCAGAACTTCGCGCCTTCGGTCTGCTCAATCCAGATCCCGAGGATGTCACGGGTGCCGTCGGGCAGCACGGCCAAGGCCAAATAGACCGCCTTGCTGCGGACCGTCGCTTCATCGCGGATTTTCACGCGCAGCGCATCGAAAAACACGACCGGATACATCGGGTCCAGCGGGCGGCTCTGCCACGCCGTCACCTCCGCGATAACGGCATCGGTGACCGTGCTAATGAGATCGGGCGAGACCTCCACCGCGTACATCTCGGCGAGGAAGCCTTGAATCTCGCGCACGGTCATCCCGCGCGCGTAGAGCGCCAGGACCTTGTCGTCGAAGCCCGTGAAGCGCCGCTCGTGTTTCCCAATCAGGCGCGGCTCGAACGTCCCCTCGCGATCGCGCGGCACCTCGATCGACAACGGGCCGTCGTCGGTCAGGACGTCTTGCCGCCCGTCCCGTTGCGATGATTAGTGGTGTCCTCAGGCTTACTGCCGCCTGGCGCATAGCCGAGATGGTGGGTGAGCTCGCCGCCTAACGCGCGCTCAATGATGGCTTTCTTGAATCGGCGGACCGCCGCCTCCAGCTCCTCGTGGGAGAGGGGGCCGTGGCCAACGAACTGGTCGAGAATCTCCGACGGGACGGGCGCCAGCGGCGCGTCAGGTCTGACCGATTTGGGTTTGCGGGGCATGATTACTCCTCATGTTATGCCCCACACACGAAATTCCTGACACCCTCCTTCTACCTTCTACCTTCTACCTATCGCGTATTACTTGTCGTGGCTGAACTCGACGGCCGCGAACTGGGCGTAGGTGTTCTGGTTCTCGAACGTCTTGTCGCCCAGGGTCACCTTCTGCATCACGCAATTGGCTATCTCGGCTTCCTTGTATTCAAAGCCGTTCGGCAGCTGAATCCGCGCGCGGTGCTCCTGTCCCGTCACAGGGTTCACGATCGGCGCGGCGCGAAATTCGCCAAGGCCCGGCACCTTCAAACTCGCCACGCGTTTCTCGCGGTCTTCCTGAAACGTGATCGGCACGTACATCGGCTCGAGCGCCGTCGACACCACCGACGCGAAAATTTCGAAGAACGTGCCGCCTTGCTTGCCGCTCGCGATGTTGAGAATCGCTCCCCGCTGGTCGGGGGTGGCCTTGTCATCAATCGCCAGCCGCACGACGCCGTTGCCCTCGTGAATCGCCTTGGGCCACCAGTACGCAGCGGCGAACGTGATTCCGTCCAGTCTGGTCTCTCCGTAGTTTCCCTGGCGAATGCGCATAGCCACGAGCGCCTCGCAGCGGCCGGTGGTCGGCAACGCGTTGAACTGGCACGGGCAGCCCCAGGCGCAGTTGCAGGTCACGACTTCATCGGCCGCCATCTTCCAGGGAGTTCGGGTCGCGGTTGCCATCATTGTTTGGCGGAATTCTACGTTTCGCGGAATTCTACGCCTGTTAGAGCGTGGGCGGTCAAGACACGAGGCGAAACACGAACAGAAGTCCACCGGCGATTGCGAGGATACCGACCGCGGACGCCAGCGCCTCGCCGTATTTCCAGCATTTTTCGAGGTAAATCACCAGCGCCAGCGCCCCCATGAGGGGCAGGCTCATCACGCCGAGCGCGAGCTGGATGGCCATCAGCGCCCAGCAGCAGGCGGCGCAATACGCGCCGTGATGAATACCCAGCATCAGCGAGTCGGCCGGGCGGCGAATGTGATGATGCGCAAAAAACTCCAGCGGAGAACGGCAATGCGACAGGCATGCCGATTTCCAGCTTGTCAGTTGATACACGCCGGCGGCGGTCAGCACCACGCCGGTGGCGATGGGGACCGCCCGGCTCAGGGACACGTTGTGCATTGCCGCGCTGGTGATGGCGATCCCGATGATGTACGCGACCGCTCCAAAGCCGGTCCACACGCCGAAGTAGCCAAAGAGCAGGAGCAGGTTCGAACCCGCGCTCGTCCGGCCCTGTTCGGCGCGCGACGCGATCAGCCTGCGATGCAAGAGTACCAGCGGCATCACCGACGGCAGCATCATCGCCACCATCATCACGGTCCACATCGCCAGAAACATCATTGCGCGCCCGGCTGCGGACTGCCCGCCCATGGCCATCCAGGCCATCGACATCGACCAGCCGCCCGGCATCGGCATCGCGCCGGACATGATGGCCGCGCCACGCACGGTGATGACCCAGGCGGTGATCGTCGCGGCGCCCGCAATCGACAGCCAGAGCCAGTTGTCCCGAGTCATTGTTCGGCGGCACCGGCGGGTCCGGCGGCTCGGGCCGCGGTGATGGAGCTGTCGAGGAGCTGGACCAGGTGCGTCACGGCGACGGTGCGGCCCACCTTTTCAAAGCCGGCGGCAATCTGCAACAGGCATCCCGGGTTGCTCGACACGATCATGTCCGCCTCGGTCCGCATGATGTTGCCAACTTTCCGATCACGAAGCTCATCGGCGGCGTCCGGCTCGAGCAAATTGTAAATCCCCGCGGAGCCGCAGCAGATCTCCGACTCGGTAATCTCACGCACCTCGATGCCGGGAATGCCGCGGAGCAGTTGCCGGGGCTGCACGCGCACACCCTGCGCATGCTGCAAATGGCAGGCGTCGTGATAGGCCACGCGCGCGTCGATGCGGCCGCGACGCGCCCGCGGCTCCAGATCGGCCAGCACCTCCGAAATATCGCGGCACCTGGCCGAAAACGCGCGCGCGCGGCCGGCGTACTCGCTGTCGTTGCGGAGCAGATGCCCGTAGCGCTTCATCGCGGATCCGCAGCCGGCGGCGTTGACGACGATCGTGTCGGCGTCGATGCGGTCGAAGACGTCGATCAGGCGCTTTGCGGCCGCGATCGCATCGGCCTCTTCACCCGCGTGCTCGGCGAGCGCGCCGCAGCACCCCTGCTCGCGTGGAACCAGGACGTCGCAGCCCTCGGCCGCCAGCACGCGCGCAGTAGCCTCGTTCACTTCGCTGAAAAACACCCGCTGCACGCAACCAAGCAGCAGCGCGACACGCCGCCGCGGGGCGCCTTCGGCCGCGATGCGTTCCGGCATTTCGCGGCCGAGCGCGGCAAACGAGATCGCCGGGAGCAGCCGCTCCATCGATTGCAGCCGCTTCGGGAACAGCTTCATGACGCCGGATGCGTGAACGAGCCGCTGGAGACCCGACTTCTGATACACGCCGAGCGGCCAGGCAAGCGCGCGAAGCCGCCGCGGGTGCGGAAACATCGTGAAGATGGCGCGGCGGAACGCGCGGTCGGCAAAGGTACGGTCTGCCACGCGCTCGACTTCAGGACGCGCCGCTTCGAGCAGCGAATCGTATTGCACGCCAGACGGGCACGCCGTGACGCACGCCATGCAGCCCAGACAGGTGTCGATGTGCTCGACAAAACTGCGGGCGTTCGACTCACCGCTGTCGCGCCGCTGCCGCATCAGGTGAATGCGGCCGCGCGGCGAGTCGGTCTCCTGCCCCCACAGCAGATACGTCGGGCACGTGGGCAGACAGAAGCCGCAGTGGACACAGTCGTCGAGCAAGTCGCGTTTCACAAGAGCGCGATTATATAGGGTTTGGGCGCTAGAATTGGTCATGCCCGGCCGCGTACCTCCCGGCGCTATTCTGCTGTCGTCGGCGGCGTTGTGCGTGTCGATGGCATTGGCGGCCGCAGAAATCCGTGTACCGACTCTCGGTGGCGTTCTGGTCAATCCGCTCCAGGCTTCTCCCGCAACCAAAGCGGTCGTCCTCGTGTTCGTGAGCACCGAGTGTCCGTACTCGAACCGTTCCGCGCCGGAAATCCGGCGCATCCACGATGTGTTCGAGCCCAAAGGCGTGCGTTTCTGGCTGGTCTATCCGAACCCGGCCGACACCACCGCCCTCATTCGGGCGCATCTGCAAGCCTTCGGGTATCCGGACATCGCGCTTCGCGACGCCCGTCACGATCTGGTGAAACTTGCCGGACCGACCGTCACGCCGGAAGCCGCGGTGTTCGACGCGAAAGGCAATCTGGTCTATCTGGGGCGCATCGACGATCGATTCGTCGAGCTCGGGCGGGAACGGCCGGTGGCCGGTAAACACGACCTCGAGGACGCGCTCGCATCGACGCTCGCGGGCAAGAGGGTCGCGGCTTCAACCACGCAAGCGTTCGGGTGCTTCATCTCGGATCTTCGCTAGAGGTTCAGCTGGGCTTCTTCACTTCGACGGCAGACGCCGCTTCGATGACCTGGACGATCGCCGAGTGGTCGAGATCGCCTTTCCCGTTGTTCATCAAATCGATCAGCATGTTCTGCACGGTGCTGGTCAGGGGCAGCGACACCTTCATTGATTCGGCCGCCAGCAGCGCGTTGCGAAGATCCTTCTGGTGCAGTCTGATGCGGAAGCCGGGTTTGAAATTGCGCGAGTAGACCATCGGCGCTTTCACGTTCAGCACCGTGCTGCCGGCGAGGCCCGCCTTCACGGCGTTGAACACGACTTCCGGATCCAGGCCGGCTTTGGTGGCCAGCACCAGCGCCTCACCCATCGCGGCGATGTTGCAGGCCACCATGATCTGGTTGGCCAGCTTCGTCACGTTGCCGGCGCCGATTTTTCCCGTCAGCGTGACGGTCGATCCCATCTGCTTCAGAATCGGCTCGATCTTCTCGAACACTTCCTTCTTGCCGCCCACCATGATGGCCAGGGTGCCGTCGATCGCCTTCGGCTCGCCGCCGCTCACCGGCGCGTCGAGAAATTCGACGCCCCTGGCCTCGCACGCGGCGCCGACTTTCTGCGACACGGTCGGATTGATCGAGCTCATGTCGACCACGATCGCGCCCTTCTTGACGCCCTCGAGCACTCCGTTTTGACCCAGCACGGCCTGCTCGACTTCGGGGCCGTCGGGCACCATCGTGATGATGATGTCGGTACGGCTCGCCACATCTTTCGGCGACGATCCCTTCTGGGCTCCCGCCGACGCCACATCGGTCATGCCGCCCGGCATGATGTCATACACCGTCACCTGATGGCCCGCCTTCAGAAGATTCTTCGCCATGGGCCTGCCCATGATGCCGAGACCGATGAATCCGATGTTAGCCACGGAACGCTCCTTGAGAAAAATTTTGAGTGGTGATTTCGAGTGATGATTATGTGTTTGAGTGGCCGAGGACTTCAAGAATCTTGTTGTGCAGCCGCTGGGGCGTGAATGGCTTCTGCAAAAAGGGCATGTCGCGCACCATGACTCCATGGCGCAGAATCGCATCATCGGTGTACCCGGACATGTACACCACCTTCAGCTGCGGACGTAGCGCGGTGAGCATCTCGGCCACTTGCGGGCCGCTCATGCCAGGCATCACGACGTCGCTCAGCAGGAGATCGATGGCACCGTCGTGGCGCTCGCAAACGGCGCGGGCTTCGTCTCCACCGGATGCCGTCAGCACCACGTATCCATAACGCGACAACACCCTCGCCGTAAGCTCGCGGATGCCCGAGTCGTCTTCAACGACAAGAATGGTTGCCTTCGAGCCGGGCGCGCGCTCGATCTTGACGGTTCCCGAGGTGTGCGAGAGCGCCTCGTCGGTGCGGGGCAGACAGATCCTGAACATGGTGCCGCCGCCGACGTTGCTTTGCACGACAATTCCGCCGCCGCCCTGCTTGACGATGCCGTAGATGGTCGCGAGGCCAAGCCCTGTTCCCTTTCCGGTGCCTTTCGTCGTGAAGAAGGGCTCAAACAGATGCGGCAGCACTTGCTCCGGGATACCGGTGCCTTCGTCGGTGACCGACAACGCGACGTACTGGCCGGGCGGCGCCGCGAGGTACCTGCTCTGCACTCCCTGCGGCAGCGTCACGTTTGCGGTTTCGATGAGCACGCGCCCGCCCTCAGGCATGGCATCGCGCGCGTTGACGAGCAGGTTCAGAATCACCTGCTCGAGCTGGCCGCGGTCCGCTTTCACGCGATCGAGCCGGGGTTCCAGCCGGCTCTCCACGCGGATGTTCTCGCCAAGCAGCCTGTGCAGCATCTTGTCCATACCGCCCACGACGGCATTGAGATCGATCACCGCCGGCTCGATGATTTCGCGCCGGCTG
The DNA here is from genome assembly GCA_035937795.1 of Vicinamibacterales bacterium. GTDB lineage: Bacteria > Acidobacteriota > Vicinamibacteria > Vicinamibacterales > JAMQPK01 > JAMQPK01. The sequence goes on along the minus strand of DASZHO010000135.1, from coordinate 8,113 downwards.
AACGCGAGCAACTGGCGCGTCAAGGCGGCGGCGGTGCGGCCGGCCTTTTCGATTTCGCGCACGTCGGCTCGCTGCGCTTCGCTCGTGCCGGGATCCTCGAGCAACAGATCGCAGTAGCCGAGAATGGCGGTGAGCATGTTGTTGAAATCGTGCGCGATGCCGCCGGCGAGCCGCCCCACCGCTTCCATCTTCTGGGACTGGTGATATTGCTGCTCCAGATTCTTGCGCTCGCGCTCGGCCAGTACACGCGCGGCTTCCCGTTCTTCCAGAGCCGCCGCCATGTCGTCGAAGTCCTTCCCCAGGGCAGTGAGCTCGGGGATGGTCGTGCTCGATGCCGCGCGTGCCCCCAGGTCGCCGGCGGCCAGGCTGCGGCTCGCTTTTGTGAGCTGGACGATCGGCGACAGCAGGAGCCGATCCGATGCCGCCTTGACGCCAACCATCACGAGAAACGAGACCAGCCCCAGCGCGATGAGGCCTTCGTACATGGCGCGATTCGCCAAGGCCATTGCCTGGCCCTTTGACACCACCACACGGACCGTCAAGCCGGTGTCGGCCGGGGTGGTGATCTTCTTGAAGGCGAGCAATTCCATCTGTCCGTGTTCCTCGACGTCGACGGTGCCTTCGAGTCTCGGGCCAATGGCTGTTGTCATGGGATCGTTGACAAGCGAGCGGCCTATCCAGGGGCGCCAGTCGGGATGTCTCGCGATGACGGTGTTGTTCCGATCGGTCACAATCAACGTCGCATCCGACGGCCACTCGACCTCAAAGAGGCTTTCGTTCAGGCGCTGAAGGTCGACGTTGGCGAACACAACGCCGCGGAGGTCGCCGGCCGGCCCCCTGAGGGGATATCCGAAGGGCAGCGAGGCTCTGCCCGACTGGCGGCCGACAACGTAATCGCCGATGACAAACATCCGCCGCGACATGGTGAGTTGATACCACGCGCGATCGGCGGCAGAAACACTATCGGACGGGAGCCCGCTGCAGTTGATCGTGCCGCCGGCATCGACCACACCGATGTTGTTGTAGGTCGTGCCAAATTGCGGCAGCAGCTGGCGGAGGTAGGCGCGGCAACCGTCGAGATTGCCTTCCTGCACATCGCGGCTTTGAGAAATCGAGATCAGAAGCTGGCGCGTGCCTTCGATCAGGCGCCGCTGATCGACGACGGCGAGCCGGGCGAGACGCTCGGCGTTGGCGGAGATCTCGAGCTCGGCCTCCCTGCGCCGATCCACATTCAAATAGATCAACAGCGCAAGCGCCGGAACGGCCACGAGCACGGCGGGCGCGAGAATGCGGAGGCGCAGTCCGGGATGCCAGACTTTATAGAAGGAAGCCAAACTGAACGGCTATCTTATCGGCCGGAATGAGATCGGGCCTAAGCCGGCCTAAGCCCGATCTTTCCCGGTGGCCATGCGCCCGCGGCTTAGCTGAGAAGTGCCTCTAGAGGCGGGTACTCGTGCCCGGAGGTCGAAAAGCGAGGGACGTTCGGGGAGGGTGCGCGCGCGGGCGCGACACATGGACGTTGCCGGGAAAGATCGGGATGCGTGCTATTCACGTCCCGGTTAGCAGCAAGCGCCGTACCATCCTGGCGCCCGGCAAAGGCGAGTTTTTCGGCCTGATTTCGACCTGACGCCGGTACGCGCACAATCCATTCATACAAAACTGTTTAAACCGCCTGTCGATACACACAACCCTGTCGAAAAGCTGGAATCGGTACGCCGGCCCTACGAAGGGAAGCGATCGCACGTGGACGATCTCCGACAGTCTTGTCGCCTTGGAGCAGCAGCCCGACAAAAACGGAGTCAGACCGATCGCGGCGGTAAACGGGGTGGTGCGCGCCGTGGCGCGCTACCGGAAAAAGGTGAAGCCGGCGTACACGAAATTAAAGTTCGCTCCGGGATTGGGTCTGGACAGGCCGGCGTTGGAGATGTGCTGAAAGCGATAGCCGGCAAGCCATTCGCGCCGCCTTCCGGCCGCGATGCGGACGCCAAAACCGGCTTGATCGAGGAAATTGAAGGAGGTCGCACTGGCAGGCACTGCCTGCCTGGTGTAGATCACTCCGCCGCTCGCTTCGGCGAACACACCGAGCCGGCCGACGGGCCGGAAATTCCAGCGCATGTGGAGCGGCGAGGCCGCGAGCCCGTAGGTGTAGGACGATTGGCGCAACGCCACGACCGGCGTGATTTCCAGCAGAAACTCGAAATTGCCGGCGAGAGGCCCGCCTCCGCGCTGGTGGGTGACGATGCGGCCGAGATCGATCGACCCCATCGTGATACGCCGGTCGGCATGCGCGCGAAGCCAGGAGACCGGGAGCGTCGAACCACCAACGAAACCCACTTCCACGCCGCCCTTTTGAAGCTCAATCGAGCCCGGAGGCGCAGCGCTCGCGCCGCTCTGCGCAGATGCGGGAGCCAGACCCAGGAGCACCGACAGAACCGCGCCGCCGCTTGCATACAAGGCTCTCTGGGACCGCCGAAACGTCTGCACGCGAACGTAAGCTTATCAGTTTCTCCTCGCTTGCCTTTCACGTGAGAACAGGGACTAGAATACGCGGGCGTCAGCTATCAGCGGTCAGCTATCAGCGGTCAGCTTTCAGCGATCAGCGATCAGCTTTTGGAGAGAGAATCAGAATTTAAGGAGTTGCGAATGGCAAAGAAGCGAGCGAAGAAAGCGGCTACCAAGCGGTCGAAAGCCAAACCGAAGGCTTCGAAAAAATCTGCGGCGCGGAAGAAACCGGCGCGCGCAGCCAAGAAAAAGACGGCGCGCAAGGCACCGCCAGCCGCGCGACGCGCACCAGCACGGCGCGCGCCGATGCCGTCGCCGGCAACTTCGGAAGAACCGATGTTCGACCACGACAACGCAGACGAACATTTGCTTCCGCTGGATTCGGACGACGAGTTGCCTTCTTAAGAGGCTCAGGGCTCAAGGCTCAGGGCTGGGGCAGGCACGTCGCGCGTGACGTGAAGGCCTCGGCCCTGGGCTTCAGCTCGAGGCTTCGCGCGAGGCCTCACCTCGACGCTTCAGCGCTGACGCGATCGGAGTGCCGGCGTACCGTCAGGCTCAAACCGGGTACCCAGGAGAAGGCGAAGCACTTCGGTGTAGCTCCGTATCCCCGCCCGCACGCGGTTGGCCCTGAGAAACCGGTCGTAGATTGCGTACCCCGCGCGGCTGGCCTTTGGATTCACCTGCCGCGAAATCCTCTCGGACATGGCGCGCAAATCGTTCCGGGGGCCCGGCTCGAGGCGGCGCACGATGGCCGCGCGATCGCCGGGCGGCTGGGCGGAGACGATCGTTCCATAGAGCGAGATCCACGCGCTGTATTGCTCGCGGGCCCCGCCTCGCATGCACACGAGCCACGCAAAAAAATTCGCCTCCGATTCGTCCGCGTATCCCGCGAGGTGCCCCCATTCATGCGCAATGACGAATGAACGCTCGAAGGGCAGCAGGCCCTGGTTGGCGAGCGTCTCGAGAAAAAATGGATCGGTCATCCCGTCGACCGCCACGCGCCGAAAATAGAAATCGAACAGCGAGCGCTTGGGGAGCGCCGCCCTCACGCGCCAGCTCATGTCCAGTTCGCGCTCCGCGCGTACGAGCGGCGGATCGAGCAGCGGAAACAGGTTCGCGAACTCGGGCCACGCTCCGCCGTTTGCTTCCGCGTAGAGCATATTCAGCGAATCGACATCGCGCAGCGCCAATTGATGGAGCGCGTCCTCTGTAATGCGATCCTCCTGAAAATCGAGCTCGGTCCGCAGCGGTTCGCGCCGGTAATTCAGCCCCCACGCCGTCAGGAACCAGAGATACAGCAGCCCGGCGACGGCGGCGGTCGTTCTCGCCAGCGATCCAATCGTGCGGAACGCTCGACCGCGCGTCGCGCGACGAAGCCCGGCGACCCACAGCAGCAGGACCGCGCCGACGACCCCGACAGCGGTGACGTCGAAGAGCGACAAAGAAATCGCGTTGCTGAATCCGGTGAGTCGCGGCTGTATCATGGGATAGATGCCGCGTGAATACACGCGCTCGACCGCGCCTTGCGGAAGAGGAAGAACGGCCGCGACAATCGCCGCTGCGATCAGCAGCATTTCAAGCAGACGCCGCGCGTTCGGCATGTGGTTCGAAGTATCCTAACAGCCGCCATGGCACGAGCTACGAACAAAACGAACGCCCTCGACACCGCGTGCCCGCTCGACTGCCCCGACTCGTGCAGTCTTGCGGTGACGGTCAGCGAGGGAAAGGTCCTGAGCATCGACGGTTCCACGCTGAACGCGCCGACGGCCGGCTACATCTGCGCCAAGGTCCGGAAATTCGGCGACCGCGTTCACGGCGATGCGCGCCTCCACTATCCCGCGCTCAGGTCCGGCGCAAAGGGAACCGCCAGGTTCACGCGCGTCAGCTGGGACGAAGCCCTCGAAGTGGTGGCGGCGCGCATGGCCGACGCGCGCGAGCGCTGGGGCGGCGAGGCCATTCTCCCGTTTTCGTACGGCGGATCGAACGGGCTGCTGACTCAGGACACCATCGACGCGCAGCTCTGGCGCCGCTTCGGCACCTCGCGCCTTGCTCGTACGGTGTGCGCGGCGCCGACGGGCGCCGCCGCTCAAGCGCTTTACGGCAAGATGCCATCGGTCACCTACGAGGACTATCCCGACGCGAAGCTGATTATCTTGTGGGGCGTGAATCCGTCGACCTCGGGGATCCATCTTGTGCCCTACGTGCGCGAAGCACAGAAGCGCGGCGCACGTCTGATCGTGATCGATCCGCGCGAGACACCGCTCGCCCGCCAGGCGGACCTCCATCTGACGCCGCGGCCGGGCACCGATGTGGCGATCGCGCTGGCGGTGCACCGCCATCTATTCGAAGAAGGGTTTGCCGACTCCGATTTCCTTGCCCGTCATACGCACGGCGCCGATCGGCTTCGCGAGCGCGCGGGGGAATGGACCTTCAAGCGCGCCGCGGAGGTTTCGGACGTTCCCGAGGTTGCCATTCAGGGTCTCGCCGACGACTACGCGCGCATCAACCCCGCGCTCATCCGGTGCGGTTGGGGCCTGGAGCGCAATCGCAACGGCGGAAACGCGGCGATGTCGATCCTGGCGCTGCCGGCGGTGGGCGGAAAATTTGGCGTACGCGGCGGCGGGTATTCGATGAGCAACTCGGCCGCGTGGAACATCGTCCGTCCCTGGCTGGGCCCCGAGCCGCGCACACGCATCGTCAATATGAACAAGCTCGGGCGCGCGCTCACAGAGCTCGACGATCCGCCCGTGAAGGTGCTTTTTGTCTACAACTGCAACCCGGTGGCGACGATGCCCGATCAGCATCGGGTCATCAAGGGGCTGGAGCGCGAGGACCTGTTCACGGTGGTGTTCGATCAGGTGATGACCGACACGGCGGTCTATGCCGACGTCATCCTGCCGAATACGACGTTCCTCGAGGCGTACGATTTTGCGCGTGGCTACGGACCGTTGTCGCTGCAGCTCGTGCGTCCGGTGATCGATGCAGTCGGCGAATCGCGATCCAATCCAGAGGTGTTCGGACAGCTCGCCAAACGCCTCGGGCTGCTGGAAGACGACGAGCCGGACAATGAGCTCGACATGCTGCTGACGGTGTTCAAGGCGCTGCCGGGCACCGTTGGCGAGCGGATGCGAGCCGAAGGCCGGGCAGTCCCGCCGTGTGGGTTCAGGCCGGTGCAATTCGTCGATGTGATGCCGAGAACCGCCGATGAGAAGGTGCATCTCTTTCCCGAAGACCTCGAAGCCGAGGCACCCGCGGGACTCTATGCCTACCTCGCCGATCCCGCCACGACTCGCTTTCCGCTCGCGCTGATCTCGCCGTCGAGCTCGAACACGATCAGCTCGACCCTGGGCGAGCTGGGGCGCCCGCCGGTGACGCTGGTGATGCATCCCGACGATGCCGACGCCCGCGGCTTGACGCACGGGGCTCCGATCCGGGTCTACAACGAGCTTGGCGAGGTGCAGTGCGCGCTGTCCGTCGCGCCTTCGGTGCGACCGGGCACGGTGTCGTTGCCCAAGGGGCTGTGGCGGAAGAGCACGTGGAATCAGCACACGGGCAACGCACTGGTACCCGATTCGCTCACCGATCTGGGTGGCGGCGCCTGCTTCAATGACGCAAGGGTGGAGGTGGAACGGCTCTAGGCTCTGGGCTCTCGGCTCTGCGTTACGGGAAAATGCCGAGCTCTTCGTAGACAATCGCGACTCTGTTGATGGCCGTCACGAACGCGGCCGTGCGCAAATCGCCCACCTCGGGCTGCTGGCGCAGCGCCTCACGGATCTCCTGGTAGGCCACGATCATCGTGTCTTCGAGCCCCGAATTCACGATCGCGAGCTCGTCGGTGATTTTCACCATCGACTGCCGCTCGTACTCGGTGAACTTCTTCCCGGTCGCCATTTCGATCGCGGCGAGGAAACGCAGTTCGGTAGCGGCCTGGCGCCGCCTGTCCAGGCGCCCCAGCCGCACGTGCGACAAATTCTTGAGCCACTCGAAGTACGAGACGGTGACGCCGCCGGCGTTGGCGTAGAGGTCGGGAATGACGAGCATCCCCTTCTTGCGAAAGATTTCATCGGCCTCAGGCGTGGTGGGCCCGTTGGCCCCCTCGAGCACAATCTTCGCTTTGATGCGCGGCGCGTTCTCGGCCGTCAACACATTTTCGAGCGCGGCAGGCACCAGGACCTCGCACTCGAGCTCCAACGCGTCGGCGCTTCGCGGGATATCCATCGCGCCGGCTAATCCAAGAATCGAGCCCGTGCGCCTGCGGTGCTCGAGCACCTCTTCTTCGTTCAGGCCGTTCGGATTGAAGATCGCGCCCTCACGCTCGGCGAAGGCCACGATCGTGGCGCCCTGCTCGCGGCAGAATTTCGCGGCATGAAACCCGACGTTGCCGAGTCCCTGCACAACGAGGCGCTTGCCGTCGAGACCCGTCGATAAGCCCAGCGCCCTCATGTCGTCGGCGCTGCGGCACGCTTCGGAGAGGGCGTACATCAACCCCCGCCCCGTCGCTTCGCGCCTGCCGTTGATGCCGCCTTCGGTAACCGGTTTGCCCGTGACGCACGCCAGCGCTTCGAGCTGACCGGTGTTGAGCTGGCCGTACGTGTCGGCAATCCACGACATCTCGCGCGGCCCCGTTCCGTAGTCCGGCGCCGGCACGTCGATGCCAGGTCCGATGAACTGCTTGCGGACAAGCTCATGCGTGTAGCGTCGAGTGATGCGCTCGAGCTGCTCAACCGTGTAGCGTGCCGGATCGATCTGCACGGCGCCCTTTGCGCCGCCGAACGGCACGTCCACGAGCGCGCATTTGTACGTCATCAACGCAGCCAGCGCCTTCACTTCCGATTCGTCCACCTGCGGGCTGAAGCGTATGCCGCCTTTGGTGGGCAGCTTGTGATGGCTGTGCTCGGCCCGCCATGCGCGCACCACTTCGATGGACCCGTCGGTGAATCTCACCGGAAACGCGAACGAGTACACCGAGTTGCACACGCGAATCTGATCGAGCAGCCCTTTCGAGTGCTGGCAGAATACGGAGGCGTGGTCGAAGTAGGCGTTGACGTTGTCTTCGAAATTGCGCGGCGCGCCCCGCTCGGGGCGGGCGATGGTCGATGGAGAAGCCATTAGTTGATGCTACAGGGACCGTTCGCGAGTGACAAGTGATAGGATCGCGCCATGGCGCGGACCGTGTTTTGTGCGAAATTACAGAAGGAACTGCCGGGGCTCGACGAGACGCCGTGGCCCGGACCGCTCGGCAAGCGGATCTACGACAACGTGTCGGCCCAGGCGTGGAAGCTGTGGGAAGACCGCATGAAGATGATTCTCAACGAATACCGGCTGATGCCCTGGCAGAAAGAGGCGCAGGAGCTGATGGCCAAGCAGATGGAAGAGTTCTTCTTCGGCGCGAAGGACGTCCTCCCGCCCGAGTACAAACCCAAGTAGCGGTGCCGGGGGTGGTCTAGGGTCCAGACTCAATTGATTAAAGCCAGAATGCCACGGCGGCAACGAGGCACAGGGCTGAGAAGTAGTTCCGAGCGAGTTTGTCGTAGCGCGTTGCGATGCGCCTGAAACCCAACCGCTTCGCCAATGGGGAGATGTTCTTTTCCGAGGGCCGTTAGCGTGCCTG
>DASZHO010000134.1:0-37030 GCA_035937795.1 Vicinamibacterales bacterium | reverse complement strand
GGCCGTCACGATCGGCACGCTCGGCGGCGGAACGAACTGGCCGGGCGCTTCGTACGATCCGGAAACGCACATCGTGTACGCGCAGGCGAGCAACGCGGGCGTCGCCGGTCTCGGATTGGTCGAGCCACCGAAGGGATTTTCGGATGTGCGGTACCTTCCGGGCATCGCGGGTCAGGAATTCCGGCTGAACGAGGGGCCGGGCTTCGGGAGCGCCGCCGACGCGCCCGAAGTCAGCGAGGTCAAGGCACGCCTGCTGGCCACCGGATACAAACCACCCGCGACTCCGGGGCCGCCCCCTCCGGGATTGAATGTCCAGGGGCTGCCGCTGGTGAAGCCGCCGTACGGCGTACTGTCGGCGATCAACCTCGACAGAGGCGAGTTGATGTGGTCGGTGCCGCACGGCGACACCCCCGACGCCATCAAGAACCACCCGGCGCTCAAGGGATTGAATATCCCGAAAACCGGGCAGCAGGGGCCTGTTGGACAATTGGTCACCAAGACGCTCGTCGTCCTGGGCGATCCGGTGTACAGCACGTATCCCCAGGGTCACGGCGCGATGCTCCGGGCTTATAACAAGCAGACGGGTGAGCAGGTGGGCGCGGTGTGGATGCCTGCGCCGCAGAGCGGCTCGCCGATGACGTATCAGGTCGACGGCAAACAGTACATCATCGTGGCCATCAGCGGCGGGAACTACTCGGCCGAGTACGTGGCGTTTGCCTTGTCGAACTAGAGCAGGAGGGGCCCGCCCACGCGGGCCTCTTTTCACGATCGCAAGCGGCCCGCCTTCGTCACATGACACCGATGCTCGGTGACCGCGTCAGGCAGGGCGTCAACGTGCTCTTTGTCGGAATCAATCCCGGCATCCGCTCGGCGGCCATCGGGCATCATTTCGCCGGCCATTCAAATCGCTTCTGGAAGCTGCTGCACGAATCGGGGCTGATTCCGGAGCCCATTCGAGCCGAAGACGACGCGCGTCTGTGCGAATGGGGGTTCGGGATCACGAACCTGATTGCCAGAATGACACCGGGGATCGACACGCTGAGACCGCACGAATATGGGACCGGCCTGGTGAAACTGCGCCGCAAGGTGCGGCGCTGGAAGCCGAAGGTGGTGGCGTTTGTCGGCGTCTCGCTCTACCGGGCGATCTTCCAGAAGAGAGGACCGGTGGCGTGCGGCCCGCAGGAGGAGACCTTCGAAGGCGCCCGCGTCTTCGTGCTGCCGAATCCGAGCGGCCGCAACGCGAACTTCTCGTATTCAGAAATGCTCGCGGCCTACAGGAAACTGAAGGCAGCCGCCAATCGGCCAGTTCTGTAAACTTCCGGGTGAGGATTCTGGACGTTGACAAAACCGTCGCTGCTCCAGCGGTTGGCAACCCGAATTGGGACTGCAGTCGGCCGCAACAGTCCAGTCATCCGGCTCCTACGGCCTGCCTACGAGCGCTGGCTCGATCGAACGAGCCGGGGCAAGGGCTTTCTCGTCACCATCAACGGCCATGAACGTTTCTACGTGAATCCCCGGCACCGCGCGTGGTTTGGAGACACGTATGAACCGGAGGTCTTTGCCTACCTGCGCGAACGCGTCGCGCCCGGCGCTGTCGTTCTGAATGTCGGCGCGCATGTCGGAATTTACTCGATTTCTCTTGCCATGTGGTCCGCCCCGGGCGGGCAGGTCTTTGCCTTCGAGCCGAATCCAGCGACGCGCACGATCCTGGCCGATCAGATTGCACGAAACGGGCTCGCGGACCGGGTCGAAATAGTTCCGAAGGCCGTCGCCGCCTCCCCCGGAACCGCGACGTTCTGCGCCTCGGGGGAGGAGGGCTTCAGCCGATTGGGCCGGCCCAATCCGTCACGGTCAGAAGGAACGGAGTCGATCGCTGTGGAGGTGACCACCATCGACGCGTTTTGTGGCCAGCGCGGGGTCATCCCAGACTGGATCACGCTCGACATCGAGGGTTACGAAGCTGCCGCCCTCGCCGGTGCTCGGCGCACGATCGCATCACGAGGCACGAAACTCGGCCTCATCGTCGAGATGCATCCAAGCCTGTGGCCGTTGTCCGGCACCTCGCGTCGTGAACTGGAGGCGCTGTTTGCGGAGCTTCACGTCGTTCCCCGCGGGCTGACCGGACAGCGCGATCCACTCCAGGAATCAGGCGTCGTCGCGCTGGAGCACATCGCCTCGAGACCGGCCGCGTGCATTCCAAGCTGAAAGGCGTCGTCACCGTCTCCAGCGGAAATTTCCTGGAGATGTACGACTTCATGGTGTTCGGCTATTACGCGGCGGCCATTGCGACGACGTTTTTCCCGGGCGGCAGCCAGTACGCGTCGTTGATGTTGTCGCTGATGACGTTTGGCGCCGGGTTTCTGATGCGGCCGCTGGGCGCCGTCGTGCTCGGCTCTTACATCGACCGTCACGGCCGGCGTGCGGGGCTGCTTCTGACTCTCGGCCTGATGGCCATCGGAACCGGGTCGATCGCGATCGTTCCCGGCTACGCAACGCTCGGCATCGTGGCGCCGCTGCTCATCCTGACCGGACGCCTTCTTCAGGGGTTGTCGGCGGGGGCGGAGCTCGGCGGCGTCTCCGTATACCTGTCGGAGATCGCCACGCCGGAGCACAAGGGTTTTTACGTGAGCTGGCAGTCTGCCAGCCAACAGGTCGCCGTCATGTTCGCCGCGCTGCTGGGCATCCTCATGGCCTCGACGCTGCCGCAAGCGGAGGTGATGGCGTGGGGCTGGCGCATTCCACTGCTGGTCGGTTGTCTCCTCATCCCTTTCCTGTTTCTCATCCGCCGATCCCTCGTCGAGACGGAGGCGTTTCTCGCACGGGCGCGGCGGCCCTCGTTCGTCGAGACGCTCCACTCAATACGCGTCCACTGGAGATTGGTCGCGCTGGGCACGATGCTCGTCACCATGACCACCGTGTCGTTCTACTTCATCACGGCGTACACGCCCACGTTTGGCGCGGTGGCGCTGAAACTGGGCGCGCGCAGCAACATGCTCGTCACGCTGTGCGTGGGCGCGTCGAACTTCCTGCTGCTTCCTGCCATGGGCGCGTTATCCGACCGGGCAGGCCGGCGACCTCTGATGATCGTCAGCACCGTTCTGGCGATGGTGACCGCCTACCCCGTGCTGTTGTGGCTGGCCGCGCAGCCCTCGTTCGCGCGTCTGCTGGCGGTCGAACTGTGGCTGTCGATTCTCTACGCAACCTATAACGGCGCGATGGTTGTGTATCTCACCGAGATCATGCCGGTGGAGGTGCGCACGACCGGCTTCTCTCTGGCCTACAGCCTGGCCACGGCGCTGTTCGGCGGATTTACTCCGGCGATGTCCACCTACCTGATTCACGCGACGAACAACCCGGCGATGCCGGGTGTCTGGCTGTCCGGCGCCGCGGCGTGCGCGTTCATCGCGACGATGATTCTGGCGGTATGATCTCACCAGCCAGATGTTCGACCCGTCACATCCTTCAGGACTCTTCGTTTTTCTCGCCAGCGTCGTGCCGCTGGCGATTGTGCTGGGGCTGAGAAGGATGGCGCCCGGAAGGCCCGGACTCGCCATGTTTCTGGCGATCGTGTTCGGACCATTCGGGCATTTCTATATCAAGGGCGCGGCGAAGTACGTGGTGCTGATGTACGCCGCGGGTCTCGGACTGCTGGTGGCCACTCCGCTGCCGCCCATCGTGAACGGCCTGCTGCTCGCGGCCCTCTCAGCGCTGCTGATGAACGTGCGGATGGGGAACGCCGCGCACTCTCCGCCTGAAGGACCTTGATGAGCACGCCCGCATCGCTTTACGACTCCCGTCTGGATGCCGCGCGCGCGACCAAGGGCATGAGCTCGTCGGTGATTTACCGGCTAGTCCTCGCCGCCGCGTCGGAGCTCGTCAAGCCCGACGATCAGTTGCTCGAGTTCGGGGCGGGGGCCGGCACGCTCGTCGGCCTTCTGCGCCAAAGCGGCTTCCACGGCCTCCTTACCGGCGCCGACATCATGTCGAAACCCGAGAGCATCGGATCGGACGTGCGATGGATCGAGGGCGATCTCAACGAGCCTTTGCCCATCGCCGACGCCTCGTTCGACTGCATCATTTCAACCGAAGTGATCGAACACCTCGAAAATCCTCACGCCGTGTTCCGCGAGTTCCGGCGGCTGCTGCGGCCGCGCGGAGCGCTCGTGCTGACGACGCCGAATCAGGAGAGTCTACGGTCGCTGCTTGCGCTGCTGATTCGCGGACATTTCGTCTCTTTCCTGGAGGGCGACTATCCGGTTCACATTACGCCGCTCGTCAGAACGGATCTGCGGAGGCTGTGCGCGGCCAATGGATTCGACCCTCCCCGCTTCCGTTATACGAACTCGGGCGGCATTCCGGCGATGCCGACGGTTTCCTGGCAGCAGGTCAGCGCCGGTCTCTTGAAAGGGCGATGGTTCAGCGACAACCTCGCCATCCTGTCACGCAAACTCGTCTGATGCGCGGCGGGTCCCGCCGCTACGCGCACCCGCTGGTGCTGCCGCAGTTCGCGCACTTGTAGCAGCTGCCGCTTCGGACCATGATCGACCCGCACGTGCTGCAGGGGGGCGCGTCTTCCTGGTTCTGGATGGCGGCAAACGGCGCGGCGCCGCTCGGCGCCGCCGGTTTTGCCGGCGCGGCCTTCGCCGGCTGCTCGATGTTGTTCACGGGGTCCACGGGCCGCCCTTCCGCCCGCCGCTCTTCCCTGTTGTTCACGCCGGCGTGGAACTGCGCCTCGTTGGACAGGAACTTGGTGGCCATCCAGCGGAAGATGTAATCCACAATCGACTTCGCAAAGCGGATGTCGGGGTTCTTCGTGATGCCCGACGGCTCGAAGCGGGCGTGGCTGAACTTGTCCACCAGCACCTGCAGCGGCACGCCGTATTGCAACGCATAGGAAATCGCCTGGGCGAACGCGTCGGCGAACCCTGAGATCGTCGATCCCTCTTTCGCCATCACCAGGAAGATTTCCCCCGGCTGCCCATCCTCGAAGAGCCCGGCCGTGATGTAGCCTTCGTGTCCCGCGATGTCGAACTTGTGGGTGATCGCGTGCCGCTCGTCCGGGAGCCGGCGGCGCACCGGCTGGCCCATGCTGGCCACGACTTTTTCCACTTCGATCTGCGTCTTGTCTTTCGACGTGTTGAGCGGCTGCGTCCGCTTGCTGCCGTCGCGGTAGATCGAAATCGCCTTGGCGCCAAGCCGCCACGATTCGAGGTAGGCCCGCATGATCTCGTCGACGGTGGCCTCCTTCGGCACGTTCACCGTCTTGGAAATCGCGCCGGAGATGAACGGCTGCGTGGCGCCCATCATCTTGATGTGCCCCATGTAGTGAATCGACCGCTCGCCTTTGGCCGCCTTGAACGCGCAATCGAACACCGGCAGGTGCTCCGGTTTGAGCTCGGGGGCGCCCTCGATCGTCTCCTGCTCGTTGATGAAGTCGACGATGCCCTTGATTTGCTGCTCGGTGTAGCCGAGCCTGGCCAGCGCCATCGGCACGGTCTGGTTGACGATCTTCATCAACCCTCCGCCGACGAGCTTCTTGTATTTCACCAGCGCGATGTCGGGCTCCACGCCCGTGGTGTCGCAGTCCATCATGAAACCGATGGTGCCTGTGGGCGCCAGCACGGTGGCTTGCGCGTTGCGATAGCCGTAGAGCTCGCCCAGCCGCACCGCTTCGTCCCACGCATCCTTGGCGGCCGTATAGAGGTCGTTCGGCACGTTCTTCGCCGTGATGCCCTTCACCGAATCGCGATGCTTGCGCATCACGCGCAGGAAGGGCTCGCGGTTCTGTTCGTACCCGCGGAACGGTCCGCCCTGGTCGCGAGAGACGCGAGCCGACTGCGCGTACGCCTCGCCGGTCATGATGGCGGTCAACGCGGCGGCATAGTCGCGGCCGCCGTCGCCGTCGTACGGCAGACCGCGCGACATCAGCAGGGCGCCGAGGTTCGCGTAGCCGAGGCCCAGCGGCCGGTACGCATGGCTGTTCTTCTCGATCGCGGGCGTGGGATAGCTCGCATTGTCCACGATGATTTCCTGCGCGGTAATCAGCGTCCGGATGGCCGCCTTGTAGGCGATCACGTCGAACTCGCCGTCGGCCCTCACGAACTTCATCAGGTTGATGGACGCCAGGTTGCACGCCGAATCATCGAGGAACATGTACTCCGAGCACGGATTCGACGCGTTGATGCGCGCCGTGTTCGGGCACGGATGCCACTCGTTGATGGTCGTGTCGAACTGCATGCCGGGATCGCCGCACACGTAGGTGCCCTCGGCAATCAGGCGCATCACATCACGCGCCTTGTACGTATCCATCACGTCGCCGGTACGCACCGCTCTGGTCGACCAGTTGCCGTCGTCGAGCACCGCGCGCATGAAGTCGTCCGTCACGCGCACGCTGTTGTTCGAGTTCTGGAAGAAGACCGACGAATACGCCGGGCCGGTGAACGAGCCGTCGTAGCCGGCGTCTATCAGCGCCCACGCTTTCTTCTCTTCCTCGACCTTGCAGTTGATGAAGTCAACGATGTCCGGATGGTCGGCGTTGAGGATCACCATCTTGGCCGCGCGCCGCGTCTTGCCGCCAGACTTGATGACGCCGGCAAACGCGTCGTAGCCCTTCATGAACGACACCGGACCCGACGCGGTGCCGCCGCCCGCGAGCAATTCGCGCGATGAACGAATGGCCGACAGGTTCGTGCCGGTGCCGGATCCAAATTTGAAGAGCATGCCTTCGGTTCGAGCCAGCGTCAGGATGGAGTCCATCGTGTCCTGGACCGAATTGATGAAGCAGGCCGAGCACTGCGGAGCTTTTTCGAACCCGCAGTTGAACCACACGGGGCTGTTGAACGCGGCCTTCTGGTACACGAGGATGTGCTTCAGCTCATCGCTGAACGTCCGCAGGTCGGCTTCCGACGCGAAGTAGCCGTCGTTCAGGCCCCACGCGGTGATTGTGTCGACCACGCGGCCGATCAGTTGCTTGACGCTGTGCTCGCGCTCGGGCGTGCCGATCTGCCCGCGGAAATATTTCGAGACCACGATGTTGGTGGCCTGCTGCGACCAGAACGAGGGGATCTCGACGTCGCGCTGCTCGAACACCACCTCGCCGCGCTCGTTCCCGATGACGGCCGACCGCTGCTCCCAGGTGATCTCATCGAACGGGTCGACGCCCGGCAGGGTGAAAAAGCGGTGGAACTCGAGCCCCTTGAAAGCAATACCCGCCATGCCGGCCACGCCCGGGACGCCGGCGGCACTCGCAATGGGCGGAGCCTCGCCGGCCGCGGCCGTGGGGGTCTCGCGCACCTGTTCTTCTGGAGTTGGCTGGCCCAAACCGGTGGTTTCGTGAGCGGCGACTCGTTCCATTGCTAACCCTCCCGCCATTCGTGGCCGCCCCAGGGCAGCCCGAAGCACGCTGATTGATGCGCGCGGCCAGAGCGAACTTGCCAGGGGGGAATTCGCTCGTTCCAGGCGAGACGCCGGGGAGGTGTCTCGCTAAGTTATCTGGTTGCGCCCAGACGGTCGATGATGCGCCTCACCCTATGCCTTGTCAAGCGGAAACTACCATATATTGTGCCTAAAATTTAGGGCAGACGCAATATATCGACACGGTTGAGGTTTTCCCCGTTCGCGGCTAGAGTGCTTTTTCCTTGGATTTCTCCGCGCCTCCCCTACCCCCACCATTGATTGATCCTGGTCCTGTCGATCCCGGTCCGGTTGATCCCGGTCCTGCCCGCCTCGCGGCCATCATCGAAGTGGTGCTCTGTTCGGGGTGGCCGTCACAGTTCGCGATCACCTTTCTCATCGCGCTTGCCGGCTTCAGCCCGCACGAAGGGGGCCATCTGTCGTTTGGCTATGTCGCCACCTTGCTGCTGGCAGACGCCGTCATCCTGATCGGGATGATTTTCTGGTTCCTGTACCGCCACGGCGAGACGCCGCGCGACGTGTTTCTGGGAAAGCGGCCGGTCCGCCATGAGATCTGGCTGGGCATACCGATGACGGCGGTCGTCTTCTTGCTCGCGCTCGTGGTGCTGAGCACGGCGCAGCGGCTCGTGCCGTCGCTGCACAACGTGCCGGAAAATCCGCTGCAGCAGCTGATCGCCACGCGGGGGCAGGCGATCCTGTTCGCCTTCGTCGCGACGATTGCGGGCGGGCTCCGTGAGGAAATCCAGCGTGCGTTCATCATCCACCGCTTCGAACAGCATCTGGGCGGCGCGTGGGTCGGCCTGGTGCTCTATAGCGCGGTCTTTGGCGCGGGCCACCTCCTGCAGGGCTGGGACGCCGTCGTCACGACGACGATGCTCGGATTGTTCTGGGGATATGTGTACATGTCGCGGAGAAGCATCGTCGCGCCCGCGGTCAGCCATTCCGGATTCAATGCCGCGGAGATTTTTCAGTACTTCATGGTGGCGAAATAGGCTTCAGCTTTTCAGCTTTCAGCTTTCAGCGTTCAGCTTTCGGACCGCGGACTCCGGACTACGGTAGGACGGTGATGTCGGCGCGGCGGCGAAGCTCCGCCAGCCATGCGGCGATGAGCGCCTGCCTCCGCTCGTTCGTCAGCCGGTCTCGCTCCGTTTCTCCCGCCTGCCGGATTTCGGTGTCGGTGGGCTGCGACGCGGCGGAAAAGCGCTCGTCGAGATAGGTCGCGAGCCGCAAATCGTCTGCGGCGAAGAGGGCGAGGGAGGATTCCTCCACGCCGGTTGCCGCCAACGCGCTCGTGAACGCGGCGGACGAGGCAAACCGGCCGCGCATGCGCGCCAGGCGCGCCTGCACGTCGGCGGCGGGAGGATCGGGAGGCGCCACGCGCCGCACCTCGTTGAGCATCAACGTGCGATCGATCAGCGTCTGCAGGTCGGACGCCATGCCAAAGGCCGTCGACATGTCGAGGTCCGACTTCGTGATCACCTGGCCCGATACGACGGCCACCACGCGATCGATGATCTCCGCAGAGACCGCGGCCACGCTCAGCGCCGAAACCGCGATAAGGGCCGTGAGGATTCTCAAAACGCTTGGCCCAAGCTGATGTGGAGCGCTGTCGGCCGCTCGCGATCGCCATTGGCCAGGAGCTGCGGCGCGAGCTTGAACCCGAGATCGACGCGAATCGGCCCAATCGGCGATTTGTACCGGAAGCCAAAGCCCACTGCGGCACGAAGCTGTCCAAGGTTGATGTCATTCACGTGCGCAAACACATTTCCGACGTCGAGAAAGGCGGCCCCAGCGAGGTTGCCGCGCAGGGGCGTGCGGAGCTCAGCGTTCAGGACGATCAGGCCCAGGCCTCCCAGCGGTAAGCCGGTTGTGACATCGATCGTGTTGGGCCGGCCAAGGCGATCGAGCGTGAAGCCGCGCACGGTTGTATCGCCGCCCGCGAAAAATCGTTCGCTCGGGGGCAAGTCGTCGACCACCTGCGTGCCTCTCAAGACAACCCCGGTCCCGTTTGTCGGGACGCTTGCCCATACGGGCTGGCCGTTGGCGTCCACCGTCGGAATCGTCCTGGCAAACCCGGTGGCGAGGCCTACCCGAGCGCCGAATGCCGCAATCGTGCGGCTCGATCCCAGACGGCGATACGCAAAGCCCTGGAGAAATGTCTTGAAGAAGCCGACCTCGGACCCGATGCGGCGAGCCGCCAGCTCCCCGTCGAGGCCGATCAGCCCGCCCGATCCCGGATCCAACGGGTCGTCACGGGTATCGCGAATGGCCGAGCCGGACACCGTTGACAGGCGGACCTGCGGAAACAACCGATCGATGAGCGGCCGGTCCAAGGGTGCGATGCTGATGTTGAACACTTTCGTCGTGTCGATCGAGTAGCGTGCGCTCAGCGCGAGGTTTCGTTTCACCCGTCTGGTGAGCGCCGCGTTCGCGCTGCGGCGGCTGAAATAGAAGCTCGTGCGGCGGGTCTGCTCGAACCCGCCGGCGAACGTCCCGTCGGCGGGCAGCCCGAACACTCTGCGCTCTCCGTAAGCCAACCGCACGAGATATTCGTTGAAGCCGTACCCGCCGTTCTGCACGAGCTGGTTGGAGTTTGCCGCGAAACTGGTGCCGCCGGGAGTAAAACTGACACGCGTGGAGAGGTTCAGGGAGCGATCTTTCCCGAAGAGGTTGCGGCGTCCTATGACAAACGATCCCCGCGGCGCCACCTGAAAGCTCTCGACCGCGGCGCCCCCCTCGCGCGGCAGGACGGCCCGTTTGCCGCCTTCGATGCCGACGCCGTAACTGATGGTCGTCAGCGGCGCTTCCTCTACCGTGATCACCACATCCCGATGAGTCTGGTTGCCCGGCAGTTGAAGATACGAGATCTCGACACGTCTGAAAATCCCGAGGGCCGTGAGGCGGGTCCTCGTATCGTCCTCGGCCTGCTGCGACAGCGGCTGGCCGCTCTTCAATTGCACTTCGACGGCAATCGTCTCCGTCTTCGTTCTCACGTTGCCGGCGATCAGCACGTGATCGACGATCACCTGCGGCCCCTCGCGGATGAGAAAGTGCAGCTCGATGTTGTCGCGCGTGGAGTTGAACCGGGGATCCGGCTGGACGGCCACCTCCTGATAGCCGCGGTTGAGGTAGAGGAGCGCCAGGCTATCTGAATCAGCGGCGATCTGCGGCTCGAAATAGGCCTGTCCCGGCAGCGAGGTCACCGCCTGCCGCAGAGCGTCGGCGTCCAGCGCAACATTGCCGTCGAAGACCACCGATTGAATCACGCTTCGTATGCCTTCGGTAATCACGAGCCGGGCGCGCACCGGCACCACACCGGATCGCTCCTCTCCGCGGTCGATCCCGGTCGCCACCTTCACGCCGGCGAAGCCCCGCCGCCGATACAGCCCTTCGATGCGCGACACGTCGGCGCCAAGCGTGTCTTCGATAAAGGGCTGGCCCGGCTGCGATTGGATCAGCGGGTTCAACTCCTCTGCCGATAACGCCGCGTTGCCGGCGACGTCGGCGCGCTCGAGCGTGCAGAGCGGCCCGCGGGCGACGGTAAATACGATCCTCAGGACGCCGGACGCGGCATTGCGCTGATAGTCCGCGCGCGGATTGCAGTACCCCCGCGCGCGCAAATTCCCTTCGATGGCGAACTTGGAATCCTCGAGGATGTCTTCGTTCACCGAGTGCTCGCGGGCAATCGGCACAAGGTCGTCGCGCTCCCGGCTCGTCAGCGGGTCGCCCTGAAACACGATCTCGACGTGCGGGCCGGCGTCGACGTTCAGCACGAGATCGACGCGCCGATCCTCATCGACATAGCGCGGCGACTGCGACATGCGTGCCTCGTAATAGCCCTGCGCGCGCAGCTCGCCGGCGTAGTTCGCCAGCCGCGCATCGAGTCCGAGGCCGTCGTAGGGGTCGCCGGTCTTCAGATCGATCGCTTTCAGCAGAGCCGGCACAGACCCGGGCGGTGCGCCCTGCACGTCGACGCTGCCCACGCGCGCCTGCAGGCCCGGCTGGATCGCAAAGACGAGCGTCGCCGTCGTTCCGTCGCGCGCCACTTCCGAGCGCGCAGCTATCTGCGCGCGAGGGTACCCGTGGTCGCGGTACAGCGTCTCCAGCGTGCTCACCACTTGCGCCGCGCGCGAAACCGAGGGAGAGGGACCGTACCGATCGACGACGGCCCGCCTCAACTCGCTGTCGGCCAGGACCAGCGGTCCTTCGAACGCAATTCGCCGAACGAGCTGACGGGGCACGAGCCGGTAGGTAAGCACGACGCCGCCTCCGTTGAGCGCGGCGTCCACCTGGACGTCCTGATAGCGGCCCAGGCCGAACAGATGCGCGATGGTCTCGCGCACCGCCGCCATCGTGAGCGGCGTGTCGACCTTGGTCTCGACGACCTCCACGAGCGCCGCGTCGCGGAGCTCGACGTCGCTCGCGCGCAGGTGGACTTCCGCGATGTTCTTGCCGAGGTAATCGTCGACGGCGGCGCAGGCGGGACGGACCCAGAGCAGGCACACCACGAACGCGAACGCGTGCTTCAAAATTCTTTCCTGACGCGCATGTCAAGCGCGTAAGTGGCGTCCTCGTTCCGCGTGAGGATCCACGACACGCGATCGGTCTGGTCGTACTCGAGCAGGATGATCTGATCGGCCGACGTCGTCACGCTGCGCGAAAACGTCAGGTACGCCTTGTTCGAGATGCGCTTGCCGATGGTGAGGCGCGCGGACGGATTGAACCGCGACGAGAGCTGGGTCGGGTCGGTCACGAGCGGGGTGAGCTGGAACGTATCGACGCCGAACGTCTCTTCGACCACCTTGCCGATTTCGCCCGAAATGGGGCTCGCGAGCAATCGCGCCGCCCGGGCTTGAATCAGCTGTTGTTCGGTGGTGTCGGTGCGATTCAACATCTGCAGGTCCGCGTTCTTGGTCGTCCCCACGTCGCCAAGGAGCAGCGAGGCGATGGTCAGCGCCGGCAGCGGCGGGTCCGAGGTGAACTCCGGCCGCAATCGCTGCATGGTGCCGGTGGCCCGCAGGGTCACGAGGTAGGGTTGTGAAGAGACGCGCACCTGCGTCTCGGCGGAAATAT
Organism: Vicinamibacterales bacterium; assembly: GCA_035937795.1. Taxonomy (GTDB): domain Bacteria; phylum Acidobacteriota; class Vicinamibacteria; order Vicinamibacterales; family JAMQPK01; genus JAMQPK01. The sequence goes on along the minus strand of DASZHO010000134.1, from coordinate 24,544 downwards.
CGAATGTCGGCTCGATGCGTTCCGGATTCGAAAAATCCACCGTGCCGCGCGTGAGCAGATACCGGCGGCCTTCGAAGACAAATTCGCCGCGCGTCACTTCCACGCGCCCGAACACGATGGGCCGCTGGTAGGTGCCGCGGAACGTCAGGTCGGCGCTCGACGCGATGTGCGCCTGGCTGTTTTCGATGCGCAGGGTGCCCGGCGCGACCACGCGCACGTCGAGGCGTACGGGAAAGGCGTCGGGCGCCACCCCGGAGGCCACGGGCGTGCCCTCTCCGCCGCCGTTGAAATCGAACAGGCTGCCGTTGGTGTCGAACCTCGTCGTCCAAGCGGCGTTCTGCAGCGTCACCGTCCCCGACAACAGCGGCGCCGACACGCGGCCGGTCAACGACAGATCGGCGTCGACGTCCGATCGCACTCCTTCCGGGTACCGCAAGCGCATGTTCCGGCCGGCCGCGGTGAGCGCGATGTCGGACGGCGAATAGCCTTCGAGGCCGATCCGGCCGTCGATGGTCACCTGCCCATCCGCAAGCTTCGCCGTGAGGCCGTCGAACCGGATGTTGCGCGCGTCGAACAGGATGCTGCCGTTCACCTCCTCGAGCGAGTGCGGCAACAAGGCGTAGCGAAGACGGCCGTCGGTGATGGTGGCCTGCCCCAGGATGATGGGGGCGTCGAGCGAGCCGCTCGCCTGCGCCGTCAGCTGCGCCTGGCCGGAACTCCGGATATTCCGGTAGAAACCCTGCAGAATGCCGAGATTCGCGCTTCCCCTGGTAATGCCGGCGATGCGCCGCGCGTCGAGATCCACCGAGCCCGAGACGGTCAGCTCGGTGCCGTCGCCGACGAGCCGCACGTCGTCCACGTGCACCACGTTTTGATTCATCGCCAGGCGAATGGGCGCCGCGTTGTGAAGCGCGTAGTCGAACAGCTTGAGCTGAACCTGGTCGAACAGCACATCGGTGTTCAAACGCGCGGGGTTCGCGAGGTCGCCCGTCACGTGCAGCGTGCCGCTTCCAACCACGGTCGTGAACGGCGACAGCTTCGGGTAGAACGCGCGCGCGTACGGATCGAGCGACGTGTCGGTAAACCGCAGCGTCAGATCGGCATCGCCAGGCTTGGTCAGCTCGACCCGGCCGGTGCCCGACACCGCCAGTCTCGGCGACGCCGCCTCCAGATCCATCGTCATCACCGTGCCGCGCACTTCAAGGCGGCCGGTCACATCGCCGATGCCCTCGTCTTTGAGGAAGAGATCGTGAATCTGCGCGCGGAACTGGTAGCGCGGTACGGCGAATGTGCCGCTCCCATCGGCGGTGAAATCCATCAGCCCGGTCAGGGGGGCGTCGGAATAGCGCACGGCCGCGACGCTGTCCATCGGAATGCGGCGGCCGTCGGCGTTGAACGAGTAGGTGCCGTTCCATCCGACGAACGCCGCACCCTCGGCGGTGCCGGTGCTCTTTTTCAACTGGATGCCGTCGATGCGGACGCCGTTACCCTCGAACCGCAACGACCCGGATGCGGTTTCGAACGGCTCGCCGTACGCCACGCCGTCATCGATGGTGAGCGCACCGAAGCCAAAGGGGCCGTGGTACGGTCCGTACACGTGCTCGTCGCTCGAGAGGGTTCCCTGCACGTTGTATTCGTCGATGTTGAAGGCGTGCTTGAAATCGCCCGCGGGCCATTTGACCACGCGCACCCGCGCGTTCATTTCCTCGCCGAGATCGTGGCGGGGGAAGCTGGTTGAAAACCGCCCCTCGACCTGCACCTCACCGGCGTCCTTCTGCACGTGGCCGCCGGCGACATCGACATAGGAATTCTGAATCACCAACGTGGCGCGGCCGGCGCCCCAGTCGACGTCCCAGGCGCGGAGGTTCCTGGCGTCGAAGACCCCTTCAACGCGGGGTGAACGGAACGATTCGAGCATCGTGCCCGAGAAGTCGGCGGAGCCGCCGACCGAAATCGGACTCGTCGGCGCGCCAAAGGCGGTCATGATGCCGGCCAGGACGCGGTCGCTCTCCTCCAGGTCGGTGCTCACGACGTGAAACGGAATCTGTGAATTGTCGCCGAACGCGGTGCGGCCACCGAACGCGACGTCGGTTGCCGGCGTCGTAAACCGGCCATCGGACATCTCCACCCAATCGCGATCGTAGCGATAGGTAAGACGTCCGCCGACCGCGAGGTAGCCGGGCGCGCGGCCGGAGGGAGGCGTCACTTCCCACGAACCGTCGCCCGCGTGGTCCTTGAAATGGCCGAGCGGCCACTCGAGGCGGTTGCGGCCGGTCCAGCTGCCCGCGAATCGGACGCCCTGCATCCGCAGGAAATCGGTGAATCCGGCAAGGTCGACGTTCTGCCACTCCGCCTCGAACTTCGCGCGCGCCGGCTGGGGCTTGCCGAGGGGGGCAATCGAATAGCGCAGACGCGTCGTGCCGCCGTAAAACCCGCTCGACGTGTCGGTCACATCGAAGCGATCGGGCAGCCAGGCCAGTACGCCCTTCAGGTCCGGGAAGCGGTAGTCGTGGCCGCCGAGGTCGAGGCCGAGCTCGCGGCTCGTAAAGCTGCCGGTGAGCGCGCGCCCGCCGCGGTACAAGTGAAAGAGGCCGTTGAACCGCCCTTCGCCGGACAACGTGTAGTTTTCGCCGCCAAAAAAGATCTCGCGCATCCGGTGGAAATCAACCGTCGAGCTCACCCGATAGGCCTGCTCGGGCCAATTCCCGATGTCGGCGTCGCCGGTGGCCACCGACCTGGCGCCATCGGTTGTCAGATCGATGCGATCGAAATGGATGACGCCGCCGTCGAGACGGAAGATCGCCTTCATGTCGGCGCGCATCGGCACGTAGTTCTGGATGGCCACGGTGCCGCCGGAAAACGTCGCCTCGCCGCGATAGCCGATCACCTTGGTGACGTTGACGTCGAGATTGCGGGCGACGGTGCTCCACGGCGTGCCGTGGTCTTCGAACGTGAACTGGCCGCCGCTCGCGCGTACGTACTGCAGGGTGGTCGTGAAGCGGCGGCGGCCGCTCGGGCCCGAAGCGAACCTGGGAAAGCTGTGGCGGCCGTTCGGCCACTGCTCGACCAGCATCTGCCAATCGCTCATCTCGATGGAGTCGAGCAGCACCTCGCTGTGGAGCATGGCCTGCCACGCCAACGACACTTCCACGCGTCCTGCGCGGAGGAACGGACGGTCGGTGGGCGCGAGGCCTTCGATGACGAAATTCTCGAGCACGAACCTGCCGCTGAACAGGCGGACCGAGAGCGACCCGATATGCATCGGCCGCTCGATGCGCCTCGACCCTTCGCGCTCCGCGAGCGCACGAAGGCCCGGTCCCAGATCGACCGTGAGGGTCGTCACAATCGCGACGGCAAGCGCGGCGGCGGCCACGGCGATCCCGACCCTCGTGAAGCGGAACGCAAAATGCGACCGCACGCGCTCGAACCGTTTGAACCTCAGCGGCATCAGGCGATGACCACCAGCACGGCGCCCGCCTCGATGGCGGCGCCTTCCTGCACGTTGACATCCCGCACGACGCCGTCTTTCGGCGATCGCATTTCGTTTTCCATCTTCATCGCTTCGACGACGACGACGGGCTGACCGGCGGAGACGCGGTCGCCGGCTGCCACCAGCACCCGCACGACGCGGCCGGGCATCGACGCGACCACGGGCTGCGGTCCTTCGCGAGGAGCCGATCCGCCCTCCGCGCGGCGCCCCGCGCCGGGCTTTCCTTCGGCGACGGCTGCCGCGTGGAAGTATTTGCCGGCGAGGAGGACCTCGAGCTCCCCATCGCCCGTCGGTCGAATGCCGATCTCACGCACGCGAGACGCGGGCGGTTCGACGCCGATCACGGACAAGGTTTCGCCATCGATCCAGGAGACGTCGAACAGGCGGCGCCGGCCTTTGACGCTGACCTGAACGCGCCCGGCCTGTTCGGTGGGCTCCAGCGCCACGCGCCACGGACGGCCGTTGACCATCACGTCGAAAGTCATAGGGTCAGGGCCCAGGGCTCAGGGCTCAGCGTAAATTCTCCAGCCGCGCCTGTTTTCCCCACAGGCTGTCATTGTTGAGATCGTCATTGGCATTGAGATCGTCACTGGCGCGCGCCGCCCTCTGCGGCCGCGACGGCTTGGCGGCCGCACGCTGGGCATGCAGCGCCGCGGCAATCGCCGCGATCTCTTCGACCTCCGCATCCCGCGCGCCGCTCGCCTGCTGGAATTCGTCGACGCGCCGATCGACGGTCGTGGTGTCGAAGTCTCCCGCGCGAAAGGCCGCCGTCCCGAGCAGCCATCGGCAGAATCCGACGGTCGTCTTGATGCCTCGAACGTCGTACTCGCCCAAGGCGCGAACCATGCGCGCGATGGCTCCCGCTCTGTCCGGCGCCCACGCGACGACCTTCGAAATGAGCGGGTCGTAGCTGGTCGGCACCACCCACCCTTCCGCGGCGCCGGCCTCGTCGCGAATGCCGGGGCCTGACGCCGCGCGCAGATGCGTGATGAGGCCCGGCGAGGGCAGGAAGCCCTGCTCGGGATCCTCGGCGTAGATACGGCACTCGATCGCGTGACCGGTGAAACCGCGATCGGGCTCCCGTCCCGGGTTCACCTCGGCGAGACCGGCGCCCTGCGCAATTTCAATTTGCGCCCGCACAAAATCGATGCCGGTCACCGCTTCGGTCACCGGGTGCTCGACCTGGAGCCTCGTGTTCATCTCGAGGAAGTAGTACCGGCCGCTGCCATCGAGCAGAAATTCAATCGTGCCTGCGCTCGTGTATCCCACGGCGCGGCCGATGGCTTCGGCGGATTTGGCCAGCTCCGCCCGCAGCGACGCGCTCACCGACGGCGACGGCGTCTCCTCCACGAGCTTCTGATGGCGCCGCTGAATCGAACACTCGCGCTCGACGAACGATGTCAACGCGCCGTGCCGATCGCCAAGCAGCTGCACTTCGATGTGCCGGGGCTTCTCGAGCAACCGTTCGAAATAGACGGCCGCATCTCCGAACGCCGAGCGCGCTTCGGATCGCGCCAACTGCACCGCGCCGGCGAGCTCGGCTTCACCGCGCACGACGCGCATGCCCTTTCCGCCGCCGCCGGCCACCGCTTTGACCAGCAGCGGATAGCCGATGTTGGCCGCCGCTTCCCGAAGCCGCGCGGCGTCCGCGTCGGGCCCGAAGGCCTCGTCGGTGCCGGGCACCACTGGAACGCCTGCGCGAGCCGCGATCTGTCTGGCTCCGGTCTTGCTGCCCATCGTCGCCATCGCGTCCGGCGACGGGCCGATGAACACGAGGCCGGCCTTGCCGCAGCTTTCAGCAAACTCCGGATTTTCCGCAAGGAATCCGTAGCCCGGGTGCACGGCGTCGGCGCCCGCCGTCCTGGCGGCGTCGATCAATTTATCGATGCGAAGGTAGCTCTCCGATGCCTGGTCGGGGCCGATCGGATACGCCTCGTCGGCGAGCCGCACGTGGAGCGCGTTTCGATCGCAATCCGAATACACCGCGGCCGAGGCGAGCCCCATGTCGCGGCACGTCCGGATGATCCGCACGGCGATCTCGCCGCGGTTGGCGACCAGAATCTTTTTCAAGAGGTGACTGTTTCACCAGGCAGAGCGCAAGTGCTTATTCTACTTCGAGATGGGGCTAGAGCGGGATATTCCCGTGCTTTTTCGGCGGGTTCCTCTCGCGCTTCGTGCTCAGGAGAGCCAGCGCGCGGACGAGCTTTCGACGGGTCGCGCGCGGCGGGATGATCTCGTCGACGAATCCTCGCGACGCGGCAATGAACGGCGTCGCAAACTTCTCGCGGAACTCCTGGACCCGCTTCGCACGTTCGGCGGCGGGGTCCGGGGCCGCGTCCAGCTCCTTCTTGTAGAGCACGTTCACCGCGCCTTCCGGCCCCATCACCGCGATCTCCGCCGTCGGCCACGCGTAGTTGAAGTCGGTTCTCAGATGCTTGCTCGACATCACGCAGTAGGCGCCGCCATACGCCTTGCGGGTGATCACGGTGATTTTCGGGACCGTCGCCTCCGCGAACGCAAACAGCAGCTTCGCGCCGTGCCTGATAATGCCGCCGAACTCCTGGGCCGTCCCGGGCAGGAAGCCGGGCACATCCTCGAACGTGACGAGCGGGATGTTGAACGCGTCGCAGAACCGCACGAACCGCGCGCCCTTCACCGACGCGTCGATGTCGAGCACGCCGGCCAGGTGCGCGGGCTGGTTCGCCACGATGCCAACGGAGCGCCCGCCGAGGCGGGCGAATCCCACGATGAGGTTGCGCGCGAAGTGGCGGTGGACTTCGAGGAACGCGCCGTCATCGGCGACCGAGTGGACGAGGTCCAGCATGTCGTAGGGCTGATTCGGAGATTGCGGAACGAGGCGGTCGAGGGTGTCATCTTCGCGATCGACCGGATCCAGACTCTCGACCCTGGGCGCCGCGTCCAGGTTGTTGCCGGGGAGAAAACTCAGCAACTCGCGGATCAACGCCAGGCAGGCGCGATCGTCGGCCACGGCGAAGTGCGCGACGCCGCTCTTTTCGTTGTGCGTCATCGCGCCGCCGAGCTCCTCCTTCGACACTTCCTCGTGAGTCACGGTCTTGATCACGTCCGGTCCCGTGACGAACATGTAGCTCGAATCGCGCACCATGATCGTGAAGTCGGTGATCGCGGGCGAGTAGACAGCGCCGCCCGCGCACGGACCCATGACCGCGGAAATCTGGGGCACGACGCCGGAGGCGAGCGTGTTGCGGAGAAAAATATCGGCGTAGCCGGCCAGCGACTGCACGCCTTCCTGGATGCGCGCGCCGCCCGAATCGTTCAATCCGACGATGGGCGCGCCGCTCTTCATCGCGAGATCCATGATCTTCACGATCTTGGCGGCGTTGGTCTCCGAAAGCGATCCTCCGAAGACGGTGAAATCCTGCGCGAAGGCGTAGACGGCGCGGCGGTCGACGCGGCCGTGTCCGGCGATGACGCCGTCACCCGGGATGAGCTGGCCCGCCATCCCGAAGTCGAGGCACCGGTGTGTCACGAGTTTGTCGATCTCTTCGAAGGTGCCGGGGTCGAACAGCAGCTCGATGCGCTCGCGCGCCGTCAGCTTGCCCGCCGCGCGCTGGCGGCGCACGCGCTCTTCGCCACCCCCAAGCTCGGCGCGGCGCTCGAGATCCTCGAGCGTGCGCCGGGTGCCCGCCGGCAGGCTCGCGGCCTCCCGCGCGTCGACCGGCTCGGGGGTCTGCCCTCCGGCAGACCCCGCGCGAACCGGGCGGGGCGAGGGCCGAGCCTGTGGAGGGACGTCAGACACGCGCCGCCTGGGCCGTTTCCCAATCTTTCAGGAACTTTGCCAGCCCGATGTCGGTCAGCGGATGCTTGAAGCAGGCATCGATGACCGCCGCCGGGCACGTGCAGATATCCGCGCCCATCTTCGCGGCTTCGATGATGTGGATGGGGTGCCGCACGCTGGCGACAAGCACTTCGGTCGAGAAGGGATAATTGCGATAGATGTCGACGATGTCGTGAATCAGCGACATGCCGTTGGTCGCGATGTCATCCAGCCGTCCGACGAACGGGCTGATGTAGGAGGCGCCCACCTTGGCGGCGAGCAGCGCCTGCGTCGGCGAGAAGCAGAGCGTGACGTTCACCTTCAACCCTTCGCGCGACAGCGTTCCGCACGCGCGGATCCCATCGCGGGTGAGGGGGACTTTCACAACGATATGCTCGTCGATGGTCGCCAGGTCGCGCCCTTCGCGGATCATCCCTTCGTAGTCCTGCGAGAGCACTTCGGCGCTGACCGGCCCCTGAACGATGCGGCAGATTTCCTTCATCTGCTTGCGGTAGTCGCCGTGCTCCTTGGCCATCAACGATGGGTTCGTGGTGACACCGTCGATGACGCCGAGGATCGCCAGCGCCTCAATCTCCTTGATGTTTCCCGTATCGACGAAAATCTTCATAAAAATACCTTTCGTTATGCCACCGGGTTGGCGAGCTCGCCTATGCCTTCGATCTTAACCGTGAAACGGTCTCCTGGACTCAACGGCCCGATGCCGGCGGGCGTGCCGGTGGCAATCACGTCTCCGGGCAGCAGCGTCATCACTGCCGTGACAAATGCAATGATGTCGGGCACCGAAAAAATCAGCTGCCGCGTGTTGGACGACTGCCGCCTCTCGGCGTTCAGCCAGCCTTCGATATCGAGCGTGCCAAAGTCTAGGCCAATTGCCACGCACGGTCCAATCGGCGCGAAGGTGTCGAAGCCTTTGGCCCGTGTGTATTGCACGTCCCTGGCCTGAAGGTCGCGCGCCGTGACGTCGTTCACGCAGGTGAACCCCAGAACATATTCAAGCGCGCGATCGGCCGTCACGCGGGACGCGCGTTTTCCGATCACGACGCCGAGCTCCGACTCGTAATCGACGCGCCCCACGTTGGACGGGATCCGAATCGGCTCATCTGGGCCGATCACCGCTGTCGACGGCTTCGTAAACATCAACGGCTCGGGCGGCAGCGGCTTGTTCCGCTCGGCCGCGTGGTCCTTGTAGTTGAGGCCGATGCCTACGATCTTCGACGGCGCGACGGGCGCCAGGATGCGCGCCGGTTTGATGTCGGCGCCGGCGCGGTACGGCGGCCCCGCGTAAATGTCGCCCTCGAGGAGACGGAAGGAACCGTCGCGCTCGACCGCGTGGACCGGCGCCCCATGATGCTCGACGCGAAATAGACGAACGACTCCAACCGGATCCTGCACATTCATGGCACGACAGCCGTCTGACGGTTGGAATACTCGCTGATGTTCGGCGCTGGAGCGTCGTCGACCGCCACGACGACGTAGTCGTAAGAGGTTCCGGATTTCACGGTGGTATCCCGATACGTCGTGTCTCGAATCGGCGCGGGGGTGATACGGGCCAGCTTCTCGGCGCCTGTTTCACCGCGGAAGACCAGGTACCCGGCGAGATCTTTCTCCGTATTGGGCTCCCAGATCAAATTCACCGCGCCTTCGCCCGGGACCGCCGCGAGGCCGCGGGGCGCCGCGGGAGGAAACGTATCGACCGCGGTGAGGCATACCGGCAGAGACGGCTGGCTTTCGATCGAAACCGTTCCGGCCATCCGCGTCGCGCGCACGACATAGCATCGGCGCGCGCCGAAATCGACTTGCTGCTGCTTGAACGCGGGCGCCGCGAGCGGAGCCGGGTTGAGCGCCGGCTTCAAAAGCGGCGCAGGCGCCTTGGCGCCGGGCGGCGCCGGTGCGGCGGCGGCCGGCGCGGGGGAGGAGCCGCCGGCCACGCCGGGCGCGCTCGCCTTCGCGCCTTGCACGTTCGCGTTCGCAGGGGCCGGAGCAGCCGCAGCGGAGGTCGTGGCAGCCGCAGCAGGGACCGAAGCAGCCACAGCGGAGGACATCGCAGCTGCAGCAGGCGCAGCCGCAGGCGTCACAGGGGCTGGACTGGCCGCAGAGGACACAACGGCCACACCTGTCCCGCCGGCAACGTCCGGCGCGATCGTGTCGGCTACCTCGTACACGTTGTAGACAGCGGCGGGAACGAAAATATCTTCGTCGCGGGGGAGCGGAGTCCACGCCAGCGACAGTTCGTCCTGCGTGTATCGCACCTCGATTGCGCCAGGCGCCGGAAGGGGCGGGTACAAGGGAACCGGAAGCGCCGGTGAGAACGGGCCGCGCTGGTTCTTGCGGCTCACCCCCACGGTTACGTAGTAGCGGGTCAACGGCAGCACGGCATTGACGGTTTCCGGCGTTTCGTACACGGGCGCCACGACCGCGGTCTTCCGTCGCGCGCTCTGGGTCCGCACGGGGGGCATCTTACCGATCTGAAGCTCGGCAGGCGTGAGCTTTTCCGACACGCTCGCCTTGGCGCCTTCGTCGAGTCCCGGCAGCTCCCTGGAGCCAACCGGTCCGGGGGCCTTCACGGCGATGTTCCCGATGAGGGATCCGTACTTGAGAAAATCAGCCGGCGTGGGAAGGGGGCCGGTGTGCGCGTACACCTCGACGCGGTCGAGGTCTGCCGGACGGCTGGCGTCGACATTGACGGCCGGGATCGTGAACTGAAGGACGACCTCGTCGCCCAGCCGCCTGGCGGCGAGGTCGACAACGGGTCCCGGCAGCCGCACCAGCGGCGCCAGCGGAGGCCCCTTGCGGCCGCACGCCGAGCCGGCGACCGCAGAAACGACGCACAAAGCGAGCGCAGGAAGAGTCCTCAAAATCCGAAGAGTCCTCAAAATCCCTGGTGACGATATTTCCTGGGGGTGAAAGGGATCGTCACAGAATGTAGCGGGACAGATCTTCGTTCTTCACGATGGACGCCAGCATCCGGTCCACGTAGGCGGCGTCGATCGTGATCGATTTCTCGCGCAAATCCGGGCCTTCGAACGAGATCTCATCGAGCAGCCGCTCCATCACCGTGTGCAGGCGCCGCGCCCCGATGTTCTCGGTCCGCTCGTTCACCCGCGTGGCGAAGTCGGCGATGCGGTCGATGGCCTCGTCGAGGAATCGAAGCGTGATGCCTTCGGTCTCCATCAGCGCCACGTACTGCTTGACGAGCGCGTTCTTCGGTTCGGTGAGGATGCGCACGAAGTCGTCCTTGCACAGCGGCTCGAGCTCCACGCGGATCGGAAACCGCCCCTGCAGCTCCGGGATCAGGTCCGAGGGCTTCGACACGTGAAACGCGCCGGCGGCGATGAACAGAATATGGTCGGTGCGCACCATGCCGTACTTGGTGTTCACCGTGGTGCCCTCGATGATCGGCAGAATGTCGCGCTGGACCCCTTCGCGGCTGACATCGGGGCCCTGGCCTCCCCCTTCGCGTCCGGCAATCTTGTCGATTTCGTCCACGAAGATGATGCCGCTCTGCTCCACCCGCTCCACGGCCGTGCGCGCGACGCTGTCCATGTCGACCAGCTTCGACTCCTCTTCCTGCACCAGATAGTCGAACGCCTCGGGCACCTTCATCCGCCGCTTACGCGTGCGCCCCTGGATCAGGCCGGGCAGCATGTCCTTGATGTTGATGTCGATCTCTTCGATGGAGGATCCGGTGATGACTTCGAACGACGGGAACGCGCGCTCGCGCACGTCGACGTCGACCGAGCGATGGTCGAGGCGGCCGTCGCGCAGCTGCTCGCGGAACTTCTCGCGCGTGTGCTGCCACGACTCCTGGACGTTGGAGGCGGCGCCCGGGGGCTCCTCGAGAGCCATCCCCCCGCCGGCGCTCGAGCTCGGACGCGGGGGCGGCAGCAACAAATCGAGCAGCCGTTCTTCGGCGCTCTGCTCGGCCTTGTCGTGGACCTCCTCGAGCCGCTCTTCGCGGACCATATCGACCGCCAGCTCGACCAGATCGCGCACCATCGACTCCACGTCGCGGCCCACGTAGCCCACTTCGGTGAACTTGGACGCCTCGACCTTGATGAACGGGGATTGCGCCAGCCGCGCGAGGCGCCGCGCGATCTCGGTCTTTCCGACGCCGGTGGGGCCGATCATCAAAATGTTCTTCGGCACGACCTCTTCGGCCAGCTCGGGCGACAGCTTCTGCCGGCGCATCCGGTTGCGCAGCGCGATCGCCACGGCGCGCTTGGCCTGCTTCTGGCCGATCACGTATTTGTCCAGCTCGACCACAATCTGACGCGGCGTCAGCGTGTCGGTCGGCGGCGCCAGTGTTTCGGGTAACGAAATCGCCATGTCTGACTACAACTCTTCTATCGCGAGGGTGTCGTTGGTGTAAATGCAAATCGACGCGGCCACTTCCATCGCCTTCTCGGCGATGGCGCGCGCATCGAGGTCGGTATGCCGCGCCAGCGCCTTGGCTGCGGCGAGCGCGTACGGCCCTCCCGAGCCGATGCCCAGCACACCCTCGTCGGGCTCGATCAAATCGCCGGTGCCCGACAAGAGAAACATCGAGGTCTTGTCCAGCACGATGAGCATGGCTTCGAGCCGCCGCAGGATCCGGTCGGTGCGCCAGTCCTTGGCCAGCTCGACCGCCGAGCGCTTGAGGTTGCCGCGATACTGCTCGAGCTTGGACTCGAAGCGCGTGAAGAGCGCGAACGAATCGGCCGCCGATCCGGCGAAGCCCGCCAGGATCTGGCCGTTGTACAGACGCTGGACCTTCTTGGCGCCCTGCTTGACGATCGTATCCCCGAGGGTGACCTGTCCGTCGCCCGCAATGACGGATTTGTCTCGATGTCGAATCGCGAGGATCGTGGTGGCGTGAAAAGTCACTGGTGTCTTTGAAAATCGAGCCTTTCCGGAGTCTATCGGCCTGAAAAAATGCTGTCAAGAAAGTCGCGGGACATGAGAAAGCGCACGCACCTCACAATAAACTGACAAAGTAGTGCCAAGCGTCTACGATAAAGACACTCGAATTGATATGACCAGAACAAGAATCGCTGCCGTTATCGTGATGGTTGGCTGTTTGGCTGCCACCGGCGCCTGCCGGATGAATCCCGACGTGGCCAAGCGGCGAGACGTGCGTAGCGGCGACCGATACGTGGCTCAAGGGAAGTACCTGGAGGCGGTGAGCGAGTACCGGAACGCCCTGCAGCAGGATCCGAAGTTTGGCGAAGCGCACCTGAAACTCGCAGAGACGTACGAGCACCTCGGCGACCTCACGAACGCGTTCGGAGAATATGTACGCGCGGCCGATCTCCTCTCTGGCAACGCCGGCGTTCAGGTCAAGGCCGCGAATTATCTCCTGCGTGCGGGGCAGTTCGGGGATGCGGAGGCACGTGCAGAGAAGGCTCTGGCAGTGGCGCCAAACAATGTCGAGGCGCAGATTGCCAAAGGCAACGCGCTGGCCGGCCTCAAGGACCTTGACGCAGCCGTTGCCGAAATCGAAGGGGCCATTCGCGAAAGCCCGGACCGCAGTGCCAGCTACACAAGCCTCGCCGCGCTCGAGCTCGCGAGGGGAAATCGCGATCAGGCCGAAGCGGCGTTCAAAAAAGCCGCCGAGACCGACCCGACATCGGTTCCCGCGCGCCTGGCGCTGGCAAACTTTTACTGGAATACTGGCAGTCTTCCGGCAGCCGAGCGCGAGCTGAAAGCTGCGTTTGCGATCAATCCCAAGGACATCTCAGCGAATCGCGCGCTCGCCGCGTTTTACCTTGTGACGCAGCGAGCGTCCGACGCCGAGCCGCACCTGAAGACCGTCGCTGACGTCTCCAAGCAGAGTAGCGACCGCCTCGTGCTCGCGGATTACTACCTTTCCACGGGTCGGGCCGCCGAGGCGAAGACGTTGCTGCAGGAGCTGGCAAAGACCGACGCCCAAGTATTTTCCGCGGCGACGATCCGGTTGTCCGCGATCGCGGCACGCGGCGGGGACACGGCCGGCGCGCGCAAGCTGATAGACGAAGTACTGCAAAAGCAGCCCAAGAACGTCGGCGCGCTCGTGACGTCCGCGAACCTGTTTCTCGGGGACAAGAAGTATGACCAGGCCCTGGCCGCCGCCGATGACGCCGTGAAGGCGGACCCCCGGTCAGCCCCGGCGCAATACGCCCTCGCCAGCGTAGATAGCGGAAGGCAGGACTGGGATGACGCCATCGCCGCGTACCGCGAGGTGTTGAAGCTGGACCCACGCGTCAATGCTGCACGGGTGGAGCTCGCGCGCCTTTCGCTCTTCAAAGGCAAGCCGGACGACGCCATTCAGTTCGCGCAGGAAGCCTTGACGGCGCAGCCTGGTCTGGCCGAGGCGACCATGATTCTGGCTCGCGCGATGCTGACGAAAGGCGACGCTGGAAGCGCGGAGCCGCACGTGAAGCAGCTCGCGAAAGAGCTCCCGAAATCGGCAACCGCCCAGACCGAACTGGGACAGCTAAACCTTCTGAAAGGCGACAGCAAAAGCGCGCGCGGCGCGTTCGAGCAGGCCCTGACGATCGATCCGACCAACATCGAGGCGCTGTCAGGCCTCGCGGTCCTCGATCTCCAGGCGAAGAATCCGGCCGCCGCTCGCGCGCGTGTCGAGGCTCGCCTGGCGGCGAGCCCGAACGATCCGCGGCTCCTGCTGCTCGCGGCCCGGCTGTACACCGTGCTTGGGGACGTGAAGGCCACCGAGCGGAGTCTTCGGAGAGTCATTGAGGTCGATCCTGCCCAGCTCGACGCCTATGCCATGCTCGGTCAGTTCTATGCCTCGCAGCATCGCCTCGACGAGGCGCGCGCTGAATTCGAGAGGAACGCGGAACAGCGTCCCAAAAACGTCGGAGCTCAGACCGTCGTCGGGATGATCCTGCAGATGCAGAACAAGCAGGCCGAAGCCCAGGCCCGCTATGAGAAGGTTCTGTCGATGGACCCCAAGGCCGCGGTGGCGGCAAACAATCTGGCCTGGATCTACGCAGAGGGCGGCAGCAACCTCGACGTTGCCCTGGGGCTGGCGCTGACCGCCAAATCACAGCTGGGGAACTCCCCCGAAGTGAACGACACGCTCGGATGGGTGTACTACAAGAAGGGCCTGCCGAGCCTTGCGGTGCCCATCTTTCGCGAGAACGTCGACAAGTCGCCGAAGAACGCCGTGTACCAGTATCACCTCGGGCTTGCGTATGCAAAGAACGAGAACAAACAGGAGGCCCGAAAGGCTCTCGAACAGGCGCTGGCGCTGGATCCGAAATTTGACGGCTCGGCCGATGCCCAGCGCGTGCTGGCAGGGCTCAAAGAATAGGACAACCAATCAGTTTGCTCGGGCGGTTCGAACTGGTTGTGATCATGGGACCGTCAGGAACGGCCCCATGATCCGCGACTTCCGTTTCGAGTCAGGCCTTGTGTGATCGATCCAGCTCTCGCCCCGCGCCGAATCGCTTTCTCTGTGCCACCAAACCGGCCATACCGGTGCCCAAAAGCAGCAATGTGCTGGGTTCGGGAACCGGCACTGTCGCGCCGCTGTCTGTAACCGTCGGTATTACTTGGGCAGCTGTGCTGGTTGTGCTCATGGTGCAAGTATTGGAGATGGTGTTATGGTCCAGCGTCACTGCGGCAGTCAGTGAGATGACGCCACCGCACCCATCTGTTGCACCGGTTTGCATGGCGACTTGCGCGGACGCAATAATATATCCGACGAACGACGTGGTTGTTCCGATGGTCGCCGCACTGCCAACCTGCCAAAACACGTTGTCGTTTAGACCGGCATTCTCAACCACAACACTGGAGCCGCTTCCGGTAATGAGCGTGCTCGCTCCCGTCCGGAAGACGATGTTTTGATCGCTCAAATTGTTGAAGTTGAGAGTGAGGACTCCATTAGTGTCAAGATTGAATGGAGCCAAGCCCACATCCCAGACACCCACACCAACAACATCCCCGGTCAGATCACCCCCCAGCGATCCAGTGGGAGTCAGGCCTGCCAGGGTAGTGAACGCTGAGTTTGCATTATTCAGAGCGAGAGCCGCAGTCGGATCCGTTTTGTGTTCCGCAGATGTCCCTATGAGGGTGATGGTACTTGAGCCGGTAATCGAGGTTCCTGGGGAGACATCGAGATCCCCGCTGAGGGTGGTCGCTCCGGTGTTGGTCACTGCCGCAGCGCCGAGCACCGCGACGGTGGCCGCAGTCCCAAGGAATGGGGTCGCGGAGACAGCGGGTGCCGTGGCGATTTGGAAAAGGCCACACGCCGCCGCACAGAAAAAGAACTTGCCGACACTCTTCATGAATTCTCCCGTTCAAACTGCAAGCCCCTATGAGCGGCCGCGACAGATGGCCTGGCCTTATTACCAACGGGATTGGGAAGCAGTTCTGCCCTACCGCGAAGCAAGGGGACTGCCACTCGCTCCGGCACTGGCCGGCGGCAGCGAGGGCGAGAACAAATGCGCCAAAACGCTCGAAAATCCCGGCGTTTCGGCTAAAAGGCACCTATCGATCGCCAGGCATGACGCCTCCAGAAGGCAGCTTGGGCGAAGAGTTTTATCTGTTAATACCGTACGGTCCGTCAAGAAAGCCGTCGGCCGCGGGTCAGCCACATGTACAACGGGACGCCGGCGGCGATCACCGCGAGCCCAGCGCCGGCGGGGCCCGGATCGGTGTAGATCGCGTTGACGACAATCGCCAGGCTCGCCGCGGCGAAGATGGCGGGAGCCACCGGGTAGCCGATGGCACTGAATGGGCGCGGCGCCCCCGGGTGGCGCGCGCGGAGCACGAAGAGTGCGACGGCCGCCACGCCCGCAAACAGCACCACGGTGAAACCGGTGTATCGCGTCAGCGCGCCCGCGCTCCCCGACAGTACCAGCACCGAGCTCCATGCGCCCTGGGATACGATCGAGATCGCCGGCGTTCTGAATCGCGGATGCACGCGCGCGGCGGATGAAAAGAAGAGTCCGTCGCGGGCCATCGCGTAATAGACGCGCGGCCCGGCGAACGTCATCGCGCTGATGCTGCCCGCCAGGCTGACGATCGAGACGACCCCCATGATGTTGCCGGCGCGGGCGCCCAGCAACCGATCGGCGATCACATCGAGCACGCTGCCGCGCACCTGGGCGAGCTCGCCCACCGGCAACACGTAGAGATACAGCAGATTCAGCGAGACGTAAATCACGACCACCACGAGCGTGCCGAGCGCGAACGCGCGCGGGACGTTCCGCCCAGGCTCGCGGATCTCTTCGGCAATATAGCCGGCCGCGTTCCATCCCGAATACGTGAACATCACGGGCACGAGCGACAGGAGCCATCCCGCGGGCGCGACGGCGCCGCCTGCTTCGCGAAGGTGGCTCATCGAGCCGGTGCCGATCGAAAAGCCGAGCACGATGAAAATCAGGAGCGCGAGCACCTTGAAGGCCGCGAGCAGGTTTCCCATCACGCGGCCCGGACCCACGCCTCGAAGATGCACCCACGACATCAGCGCGATGGCGGCAATCGCGACGAGCGTCTGGGGCGAGACGATGAGCGGCACCCACGGCAACGGCACGACCAACAGTGGAGCATCGCTCGCGGCGGCCGGGATAAAGCGCCCGAGATAGGAAGCCAGCACGACGGCGCTGACGGCTACGGCGCCGGAGAAGCCGGCGACGAACGAGGTCCAGCCGGTGAGAAACGCCGCGAGCCTGCCATATGCGTCCTTGAAGTACACGTACTCGCCGCCGGCATGCGGCCGGAGCGCCGCGAGCTCGGCGTACGCCATTGCGCCGGCGAACGCGAGCGCGCCGCCGGCGAGCCACGCCGACAGGAACAAGAGCGGACGGGGAACGGCCGCCGCAACCTGGGGCGGCGTGAACAGGATACCGCCGCCGATCACGTTGGAAACGATGATGGCGGCCGCGTCGAGCGGACCGAGACGGCGGTCGAGGCTGGGGGTAGGCAATCGCTGGGAGCCGGTAGCCGGAAAGCTTACTTCGTGAGCAGCTCGCGCGCGACAGGATATTCGCCGAGCTTCGCCCAGTTTGCGCCGCCGTACTTGGCAAACAGCTGGATGCGGGCATCGACGAACTGGCTGTTTTTCAGCATGACGTTCCGCGGCTCGACGCCGGTATAGCCGAGACTGGAGCGCAGCACGATGGGCGCCGTACTGGCGCCCGGCGCGAGGCCTTCGGAGCCGATGGCGCGCGTGTAGGCGCCGCCCCACTCCTCCTTCTCGCCTGCGCGGCGGATCACGGCGTTCAACTGCACCAGGGTGACCTTCTGGTTGCTGGCGTTCTTCAGCGTCAGCGTGAGGGAGGGCACCAGCTTGTTCATACCTCTCTCGATGCCGGCGTCGAACCAGCCGGTTTTCACGTCGGTCACCACCAGAAGCCTGGAGATGTCCTCGCCGGCCGCCGAGCTGCGGCACGCCGCCGAGAGAGAGAGGACGCAGGCCACAACAGCAAGGGTGCGAAGCGTTTGCAGGCGCATATGCCTATTAGACACCATTAGACCCCCATTAGACCCCGGCTGGGAATTGGGGATCCGTCAGTACTGTTTAACCTCGATCTTTCTCTTCGCCTCCTCGCGCGACAGCCGATGGTCGCGGAAGGCATTCAGATCGCTGCCCTTGATGCGGAGAATCAGCGTGGTGGCGGTGTCGTTCGGGTTCTCGGGCATGAAGCGGAGGTCGAGGCTTTCACGCGCCGCGATGGTGAGCCATTCATCGGCGCCCACGCCGACCGGCGCGCCGTGGTCGAGAATGGCGTCGACGAGCGCGCTGGTCATCTCCGTCGCGTAAATGGCGCGCGGATCCTCGACCCGCGCCGGCGCGGCAGCCGACCGGGCGCCGGCGGCGGCCGGCACGGCTTTCATTTGCGCGTCGTAGGCCTTGATTTGATCTTCGAGCGCCTTGATGGCGCGGTCGAGCTCCTGCTTCGAGAGGGGATCGGCGACCGCTTGGGTGTTCTTCCTCAGCTCCTTCATCGCCGCAAGGAGCTCCGGATCCGGCCGGCCCAACGTGCGCATCGACCACGCCACGCTGCGGCGGATGGATGGAAACTCCACGTCGAACAGGGCGCCATAGCCATCGAGACGAAAGCCGCGCGCGCGCGCCTGGCCGGTCAACAGCACCGACTGCGGCGTCGTCGACGACTGCACGTGCTCGGTCAGCATTTCCGCGCCGAACTTCACGGCATTTTCCAGGACGCCCTCGAGCGCCGCGATTTCGTGGCGAGCCTGTATCTGGTCAGCGGAGGCAACGGGCGCCGCCGTGGGCGTTTGCGCCAGGAGTGGATTCGCCGCCACAACCGCGCCACCGATCAGGACCGCCCGGAATACCGAAGTCACGTGCTCCTTCCGCTACTTTTCTTGCAGGCCTTGCGGGCCTTGCGGTGCCTGCTGGGAGACCTTCACCAGCGAGTTCAACAATTCGCGCTGCTGGGCCACTTCGGCGCCGGTCTGGCCTTCCAGCTGCCCGAAATTCTGCTCCACGTTCAGCATGTCGGCGCGCCGCTGGGTGTCGAAATCCTGCACCAGCTGGGACAGCCGGAGCGCGAGCTCGCGCTGTTGCCGCCCTTCGCTCTGATCGATCATCGCCTTCACGCGGCGCAGCACTTCATCGGATCCCGCCGGCGAACCCGGGCGCGGCGCCAGATCGGACCGCAGCCTTTGCTGCAGGGCGTTCAAGTCGGGCGACTGCGCGTCGGGCGACTGCATGGATACGTCGACGGGATTCACCGGCGCGGCCGGCAGGGTGATGTCGCCCGTCACCGATGCCAGGTTCACGGGCGCCGCCGATCTGGTGCGCACGGTCAGCGCCCCATCGCCGTATTCGACATGAAGCTGGGAGAAGGCCACGCCGGCCGCGAAGAGAAACGCTCCCGCGGCCACCTGCGCCCAAGCGGGCCAGCGCTCGCCGATGCGCGACCACCGCTGGCGGGAGGCAACGGGCGCGTCCTCATCGGCAGCCACAATCTTGAAACCCAGCGCCGCCGGAGGCGGCGTCCATTCGCTCAACAGCCCACGCACCGACTGCAGCTCGAGCACCGCCACCGAGCAGGCGGCGCACTCGTGCAGATGGCGCGCGACCCTCAACCGTTCGGCCGGGTCGCCTTCGTCGTACAAGTAATCAACGAGCGCTTCTTCACTGATGTGTGTCATGGCGTTGTTCTCGTCAACTTTCGCGGCGCGTACGCGCGGCTTTCTGCACCGCGGCTGGATCGAACTTTCCCTGCTCGGCCAGATAGCGCCGCAAGAGGGTCAGCCCCTGGTACAGGCGCGTCTTTGCGGTGCTCAGCGGGCAATTCATCAGCTCGGCGACTTCCTGAAACGTGAGGCCCTGATATTCCTTCAGGATAATGGCGTTGCGCTGCTCGGCCGGCAACTGCTCCATCGCCGCCGCCACGGCCGCGCTGAGCTCGGCGCGCGCCGCCAGATCCTCGACCGACGCCACTTCCTGCTTGTCGGCCGCCAGCTCGTGGATTTCCACGCCTTCGGGGACGTCCACCATCGGCGCCCGGCGATCGCGACGCATCCAGTCGCGGCACAGGTTCAGCGCAATGCGATAGAGCCACGACGAAAATTTCGCGTCGCCTTTGAACCCGGGCAGGGCGCGAAACGCGCGTAGAAATGTTTCCTGCGTGACGTCGCGTGCGTCTTCCTCGCGTCCCAGCGTACGATAGGCCAGCGCGAAGATCTGCCGTTCCCACCTGCGCACCAGCTGGTTGAAGCTCTCGGTATCGCCGGTCCGGGAGCGGGCGACAAGTTCTTCGTCGGTTAGCGGTAATCCCGTCATGGGGAGAGCAACGGACGTCATAGAATATGCCGCCTGATCCGGTCACTTGTTTAGACGGCCCAGATCGCCAAGCGGTCTGTAAAACCGATCATAGCTCCGGCTAAAGGGCTTAACAGCCGATACTTAGGTTTACAGGAAAATGGCCCCGGGCCTGCCCACCCCCTCCGAACGGCGCCCAGTGCAGGAAGCGACTCTTTTGCAGGCGCTTGCGAGCACCGATCGGCTCAGCGAGCTGCTGCCCCTGCTGCACCAGCATGCCGTCGACGCCATCATGGGGCGGACTTCCATTGTTTTTCAATTCGATCCCACGGGCGAGTGGCTGCAGGCGACGTCCGCCTTCGGCATCGACCGGCTACCCACCGAACCGTGGCTGGCGGACGGGGGTCTGGTTCCCAACCCCCTTTTCCGCGACCGCCACCCGATTTTCGTGGCCGATCTTGCGCACTCGGTTCGAGGCGTGGCCGAGTACCTCGACACGCCCTCCGCCGTTCTAGTGCCGCTGGCTCATCTGGAGGATCGCATCGGCGTGCTCGCGGTCGGGTGCGACCAGATGCCGGCGGCCGAGCTGCTGGAGAGGGTCGCCCCGGTCGGGCACGCGTTCGCGCTGGCGCTGGAGCGGACACGCGGCGCGCGCGACGCCGATTTGCAGCGTGATCTGCGGCTTCTGCTGCTGGAGTTCTCTCGCGCCGTCTCCTCGTCATTCAATCTGGCAACCGGGCTGGAGACGGTGTGCCTCGGCGTCAACCGGCTCTTCGCGTCCAGTCGCTCGTCGGTATGGCTGCACGATCGCCGCGCGCGGACGATGGTGCTCTCGGCGTCTTCCGACGCGGAGTACCTCGAGCGGGCGAGACAGGTGTCGACGGCGGACGCGCTCGCCCCGGCGGCGGTCGCGCTGCGGCGCGAGCGCGCTGAAATCGTGCTGAATAGAGACACCTCGCCGGCGACCGCGTTGATCACGGTGCCGTTGAAAGGCCGCCGCCGCGCGCTCGGCACGCTGGTCATGGAAGAGGTACGCCTCGATCCCGGCTCCGAGCTGGAGCTGTTGGAGCGCACCGAGGAGATGGGCCGGCAGCTCTCGGCGGCAATCGAAAACGTCCTGCTGCTGGAAGACGTGCTGCAGTCGCGGCGCGAGCTCGACAACACCTTCAATTCGCTGAGCGATCTCGTGATCGTCTGCGATCGCGGCGGACGCGTCGTCCATGTGAACGAGGCGTTCAGTCAGCGCGCGGGAAAGACGCGCACGGAGCTGCTCGATCGGCCGCTCGACGAGCTGGTCGGCGCCGGCACCCATAAGCTTCTGTTCGAGGCGCTCGAGGTCGGACCCAAAGGACGCAGCAGCGAGTTCAACGTCGAGCTCAAGGATCCCTCGCTGGAGGGCACGTTCCTGATGACGGCGACGCCGCTCCTTGGCGATAACGACCACCTCTCGGGGGCCGTGCTGGTGGCGCGCGACGTGACGCCGCACGCACGGCTCGAGGCCGAGCGCGCCGATCTTCGAAACAAGCTGGTTCAGTCGGAAAAACTCGCGGCGCTCGGCGAATTCGTGGCGGGCATCGCCCACGAGCTGAACAACCCGCTGCAAAGCGTGCTCGGCCACATCGAGCTGCTCCGCGCGACCGGGGCCTTCCCCAAGACGCTGCGGCGCGATGTGCAGCGCATCTACCGGGAAGCCGATCGCGCGGCCAAAATCGTGCGGAATCTGCTGGTGTTCGCCGGCTCGCGGCGGCTGGTCCACAGACGCGTGAGCATCAACGCCGTGCTGTCGCGCGTGTTCGCGCTGCGCGGCCCCGCGCTCAAGGCGGAGGAGATCGAGGTGGTCCGGCACCGCGGGGACGACTTGCCGCGCGTCAAGGGCGATCCGTTGCTGCTCCAACAGGCCTTCCTGAACATCGTGTTGAACGCCGAACAGGCGATCGGGTCGAGCGGGCGCATCGAAGCGAGCAAGACGCTGCTCGCCAATCCTTCCAGGATCATGGTCGAAATCCGCGACACCGGACCGGGAATCGCCGTTGCGGTGCTCCCGCGCATTTTCGAGCCGTTTTACACGACAAAAGAAGTGGGCAAGGGCACCGGTCTGGGGCTGGCGATCGCCTACGGCATCATCCAGGAGCACGGCGGACAGATTTTCGCGGCAAACCATCCCGATGGCGGCGCGATCTTCACCGTGCAGCTTCCCGTCGAACCAACTGAGTTGGAGTAATATCGAGGACGAGGGGGCTCCCGTTATCGATCAATGGACGATACATTTCTCACCACCGAAGAGGTGCTCGCATACCTTCAGGTGAATCTCCGCACGGTCTACCGTCTGATCAAGGCGGGCAAAATCCCCGCGGTGCGCGTGGGCCGGCAGTGGCGGTTTCGCAAGCGCGACATCGACGCGTGGCTCGACAGCCAGCGCCTGCGCCCGGGACGCGCGGCGGCGGGAGCCGCGACCCCGGCGCCGCGGTCGGCCGCCGATCGCCCCAGAATTCTAGTCGTGGACGACGAAGCGAGCATCCGCGATTTGCTCTCCAAGACGCTGGCCCTGGCCGACTACGACGTCGACACGGCGCCGGACGGACGCTCGGCGCTCGAGCGGCTGCGCCTGTACCCGTACGATCTCCTGATCGTCGATCTCAAAATGCCTGGCATGGATGGATTGGCGGTTGTACGGGAAGCCAAGCGGCTGAAGGCGGATCTGCCGGTCATCATCATCACCGGCTACTCGACCGAATCGGCGGCCATCGAGGCGCTGAACCTCGGCGTGACCAGCTACCTGACCAAGCCTTTCAAAGTGTCGCAGGTGCTCGCCAGCGCCGCGAGAGCCATGGGCGAATCCTCATAGCAGCCGCCCAGCTGCAATGATTCAGCTTTCCTCACTGACGAAATCGTACGGCGAGCGCGTGCTGCTCGAGAACGTCACGTGGCAAATCTCCGATGGCGAGCGGGTCGGACTCTGCGGACCGAACGGCGCGGGCAAGACGACGCTGCTGAAAATGCTGGCGGGGCTGGATGAGCCCGACCGCGGCACCATCGTCAAGCCGAACGCGCTGACGGTCGGGTACCTTCCGCAGGACGGCCTGTCGCACGCCGGCCGCACGATCCACGAGGAGGCGACTTCCGCGTTCGGCCGATTGCTGGCCGTGAAATCGGAGATGCACGATATCGAGAACCGCCTGGCCGACGGCTCGGTGTCGCAGGAAGAC
Organism: Vicinamibacterales bacterium; assembly: GCA_035937795.1. Lineage (GTDB taxonomy): Bacteria > Acidobacteriota > Vicinamibacteria > Vicinamibacterales > JAMQPK01 > JAMQPK01. The sequence continues at coordinate 1,310 of DASZHO010000134.1, read as the reverse complement.
CACAGCGCCCTGCTCGAGCGCTACAGCGCGCTCCAAGATCGTTTCCGGATCGAAGAGGGCTACAGCATCGATCTGAAGGTGGCGACGGTGCTCCGCGGCCTCGGATTCAGCGAAGCCCAATTTCCCCAGCCCACCGACTCGCTGTCGGGCGGATGGCAGATGCGGCTCGCGCTGGCGAAGCTGCTGCTCGGACGCCCGACGCTCCTGCTGCTCGACGAGCCGACCAACCACCTCGACCTCGACGCGCGAAACTGGCTGGAGGAATATCTCGCGGACTACCCGCACGCGGTGATCCTCGTGTCGCACGACCGGTTCTTCCTGGATTCGGTCGTCACGCGAATCACCGACCTCAATCTTCGCGTGCTGACCGACTATCCCGGCAACTACACGCACTACATCCTCGAGCGCGACACGCGGATGGATCAACTGCGCAAGGCCAAGCGCGAGCAGGAGGAAGAGGTCGCGCGCGTGCGGATGTTCATCGATCGCTTCCGCTACCAGGCCACCAAGGCCGCGCAGGTGCAGAGCCGAATCAAGATGCTCGAAAAGGTGGTGCCAATCGAGGCGCCTCCCGAGCGGAAGCGGATTCACTTCAGTTTTCCCGCGTGCGCCAAGAGCGGGCGCGCGGTGATCGAGCTGCACGACGCGCGCAAGGCCTACGACAGCACGGTGGTGTTCTCGCACGCGAACCTCTTCATCGAGCGCGGCGACCGTCTCGCTCTGGTGGGGCCCAACGGCGCCGGCAAGTCGACGATGATGCGGATGCTGTCGGGCGTGGAAACGCCCGACACCGGCGTGCGGCGCGAAGGGCACCAGGTGGCGATGCAGTATTTCGCCCAGGATGAAGCGAACAGGCTCGATCCGAAATTGACCGTCTACGAAACGCTCGCGGCCGGCTCGCCCAACGACATGGTGCCCGCCATCCGCAACATCCTGGGCGGCTTCCTGTTCTCCGGCGACGACGTGTACAAGAAGGCGGGCGTCCTGTCTGGCGGGGAGCGCACGCGGCTGGCGGTTGCGCGCATGCTGCTGCGCCCGTCGAACACGCTGCTGCTCGACGAGCCCACGAACCATCTCGACCTTGACTCGAAGGACATTCTGCTCGACGCGCTCGAGGATTTCGGCGGCACGCTGATCTTCGTGTCGCACGACCGCTACTTCGTCGAAAAGCTCGCGACCAAGATCATCGAAATCGGCCACGGCGAGGCGCAGGTGTTCCCCGGCACATATGCCGAATTCCTGTGGAGCAAGGAACAGAAAGAGCGGGGTGCGGCAGGGGCGAGGGGTGCGAAGCCGCCGCCGGCGAAACG
>DASZHO010000133.1:0-33021 GCA_035937795.1 Vicinamibacterales bacterium | reverse complement strand
TCAAGTTGACCCGCATAAACACTACGCTAACTATGCTCCGCAAGAAGATCAGGATTTGCGCGAGGCCGGCGCGACCATAGCTGCGCGCTACGGCGTTTCTCGAGAGTAACGCCTGGGCCTACACGTGCGCGTCAGCGCGTGGGGTGCACCGCACAAAAACTGACTGCGAGTTGCCTGGGGCCAACGCCCGTGTCAAACGCGTGTTAGTACGCAAGGGAGGATGACAGCTCGCGGTAGGCGTGGCCCTGGGCGAGCAGCGTGTTCGCCTTGGTCTCGAACGTCTGCACGGCGTCGGCGCCGGCAGCAAAGCGGGCCGGCGGCTCCTTGAGCGCGACAAGCTTGACGAGCGCATCGGCGAGCTTCGCAGGGTCGCCACCCTGCTTTCCGTCCATATTCTTCCACGCAGCAACGGTCGCCCTGGTTTGCTCCGCGTAGTCGTCAATGGTCGGCTGGGCGTAAGTCGTCGAGTCTTTGGTCAACAACTCGGTACGGAAGAAGCCAGGCTCCACGAGCATCGTGCGGATGCCGAAGGGGACAATCTCCGGCGTGAGCGACTCCATCCACCCTTCGATGCCGAACTTTGCGGCCGCATATGCCGTGCAGAACATTTGGCCGGCGATGCCCGCGGTCGAAGAGATGGTGAGCAGCAGGCCGGAGCGCTGCTTGCGCATCACCGGCAGGACGGCGCGGGTGACATTCATCGGGCCGAACAATAGCGCCTCGATCTGGTTGCGGACCTGTTCGGGGCTGAGCTCCTCGAAGAAGCCGGCGAAGAAATTGCCCGCGTTGTTGACCAGAACGTCGATGCGGCCAAACCTTCCGACGGCGGCCGCGACGGCAGCCTGGGCGTCTTCGGGGCGAGTGACGTCCAGCTTGATCGCCAACACGTTGTCGTGGTGGCCGACGGCCGCCGCAACCTTCGCATCGTCGCGGCCGGTGGCGACGACCGCGTGGCCGGCGGCCGCGACGGCCTTGGCGATGTGGAGACCCAAGCCCCGGCCTGCGCCGGTGATGAGCCAAACTCTCTTCACAGTCATGGCAGGTTCCCCGGGCCCTTTCTCTGTCCGCCGGCTCCCCGCGCTGTGGAAACGGAAGCCGTCCGAACGATTACGTCCACCTTACGCCGCCAGGCGACGGCGAACGAGCACTCCGGCAGCAATGATCGGCAATGCAGGAAGCACGGCGGTCAGGGCCAACCAGGGTACCGGCTTGTCGTGCCACTGCAGGACGATCAGCGAAGACCGGATGACGGCGACGGTCAGACAACCAATGATGGCGGACTCTGCGATGAGCGAGGCAAGGAGACCGAGCAAGAACGGTGCGACCAGACGACCAATCAGAATAACGCGGACGATCCAACTCCACCGGGAGACCCAGGTAACATCTGTAAGCAGCAACGCGTGCTCGTAAGACACAATCCCGAAGAACACCAGCGCAAGAAAGCGGCCCGGTCTGCACGCGATCTCGCGGCCGCAGAATGCCATGGTTGTCCGGAGTGCGTGCGGCCAGAACCACCACGAACCATGTTCGCGAGACTCCTCGATCAGATCGCCGACAATTGAGGCGGCCACATCACGCGTCGCGAATAGTGACAGGAGCCATTCGGCGAGGCGAGCGCTAGGCATGTGATCCCCCCAGGAGGTTGAGACCTTCGAGCAAACGGTGAAAATCGCGCTGGGCGTGCATCACCGCTTCACGGCCGGCCGGCGTGACAGTAAAGAATCGCTTGGCACGGCCCCCGCGCTCCGGGGTGGGATCGCCAAAATGAGAGCGAACCAGCTCCTTGTGTTCCAGGCGGTCGAGCGTGGTGTAAAGCGCTCCTGGGGCGATGTCCCGCTTCGTGCGGTTGCGGATCTCGGTACGGATCGTCACACCGTAGGCGGCTTCGCCCAACCGCAGAATCCCCAGCAGCACGATTTGCTCAAACTCCCCGAGAGGACGGATGGCCATTTAAACTACAGCGTAGTCTAAATAGGATCTGACGTCAAATACGAGATCTCGAGCTCGCGACCACGGCGCGGGGACCGGGCGGTCAACTCGATGACGCCCGTTGATTCACCGTGGCGTGAGCGTCCAGGAAAACCCGCTCGTCGAACACGCAAAATTATCTTCGCAGCAGGTACTGGATCCGACGAAGCCGTCGAACGTCGCCGTCAACTGGCCTGTGCGATCCGTACTGCCTGAGAAAGTCACGGGATCACGGCCGGGTGAGAGAGGAAACCGCCGCTGTACGTCGAACGTGGAAAACGGGCCCAGCGGGGTCCCGGCCGCCGACGTCCGGCCGCCAATCGTGCCGGTAATGGCGCTTCCCGCCCGCTGCGCATCGATCAAGAGCGGAGGAACCGTGTCAAACGGGGGCAGCAGGAACCGGAGCCGATCTCCCGCGACCGTAAGCGTGTCAGCAAACAGGTAGTCGGCAACGGGAGGTCCCGGCCCCTTCAGGTTTGCGGTGGCAAAACAGGCGGGCGGCAGATGCACGATCAGCATGTACGGAAAGCTCCCGTCGTCAGGATTGACCGTCGTGAAGAATTGGGCAGCCGAAAACCCGCTCGTCACGCCCTTGGCCGTGTCGATCGCCTTCACTCGCCAGATGTACGATCCTCCGGACACCAAATCGACGGACGGCGTGAACGAGGTCTGGCCTGGTCCTTCAGGCACCGTGGCGCTGGCTACGAGAGCGTTGAACGCAGGATCAGTCGCGACCTCGAACCGATACGTCAGCGTGGCGGACGGACCCGTTCGCGAGGCGTTTGTGACGGTGAACGTCGGCCGCTTGTGCGAAAGCGAACCCGACAGCGGCTGAACGGGCGCGGGAGGCTGAATCAAAAGTTGGGGGCCGATGTTGAACGCGAACGTCGGTGACGTCACCGTCACGCCGCCAGCCGCCTCGCGAACCCGCCAGTAGTAGGTGGCCGGTGGCAGCGGATCGAGCACGATCGAAGTCTGCCCGCTTGCGGTCTGCGGCACGCTCTTACTGACGACGAGGGTCGCGAAGGCGGTGTCCGTCGCGACCTCGAACGTGAGGCTGAGCGGCTCCCCGTCGGTCGCCACTCCGTTGGCAACGAGCAGTTTCACGGGCTGTGCGTAATACTCCACCTGCGCCCCGTCCGGCGACACCGGCCTCGCGGCCGCGACCGAGGCGGTTGGCCTGGTGGGAGAACCGCACGCGACGAAGTGAACCAGCAGGGGAGCACCGCCGGCGAGGGCCGTGATCACTCGGGCCGCGCCCCCCGGCCTCAACGACACTGCAAGCAACGCGCGCGCTCGGCGGGCCCATGCCATCGCCGCACTCTCTTAGCAAGTCTCGGACCTTACGTGACCGAACGCCGCTGGTGAAAAGCATCGAGCCTTTTGCGGTGGTGTCGGGAAAACGTGGAAGAGGAAGAGTAAAAAGTGCAACGTGGAGTCCGGCCGAGAAGAGGCACTTTTTACAATGGCTGCCCACCAAGGGAGCCGGGATAATCTCTCGGCATTCGAGCGGCCGTGAGCGCCGACCCGCATTGGGCAGCGGCAGAGTCGCTGATGAGCTCAGCTCGCGGAGCCCGCCGACGGAGAGCCGCAGACGCCGGCGTTTCAGACGATCTGAACGACAACCCCGTCTGGATCCTTGATGTAGAACCCGAACTGCACGTTTTGCTGAGGGGTCAATCCATGCAGCGACAGCTGCTGCGTCACAGCTTCGCGATTGAAGTTCTCCACGCTGATCGCGAAGTGATCGACAATGCCGGCCGGGCCTTCATGACGGAGCGACACGATCGTGCGCTTCATCCCGAGACGAAGAATTTGATTCGGCTTGTCTTCACTGAGCGGCGTCATGCCGAAGATGCTTTGATAAAACGCGGCGGAGCGCTGCAAATCCGTCACCAGGATCGACACATGATCGATGCCTGTTCCACGGAGGCCGCTGGTTTGTGCCGCATCGGCGCTTGGAGCGGCTGTCGCCATCATCAGCGAGAGCCCTTGAATCAGCTGCCGGCGCGTCAGACCGCCCTGTTCGAAGCGATGCACCAGGTCGGCGATGGTTGTCTCCATGAGAATCTCCTCTTCACTTTTGACGTTTGAGATTTAACTTTCCACTTTCATTGCGGGCCGTTCCGCGCTCGCTCACACATCGAACGTCGCAACCACGGGCCCGTGATCGCTCGTGCCGAACTCTCGCTGGACCACGCACGAGACGGTCCTGTCGGCGATCGCGGTGCTCGCGAGCACCATATCGAGACGCCAGCCGATATTGCGCTGCCGCAGGTTTCTCCAGGGCGCCCACCACGTGAACAGCTCGGCGTTGTCCGGCTCCATTTTGCGGTGCACATCAACCAGCCCGTGCCCGATGATGCGCTCGAGCAGCCTCCTCTCTTCTGGCCGCTGGCCAATGACGTTCGGCTTCCGCTCTTTTGGATGCACGTCCATGTCGGTGAGTGCCACATTCAGATCGCCGCACAAGACAAGCCGCCGGCCGGATGCTTCGTACTCGGCGGCAAATGACGCCAGCGATTCCAGGAACTGCATTTTGGCGGGAAAGTCTTTGCCTCCATTGGGTACATAAATCGATGCAACGGTGAACTCGCGCAGGTGAGCGGCGACGATGCGATGTTCGTAGTCGAAGGCCGGATGGTCGAAACCCGGTCGGCTGGGGAAAGTCGTTCTGCTGACGTGCAGACCAACGCCCGAGTAGCCCTTGCCGCCGTGCCAGTAGCACCAGTAACCTTCCAGCTCACAGAGCCATACCGGAAGCTGCTCGGTGGACGCCTTGATTTCCTGCAGGCACAGGACGTCGGGCTGCTCTTTCTCGAGAAATTCCTGAAGCTGCGCGTCCCGCGCACGGATGCCGTTGACGTTCCAGGTGGCGATCTTGATCACGGAGCCGTCCCTATTGTCGCCTGAGCGCGCATCATCTTCTAACACCTTTGCGCGCGAAGAGAGCAGGTCGCTGATCTGAGGTCGTCATCCATGGTCTGCTCTGTGCCATGATTGCCTGGGGTCTTGTTCGTCCCGAAGCCGGGCGGTATGTTCGAGGTGAGCGACGCGAACCAGCATGAGTATGAAAAATCCCCTTTGCTCCTGACGCCATGACCGTGGCCGCCCAGCAGAAGCCCGACTTTTCGGGCGAGTGGAAGTTGAACCCGCAGGCCTCCGCGCTGAGCCCGATCGTGGCTGCCGCGGCCCAGAGCGGTGTGCTGCGAATCGAGCACCACGAGCCCAGGTTCACGGGTCATCTCGCAATCGTGTTCGACGGCAAGCCATTTGAGGCGACGTTCGAGCGGCTCTCGGACGGACGTGAAGTCGTCGAGACGCACCACGGATGCCAGACGGTGTCCCGCCTGTGCTGGGTCGGGGACGCGTTGGTGCTCACCGACCGGAGCGACGGTCCGGACGGCGAGGTGGCCATCTCCTTTCGCTACGAACTGGAGGAAGGCGGGCGCCGCCTTCGAGCCGTGGAACAGATCCGCGGTGCTGGCCGTGACCAGGATAATCTCTGGGTATTCGAGCGGCCGTGAGTTCCACGACTCGACCCTCGCCGGCACGGAAAGTCAGCAGCGTGTTCAAGCAGTTCGTGCTCGACCAGCTCGGCGATCTTGGCGATGTTACGGCGCGCTCGATGTTCGGGGGCGTCGGGCTCTACCATCGCGGAGTCTTCTTCGGCATCATTGCGCGCGACGTGCTCTATTTGAAAGTGGATGACTCCACCCGCCGGGATTACGTGCGCGCACGAATGAAACCCTTCAAGCCGTTTCCAGATCGGCCCTCGATGAAGAAGTACTATGCGGTGCCGATCGATGTCCTCGAAAGCCCGCCGGAGCTTGCGCTCTGGGCCCGCAAGGCGGTCGCGGCCGCAGAGACGGCCTGACGGTGCCTTCCCTCCTACCAGCGCGTCGGCGAGCCGTCGCGCCGCCGGTAGGTGTTGCCCACGATTGACGTCGTGTATTCCGCCACCGGGTCGAGCTGCGCCATGTTGAGGGTGACGCCGATGCCAGGCCGGTCGTTCGGCCAGCACTTTCCGTCGTGGAAATCGAGGAACTCCACCAGGTGCGAGGGCATGGTCGACCCGTTGTTGTACTCCATCATGACCTGGCCGGAGAACGAGGTCAGAAAGTGAATGTGCGCCGCGCACGCCACCGGACCCGTGAAGTGGGGCACGATCCCGACTTTGTGGGCGTCGCAAACGGCCATGATCTTGAGCATCTCGGTAATGCCGCCGACGTTCGGCAGCGTCGCGCGGACATAGTCGATGTCCCGGTTCTCGACGAGCGTCTGGAACTCCGACAAATGGCCGTACTCCTCGCCAGGCGCGAGCGGCAGAATCGTCATCTGCCGGAGTTTGGGGATCTGGGTCCGGAACTCCTCCTCTCGGACCGGATCCTCGAGCATGAAGGGACGGAACGGCTCGAGCAAGCGAGCGATCTCCATCACTTCCTGCAGATCAAACTTCTGGTGGACGTCGAGGAACCAGTTGCCGTCTGGTCCGACACCATCGCGGATCTGTTCGCCCGCCTTGGCGATCGCAAGGATGTGCGCGCGCGTGTCGAAGATCTGGCCTTGGCCACCGCCACCGCCGCGTGCGGCCCCGGCTGGGCCAGCAGCAGCTGCGCCGCCGCGGCCGGGACCTGCGCCAGCTGGCGCCGCGGCCCCGCCTGCACCCCGCCCGCCACCCCCGCCCCGGCCGGCATTGAGGACGCCGTCCAACCCGGGGTTCGGCTGAATACTTCCATCCACGCGGTAGCAATAGTACCCGGCAGCCATCGTTGCAGCGGCCCGTTCCTTCAGGCTCGGGCCCGACTCGACCCCGGGCGGGAGACCGTTGGTCGAATAGAGCCCGACGTGCTCGCGCGTCTTGCCGCCTAACAGCATGTAGAGCGGCACACCCAGCATCTTGGCCTTGATGTCCCACAGCGCCATATCGATCCCGCCAAGGGCGTCAAGCTTCTCGTGGCCCGGCGAGTAGAACGGATCCATGAACATGTGATCCCAGATCAACTCGGTGTTGATCGCGTCCCGGCCGATGACACTTTGAGAAAGAATCGACACGAGATCCGGTGACCCGCCTTCGCCAATCCCGGTGATGCCCGCATCGGTGTCAACCAGGATGATCATGTTGCTCTGGTTGAACGCCGCCGTCACGCTGTTCCGATTCGACCCGGTTTTAGGCGTCAGCACCCGGATCTTCGTGACGATGGCCTTTGGCAGCGTGGCTCCGGCGCGCGCCAGAGCGGGAGGGGTTCGCGCCTGCGCCGCCTGGGCCCAGACGGGACTGTTCCAGGGACGGAAGACGCCTCCGAGCGCGCCGGCGGTCAATGATTTCGCGAACGTTCTTCGATCGATGCCCACAGTTCCTCCTGTCAGAAGTTCAGCTTCAATACGAAAGTCACGAACCGCATGATCGTGCCAGGGGCCGTGGTGATCTTCCCGAACTGAGTCGACACCGGATTCAGGTCCGGAGTTCCGTAGTGCATCCGGTTCAGCGCGTTGAGCATGTCCACGCGAAGCTGCAGCGTTTTGCCGGCAGGCAGCGGCACGTTGCGCACGAAATTCATGTTCAACAACATCAAGTTCGGCCCCCGCACGCCGTCGATGCGAAACGGGAATGTCCGCTTCTGGAAGCTCGCCGCGGCCTTAAGCGGATCGGTTTCGAAACCCGCGTCGACATTGAACCAGCGATCGACCGTCGGGTTTTTGACCGCAATGTTCTTGAGGTCTCCGTAGAAAAAGATGTTGCTGACGTTGCCGATGGCGCTGCCCGACCATTGCAGCAGCGGGCCGGACTGATACTCGAACGTGCCGCCGGTCTGCCAGCCGCCAAAAATCGCACCGAGCACACCGCCGTCGCTCAGGAACCGTCTCGATCTGCCGAACGGAAACTCGGCGAGAAATTGCGCCGTGACACGGTGGGGCTTGGCGTTGTCCTGTGTTTGCCAGAGCCAGGGCGTTTGGTCGTATTCGTTGACCGTGGTCAACTCTTCAGCGCGAAGGCCTGTGTAGACGATGTTTCCGGAGAAACCGTTGGCAAACCTGCGGCTCAAAGTGACCTCGATCGACTGCGCGCGGTTTTTTCCGAGCGGCAGATTGCCTACGCTGAGACCATTACCGTTTGACATTTGAGGATACGGACGCAGAAGCCGATTCTTTTGGATCGTCGGACTGGTAAAGAACGAGTTGCCCGCCATCTTGGCGTACAGGGCGGGGTTGCTCGTCTGGAGCGAAGCGAAGTTGCCGATGTAGAACGGATTTGCCACGTTCGCATTCAGGAGATTCTGCTGCGTGAGGTCGCGCACGTTGCTGCCGTTCCACCATTGCTCCGGCAAATAGTCCTGACGGATGGTCGCGGGCAGGTGATCGCCGTAGCTGGTGTTGAACGCGATCTCGACGCTCATGTTGTGGCTGATTTCCCGCTGCAGGCTCGTGCGCGTCCGCTGCACGCGCGCGCGCTCACGATTCGGAGTGTCAAGCGGCGAAGTCGCTGAAAACGACGTCCCGAGGATGGAATCGGCTCCGAGTGAGCTGCCGAGGACCGATTGAAACCGGGTCCCATTCACGACTGGAAACGGGTTCAGCATCGGCGACACTCCATTCTTCGGATCGCCGAGTAGCCACGTCTGACCGAAGTCCACGCTCAGGTTGCTCGTCGTGGTCTGGGAAAATCCGCTCTGGACAGGGGCGAACGCCGTCGCGTTCAACGTGTCGTAGTACATACCATAGCCGGACTTCAACACCGTCTTGTCGTTGATGGTCCACGCGCCGTATGCGCGGGGCATCAGCATCGATTGTCCCTTCCAGCTCTTGCCGGTCTGCCCTGGGCTATTTGCGTAGATTGAGCCGCCAACCACCTTGAAGTTGCTCGGGGACAGCTCGGGAATTGGGTTTGCCGCGTATGCCGCTTCGGCGAGCTTTGAAATGCTCAACAACGCATTCGGGTCGAAGCCCACCAGCATCGCGTCGTTCACCTCTTTGTTGCCATCCTCGTATTCGTAGCGGAAGCCGCCTGTGAGCGTCACGTTGCTCGACATGCGCCAGGTATCCTGAACATAAGTACCCACCCAGGGAGACTTCACGTGATATTGCGCGGTGCTGTCGGCCGCGACGGTCGTGGGCATCCCGAGCATGAACGCCGCCCAGCTCAGCCCCAGATCGGCCGCAGGATAGACGGTGGTGTCGTCGGCTTTGCGGGTGTAGGTGTTGTTGAACGTGAAATTGCCCGAAGCGAATCCGGGGTCGTTCCGGATGCGCTGGGCCTCCCGCACATCCACTCCACCCTTCAGCGTGTGCGAGCCACGAACCTGCGACAAGTTGACCTGGCCCTGGTAGTTGGTGGATTGGTCGTAGGTGCCGGAATTGTTTGAGAAGAGCGCCGCGCCCCCGGCCCCGTAACCCGTAATGGTCATCGCGGGCAGCTGGCAGGACGTCGTGCCTCCGAAGTTGCCGCGTGCGAGACAGAAATCGTCCAGATAGGTTGGAAGTCCGACTGAGCTGGGCTTGTATTTCTTTAACCCAAATCTTCGGTCGCTCTCCAGGAAGCGGTTGGCGCTGAGCTGCGCGTCGATGACGGTTTCACCAGACACATGGGTCCAGGTGCCGGTATCGGTCCAGGTCTTCCGAAGCCTGCTGAACCCGTTCAGATCGGTGGGTATGTTGATGTACGTCCAATCATTGGCGTCTTCCGTAAAGTGGCTGCCGCTCGTCCGGAAGAAGAACCGGTTCTTGTCAGAATAGTTGTAGTCGACACGCGCGCCCCACACATGACTTCGCAATGGATCGGGCTCCGCGGCATCGTAGTAGTTGTTCACCGGCGCCACCGAAGACGATGTGGGATTCTGGTTCGGGTCCGGCAGCGTGTCTCTGTAAAACTTGTAGAGCGGATTCGTGATCCGATCGGCCGGGATGATGTTTCCGGGGAACGGATCGCGGATCACATGTCCCGGCCGCGCCGGGTCTGGCCGCGTCGTCAACGGGTCGTAGATCTGATACTGCGAGCCATTCGGCAGATTGAGGAGGTCGGAGAAGTCGCCGGCCAGTTGCTTGGCGCTTGCCGGAATTGTCCGCGTACTTGCGGCCTTGCCGTAGTAGTTATCGTTGCCGTACGCGTAATTCAGGAACATGAAGAGCTTGTTCCGTCCATCGACGATCTTCGGGATCTGAATCGGTCCGCCGTAGGTGACGGCGAAGTTGTGCGAATAACCGGCCTCGAACGCAGCCTTGGCTTTCGGATCCGCGGCAAAGACCGCCTCCTGGAACACATTCGCTGCGTTGATCTTGTTTGACCAATACTGGTAGTTGGTCGTTCCGCGCGGCGTATTCGTGCCGGCGCGCGTCATCATGGAAATGCCGACGCCGGTGCCATGCCCAATCGTCGCTGCGAAGTTCGTCGTCTCGACGCGCATTTCCTGAAGCATGTCGGAGTTGGGTGACGTGGCCATTTGACGGTTGACGCCGTTGTTGGTGGCGCCATCGATCGTCCATTCATTGCCGCCCACGCCGCCGAGCGGAATCGCCGAAGTCGAGGGGCCGCCGACATATCCCTGGCCGGCGTACACTAACGAGGGGCTTGCCGAGAGTCCTGGCGCGAAGCGCGTCAGCATGATCGGCATGTTCGATTGCACGGGCAGGTCCTCGATCTGCCGCTGAGTGAAGTTCAGCCCGGTCCGCACGGTATTGGTTTCGAGCACCGGCGCGTCACCGGTGACGGTCACCGTCTCGGCGATCGTCCCTAGCTCGAGCTCCAACTGAAGTGACAACTGCTGGCCGCCTGCCAAGGTGATGCCCGTGCGGTCCAGGGTCTTGAAGCCGGTCATCTCAATCGTGAGTCGATAGGTGCCGGCCCTCAGCAGCGGGGCTTCGAAATACCCGCCGTTGTTGGTGACGACCGGTTGGGTGACATCGGTGTCGACATTCGTGATCTTCACCGTGGCGCCGGGAACCACGCCCTGAGCGTCCCGGACCGTTCCCGAGATGGTGCCTCGTGTCTCCTGGGCGAGGGTGGGGATACCGGCCAGCAACAACAGGAAGCCGATGATCCAGAGCGTCCGCATAGGGGCTCCTTTCAACGGGGCTGGTACAAGGAAAGTTTGAAGGCCGAATAATGGCACAAATCGAGCGCCTAGTGAAACTGTGTTTCAATCACCACGAATAGCGCGCTCGAAACCGGGTCGCGCCCCCGCACCGTTCCCTTGACGGCGCGAACGCTTGAGCTCGGGAGCGGAAAGCGATAGATCTACTGCCTGGGAGGAGATATGGCGCACACCTACGAAGAACTGAAAAGCAAGACGGTCGAACAGTTGCGCGAGATCGCGAAAGGGATCGAAAGCGAGGCCGTCAAAGGGTTCTCGCAAATGAACAAAGATCACCTGCTGCCCGCGCTGTGCAAGGCGCTGGGCATCGATACCCATGCGCATCATCACGTCGAAGGCATCGACAAGCCCGCAATCAAGGCAAAAATCAAAGAGCTCAAAGAGCAGCGCCTGGCGGCGCTCGCGGCCCACGATCCGGACCGTCTCAAGAGCGTGCGGCGGCACCTGCACCACTTGAACCGCCAGATCCGCGCCCATCTTCAATAGCGCGCGGCTTTTCCAAGGAACTCGACGATGCGCGCGATCATCTCGTCGCCGTAGAGGAGGCTCGCATCGTTGTGATCGGCGTTCCGGATGGTGATGAAGGTCTTCGGATCCTTCGCAGCGTCGAACAGCCGGCGGCTGTGGGCCGGCGGCACTATCCCGTCGCGATCGCCGGCGATGACGAGCAGCGGACTTCGGACCCGGCCGATGAACTCGATGCTGGCGAACCGATCGCGCAGCAGCCATCGCGCGGGCAGAAGCGGATAGTGAAACCGCGCGGCTTCCTCCAGCGAATCAAAGGGAGAGCGTAAAACGAGAGCCGCCGGTGGAAACTCCACGGCCAGCTGAACGGCAACGGCGGCCCCGAGCGACTCGCCGAAATATGCGACTCGCTTCGGGTCGACATCGCTGCGCGCGAGCAGATACTCACGAGCCGCGCGGGCGTCGGCGACGAGTCCCCGCTCGGTCGGCGTTCCCGGATTGCCGCCAAAGCCGCGATAGTCAAACAGCAGCGCCGCTGTCCCGTGGCGCGCCAGCTCGTCCGCAAGCGGAGCCCTCATCGCCCGGTTCCCTGCATTTCCATTGAACACGATGATGGTGAACCATGCCGTTCCGGCCGGCCGCATGAACCAGCCGGCCAGCGTCAAGCCGTCGGCGGTCTGGAATGTCACTGGCGCCGCCGGAGACAGGCCAACGGCGTCTGGAGGCGGCACGGCGCCGGAGGGAAAGTAAATCAGTTTCCGCTGGAGCACCCAGACCAGAAGAAGGATCACGCCGATGACGGCTGCCAGGCCAATCGTCCCGGCAAGGTACCATAAGGAGTGCGCCTTCACGAGCTCGTCGAAGCCTCCAACGCGGTCGCGCTCACGCGGAGCCGCCTCGAGAAAATCTCCCGGCTGGCGCAGGCGCTGAAAGCGATGCGCGACGACGAGATCGAGATCGGCGTGGCGTATCTCTCAGGGTCGCTCCTCCAGGGCCGAATCGGCCTCGGCTGGTCCGCGATTTCGGCCGCGCGCCTCGCCGGGGCCGCCGGCGGCCCGGCCCTCGACCTCGCGGACGTGAACGGGATCTTCGACCGGATCGCGCGCCTCTCCGGGCCCGGTGCCGCCCGGGAGCGATCGCGTCTCGTCGCGGACCTCTTTTCCCGCCTGACGCGAGACGAACAGGACTTTCTGGTCCGCCTGCTCTCCGGCGACCTCCGGCAGGGGGCGCTGGAAGGCATTCTAGGCGAAGCGGTCGCGAATGCCGCCGGGCTGCCGCTCGGGCCGGTCCGTCAGGCGGCCATGATGGCCGGCGATCTCGGTGTAGTTGCGAAAGCCGTCTTGCGCGAGGGTGGGCCCGCGCTTGCGCGATACACCCTCCAGCTGTTTCGTCCCGTTCAACCGATGCTCGCGTCGCCCGCGGAAAGCGTCGCGGAGGCGCTCGCGCTCGTCGGCGAAGCGGCGTTCGAGTTCAAGCTCGACGGGGCGCGTATCCAGGTCCATAAGGCAGGCCGGGAGGTGAAAGTATTCTCGCGCGGCCTGCGGGACGTTACCGCGGCCGTCCCGGAAGTCGTCGAGACCGTGCGCGCGTTCGGGTCTGGCGAGCTGATCCTCGACGGGGAGGTCCTCGCGCTCGGGTCGAACGGCGTGCCGCTCCCCTTTCAGGAGACGATGCGCCGATTCGGCCGGCGGCTCGACGTCGACACGATGCGCCGGGAGCTGCCGCTCACGCCCTTTTTCTTCGATTGTCTGTACGCCGACGGCAAGGCGTTGACCGGCGAACCCCAGCGGCTTCGGTTCGCAGCCCTCCTCGAGGCCGCGGCCGATCGCGTCGTACCGCACCGCGTTATCAGCGAGGTCGCCGGCGCGGAGAGGTTCCTCAACGAGGCGCTCGGGGCGGGCCACGAAGGCGTGATGGCAAAGGCGCTCGACGCGCCCTACGCAGCCGGAAGTCGCGGCCGCGGGTGGCTGAAGATCAAGATCGCCCGGACGCTCGACCTTGTCGTGCTCGCCGCCGAATGGGGCAATGGGCGCCGGCGCGGCCGGCTGAGCAATCTCCACCTTGGCGCGCGCGACGCGGAGCGCGGCGGGTTCGTGATGCTGGGGAAGACGTTCAAGGGGCTGACCGACGAAATTCTCGAGTGGCAGACCGGCGCGCTGCTCGAACGGGAAACCGCGCGCGACGGACACATCGTGTTCGTCCGGCCCGAGCTCGTCGTCGAGATTGCGTTCAATGACCTGCAGGAAAGCCCGCAATATCCCGGCGGGCTGGCATTACGGTTCGCGCGGGTCAAAGGCTATCGGCCCGACAAGTCAGCGTGCGAGGCCGACACGCTTGGCACCGTGCAGCAGATATATCAAACGATGACCGGCCGAACTCCCCCCGCCACCCATCTCACGACTCAGCGCCCCTGATAATCTTGATGCGTGCCTGAGCTTCCCGATGTTGAGCTCTACCTCTCCGCGCTCCGCCCGCGCATCGTCGGCCACACGCTGGAACGCGTTCGGCTGGCCGCGCCGTTTCTGCTCCGATCGGTCGAGCCGCCGCTGGACTCCGCGGTCGGCGCACGCGTCGTCGCCCTGCGGCGCCTCGGCAAGCGCGTCGTGTGGGAGCTCGACAACGGGCTGTTTCTGGTTTTTCATTTGATGATCGCCGGGCGATTCCGTTGGCGCCCTCGCGGCGCCGCGGTCCCCAGGCGGCTCGGCCTTGCAGCTTTCGATTTCGCGGACGGCACGTTGCTGCTGACGGAAGCGGCAACCAGGAAGCGTGCGTCTCTCTACGTCGTGCGCGGGGAAGCCGGCCTCGCCGGGCACGATCCAGGAGGCCTCGACGTGATGACGATCGACTTCGCCACGTTCATCGAGGCGCTGGGTAAGGAAAACCACACGTTGAAGCGGGCGCTGACCGATCCAGGTCTGTTCAGCGGGATCGGCAACGCGTACTCGGACGAGATACTTCACCGCGCGCAGCTCTCGCCGTTCAAACAGACCGGACAGCTCTCGCCGGAGGAAGCGCGCGGCCTCTTCGACGCGACGCGGGCCACGCTTGCGGAGTGGACGGAACGGCTGCGCCGGGAGGCGGGTGACGATTTTCCGGAAAAGGTGACCGCGTTTCGCGACGGCATGGCGGTCCACGGGCGCTTCGGCAAACCGTGCCCACGCTGCGGCACGCCGATTCAGCGAATCGTGCACGGCGAGAACGAGGTGAATTACTGTCCGCGGTGTCAGACCGCAGGGCGGCTGCTCGCCGATCGCGCCATGTCCAGGCTGCTCAAAGACGACTGGCCGCGGACGATCGACGAGCTCGAGCGGCGGCGGACATTGTTGTTGCGGAACGGCAAAGCAGAGGAATAATCTCTCCGATGATTCCAAACACGGTTGGGCCGTACCGTGTCGAGGCCCTGATCGGCGCCGGCGGAATGGGCCAGGTATTCCGCGCCTTCGACACGCGGCTGAACCGCCCGGTCGCCGTGAAACTGATGCGGACCGGCGGTAACGATGCGCTCGCCGTCGAGCGATTCATGCGCGAAGCGCGGGCAGCCTCGGCGCTCAACCACCCGAATATCGTCATCATCCATGAAGTCGGCGAGACGCCGGCGGGCGATCATTTCATCGTCCAGGAGTTCATCGACGGAAGCACGCTGCGGCGGCTGCTCCAGGAGCGGCTGCCCGTCACGACGATCGCGGAGATCGGCGCGCAGATCGCGCGCGCGCTGGCCGCGGCGCATGAGGCCGGCATCGTCCATCGAGACATCAAGCCCGAGAACATCATGGTGCGCGGCGACGGCTACGTGAAGGTGCTGGACTTCGGCCTGGCCCGGGCCATCGAGGGCGATGCCGACCTGCCTACGGCGAACCTCGACACGGCGACCGGCGTGCTCATCGGCACTCCGTCTTACATGTCTCCCGAACGGGCCAGCGGCAACCCCTTCGGCCCTCCCACCGATGTGTTCGCCCTCGGCATCGTGCTGTACGAGATGGCCGCGGGGCGCCGGCCCTTCATTGCCCACACGAGCCTCGGCACCATCGCCGCGATCATGTCCGAGCAGCCGGTGCCGCTGAGCCATCTCAACGCGGCGGTTCCGCTCGTGCTCGACGATCTCGTCCGGCGCATGCTCGAGAAGGAGCCGGAGCGGCGGCCGTCCGCGCGCGAAATCGAACGGCAGCTGACCGCGATGCAGCGGGCCGACGGGCTGACCACCCTGTTCCCGTCGGCCGCGTCGGCCCGCCGGACCACCGTCGGCCGCGAGGCGCAGCGGCTTCAGCTTCGCCGCGCGTACGCGGGCGTCAAAGAAGGCCGCAGCCTCATCCAGGCGGTGACGGGCGAGCCGGGGATTGGCAAGACGAGTCTCGTGGAAGACTTTCTCGCCGAGCTCACCGCCAGCACCCTGCCTCCGACGCTGGCTCGCGGACGATGCTCCGAGCGTCTGGCCGGTGCCGAGGCCTATCTGCCGATACTCGAAGCGCTCGACAGCCTGCTTCATCGGAGTTTCGGCCCGTCGCTGAACGAAGTGATGAAGAACCTGGCCCCGACGTGGTACATGCAGGTGGCCACGCGAACGCTGGAGCAGCTCTCGATCGCCGAGCTGCGCGAGCAGGCGCCGGCGGCATCGCAGGAACGGATGAAGCGCGAACTGGGCGCGCTGTTCCAGGAGCTGTCTCGCGCGCAGCCGCTGGTGTTGTTCGTCGACGATCTTCACTGGGCCGACGTCTCGACGATCGATATCCTCAATTATCTCGCGGGGCGGTTCGCCGGCATGCGGGTGCTCGTGCTCGTGAGCTACCGGCCGTCGGACATGGCGCTGGCGCAGCACCCGTTTCTCGGGATCAGAACCGATTTGCAATCGCGCGGCCTGTTCGAGGAAATCGGGCTGCGCTTCCTCGAAGCCGTTGACGTGGAGCGCTATCTCGAGCTGCAGTTTCCGAACCACAGGTTTCCGGCCGACTTTCCCTCGGTGATTCATGTGAAGACCGAGGGCAGTCCGCTGTTCATGGCAGACCTCGTGCGGTATCTGCGCGACACCGGCAGCATTGTCGAGGAGAACGGCACGTGGGTGCTCGGCAGCTCGCAGCCGGACATGCCGCGCGACTTGCCCGAATCGGTACGCGGGATGATCCAGCGCAAGATCGAGCAGGTGGATGAGCACGACCGCCGGCTGCTGCTGGCGGCCAGCGTCCACGGTCACCAGTTCGACTCGACGATCGTCAGCGAAGCCGCGGAGATGGACGCCGCCGACGTCGAGGATCGCCTCGAGAGGCTGGAGCGGATCCACGTGTTCGTCAGGCGCGGCGAAGAGCGCGAATTTCCCGATCGCACGCTGACGTTGAATTACCAGTTCGTGCACGTGCTGTATCAAAACGTGCTGTACGCGTCGCTGCAGCCCACCAGACGCACGGCGCTCAGCGCGCGCACGGCGCGGTCGCTCCTCGCGCATTATGGCGACGAGGCCGCGAGCATCGCCGGCCAGCTCGCCGTGCTGCTCGAAGCGGGGCGCGATTTCGGCGCCAGCGCCGAATATTTTCTCATCGCGGCACGGCACTCCGTGGGATTGTTCGCGTTCCGCGAAGCCTCGTCGCTGGCCGATCGCGGCCTCAACGCCCTGCGCCCGCTGCCCGACACCCCCTCGCGAAAGCAGCAGGAGCTCGGCTTGCAGATGACCAAGGGCCGCGCGCTCCGCTCGACCAGAGGATGGGCCAGCCCGGAGGTCGAGCAAGTCTTCGCGCGAGCCCGCCAGCTTTGCCAGGAGCTCGAGGATCCGCCCGAGTTGTTCCCCGTGCTGTGCTCCCTGGCGCACTTTCACATGATTCGCGGCGACCTTCGCGAGTGCCGCGACCGCGCCGACGAGCTGATTGTCGAGGCCGAAGCCGTCGGCAATCCCGCGTTCCAGATGGCCGCGCATCATCTCGCGGGCGTGTCGCGCGAGTTCATCGGCGACATGGTCGAATCGAGCCGCCATCTCGAGCGTGCCCGGGAGCTCCATGTTCCGGCCGACAGTCCGGCGTACACCGCGATGTACGGTTTTGATCCTGGCATGCTCTCTCGCGCGATGACGAGCCGTCCGTTGTGGGCGCTCGGGTATCCCGACCGCGCCGACCAGCGGGCGCACGAAGCGCTGGCGCTCGCGCGATCGCAGCGGCAGCCGACGACCCTGGCGTTCGCCCTCGTGGTGATGCAAGGCATCCACCTGTATCGCGGCAACGCGGCGGAAGCGCTGGCGATTGGCGACGAGATGGCCGCGCTGTGCCGCGAGTGCGAGCTCCGGCAGGAAGGCGAGTGGAGCCGCTCGTTTCAGGGGTCGGCGATGGCGAGCCTTGGCCGGCTGCGCGAAGGCATCGATCTACTCAAGGACACACTGTCGGCACAACAGTCCATGGGCGCCGGTCTCGTGCGCCCGACATTCCTGGCGCTCCTCGCCGACGCGCTTCGACGGGGGGGACGCTTTGAGGAAGGGCTCGAGGTGGCCGCGGAAGGACTCGCGCACGCCGAGCGGACGTACCAGGGCGGCTACGTCGCAGAGCTGCACCGTGTGCGGGGGCAGTTGCTGCGGCTGGCCGGCAACGAAGCCGCCGCGGAAGACGCTCTGCGCACGGCGATCGACTACGCGCGGCGGCAGCAGGCGAAGTCGTTCGAGCTGCGCGCCTCGACAGCCCTCGCAAAACTCCTGCACTCGTCGGGCCGCGCGAGTGAGGCCGGCGCCCTGCTCACGCCGGTGTACGACTGGTTTTCCGAAGGCCACAGCACGGCGGACCTTCGTCAGGCACGGGCAACACTTTCCGAGATCAGTTGAACGCGATGACAAATTTCGAACGCAAACTCGCCACCGAAGCCAGCGACATCGTGGAGATCGCTCGCGACCTCCTGACGGTCCAGGCACGCTTCGCGGCCGGACAGAACCGGCCGCTCGGCCGAGGCACCCACACGAAGGGAATCTGCGCGCGCGCGCGGTTCGAGGTGTTCGACCTCAAGAGCACGGTCGCGGATCCCGAGCTTGCGGCGCGACTCGCCCGAGGTTTGTACGCAAAGCCCGGCGTCTATCCCGCGACCCTGAGATTTGCCAACGCCGCTTCGACGATTCAATCGGACTCCAGGGGAGACGTCCGCGCGCTCTCGTTTTCGATCCAGCTTCCCCCGGGCGTTGCCGGGCCGGAAGCCGCGCGCGTCGACTATTCCATGAACAACGCGCCGACGTTCCCCATCAACGACGCGCACACGTTCGCGAGCCTGATGAAGGTCCTCGCCGCCGCGAGCATGCTGCAGAAGCTGAAGGCGATCTGGTCGCTGTCGTTCAAGGACCAACTGGCGTTCTTCAGAGCCGCCATTCTTGGGAAGCTCCAGGAACGGAAGGCCGACCGCGCCTACCAGCAGATGCGCTACTGGGGCAATGTCCCATTCAGTCACGGGCCCGCGGATGCGGTCAAGTACTCGGCCATCCCGGATGCCGCCAATCCCGCCCGGCCGCTGCAGAACGGCCCGAACTTCCTGCAGGACGAGCTCGTGCGCCACCTGAACGAAGACTCGCAGATGAGCTCGTTCGATTTCGGGATCCAGTTCCTGGACGCGGACCGGATGACACGCTGGGGGCGCCACCGCGACGCCAGTTTCTGGATTGAAAACGCGAGCGTTGAATGGAAGGAAACCGAGGCGCCCTTCCACACCGTCGGGCGGCTCACGCTGCTCCCCAAATCGCAGTTGGCGGCTGACGCGTGCGAGACGAGCTACATCGACGTGGTCAAGAACTCCACGTCGGACAGCCGGCCTCTCGGGAGCATCAATCGCGCTCGCTGGGAAGCGGAGGAAGCGAGCCGCAAAGCGCGCATCGAGGGACCGGCCGCGGTAGCGGATGGAGCCCGGCCGCCTGCAGCCGTTCCGGTGCGCCGGTCCGGTTTTCGCAAGGCGCTCGGGTGGGCTGCCGCTCTGCTTGTGCTCGCCGCGCTCGGGATGATCGGCTTCATCATCCACTACAAGTGGGAGGCCGCTGAGAACACGCTCCCGCCGGAGTCCATCGACCAGGTGCGCTACCTGAACCAGGGCTGGGGCATCGGGCGTGAGTCTCCGCAGCGCGAGCTCTACTACTACACCCCGCAGGGCACGTCGCTGCACGGGCTCCGGTACAGCTGGTTCGTGAAGCTGGAGCGTCCGTTCCGCCGGACCCGGTTGGCCGATCCCGCCTACCTGCAGTCGCTCAACTTCATCGTCGAGCCGGTGCCGACGCCCGCCAATCCCGACCGGCTTCCCGTCGGCTTCGCCCGGCGTTATGACGACCGCGTGAACGACTACGTCGTCGACCTCACGTGCGCGGCGTGCCACACCGGCCAGTTGAACGTCACGGGAAGCGACCACAAGACCACGGCGATCCGCATCGACGGCGGCCAGGGCATGATCGCGTTCACCGATATGGAGGATGGCAACTTCGTGAAGGAGGTCGGGTACTCGGTGGCGACGACGGTCGCCAATCCGCTCAAGTTTTATCGCTTCTCGCGAGGCGTGCTCGGATCCGATTCCGGCTGGCGCGAAAAGGGCAGGCTCTGGCTCGACATGCTGGCGGTGAGCGGGGAGATGCTGAAATCATCAAGGGGAGCGTTTGCTCCCAAGCACTATCCGGTCCGTGAAGGGTTCGGCCGAACCGACGCGCTTGCGCGCATCGCAAACACGGTGTTCGGCGATCGCATCGATCCGGCGAACTATCGGACAGGCAACGCTCCGGTCAGCTTCCCCTTCCTCTGGAACATCTGGAAGTTCGATTGGGTGCAGTACGGCGCGTCGGTCAGCCAGCCGCTGGCGCGCAATGTCGGCGAGGCAATGGGCACCGGCGCGGTGTTTCAGCTCGTGGACCACTACGGGCGT
This sequence comes from Vicinamibacterales bacterium, assembly GCA_035937795.1. GTDB lineage: Bacteria > Acidobacteriota > Vicinamibacteria > Vicinamibacterales > JAMQPK01 > JAMQPK01. The sequence goes on along the minus strand of DASZHO010000133.1, from coordinate 12,655 downwards.
CCGATCCCGGAGAGTGAACGGTATCGGACGTCCATCTCGTGGGATAACCTGCTTCGCATCGAGTCGACGCTGCAGACGCTGACGCCGCCCCAATGGCCTGAGGATTTGCTCGGCCCAATCGATCGGGCAAAGGCCGCCCGCGGCAAGGTGCTGTACCGGCAATACTGCGCCGGCTGCCATGGTCCACACGTCGCGTCCGCCCCGTTGAGGGCGGCGGTAGCGCCGCTGCGTCTGGCGAGCGATCCGTTGTGGGTAATCAGGTGGAAGAGTCTGCAGGACATCGGCACCGATCCAACTGCCGCGATGAACTTCGTGAATAACACCTACGACCTGACCCGCACCGGCTTGAAACTCGAGGACGTGCGGCGGCTGCTCAAACAGCAGCTCGACGAGGAGAAGGAGCGGGAGAAGGATCTGGTGCCGAAACTTCAGCAGGAGCTCTCGAGTCTCAAGGCGGCCGGCGCCGGCGTGGGCGACCAGGCCAGGGCAGAGGCAATCAGCGAGCTTGAAACCGAGATCAGCGAGGCCCAGCAGAATCCCCTCACCGACGACATCATCACGCGGAAGCTCGATAGCGTCGATCTCAGGAAAATCGGCTCGGGCGACGGACTGAACATCCTCGGCCTGAAGATTCGCGATCTTTATTACGCGGATAGTCATGTCCCCGAGGGGAAGACGCGCGGGTGTGTCGAGGGATTCGGCATGCTGGATATTCCGCACGCCAACCTGGGGTACAAGCCCCGCCCCCACGAGGGCGTGTGGGCCACGCCTCCCTTCCTGCACAACGGCTCGGTGCCGAATCTCTACGAGCTGTTGTCGCCGCTTGAGGAGCGCACAAAATATGACGGATTCTATGTCGGGAGCCGCGAATTCGACCCGGTGAAGGTCGGTTACGTCAGCGAGAGGGTCAAAGGATCGTCGAAAGGATTCTGGTTTGACACCAAGCAACAAGGCAACCTGAATACCGGCCACTTGTTCAGCCGGGAATATGTCAAAGGCAACCCGGGGGCGGCGCCGAATAAAAGCGGCGTCATCGGGCCGGAGCTGTCGCCCGACCAGCGAATGGAGCTGATCGAATATCTGAAGAGTCATCACGACGTCGACCCCGACAATGCCAAACCGCCGCCGCCTCCGCGGGTGCCGCCCGACTGTTTGGCGCTGATGAATGGAAGCGCGGAGCGCCAGTGACCGGTTAACAGACTTGACGAGGCAGGGAGATGAGTCTGAAAAACGAAACGATCGCCATTCACGGCGGCTACGAGGTTGATCCGACCACGAAAGCCGTCGCCGTGCCAATTTACCAGACGGTCGCCTACGCGTTCGACAGCGCCGACCACGGGGCGGCGCTGTTCAATCTGGAGGTCGATGGCTATCGCTACACTCGCATCGCCAATCCGACGACCGCGGTGCTCGAGCGTCGTGTCGCTGCGCTCGAGGGAGGACTCGAAGCGTTGTGCGTGAGCTCGGGCCAGGCGGCGGTCCACTATGCGGTGCTCAACCTGACGGAGCTGGGGACCAACATCGTCTCGGCGCCACAACTCTACGGCACCACGCACACGCTGTTTGCCCACGTGTTGCCCAATCAGGGCGTCACCGTCCGCTTCGCAGCGTCGGATCTTCCCGAAGCCATAGAGAAGCTGATCGACGATCGCACGCGGGGAATCTTTTGCGAAAGCGTCGGCAATCCGGCGGGAAACGTCTGCGATATCGAGGCGCTTGCTCGCGTCGCGCACAGGCACGGCATTCCGCTGATCGTTGACAACACGCTTGCCACCCCGATTCTGCTGCGGCCGATCGAATATGGCGCCGACATCGTGGTGCATTCGCTGACGAAGTTCATGGGTGGGCACGGCACGACGCTCGGCGGCGCCATCGTCGACAGCGGCAGGTTTCCGTGGAAGGAGCACGAGACGCGTTTCCAGATGTTCAACCGGCCGGATCCGTCCTACAACAACCTGGTCTACACCGAGCATTACAAGGAGGCGGCCTACATCGGGCGCTGCCGCAGCGTGTGCCAGCGGACGATGGGATCGGTGCTGTCTCCGCTCAGCGCATTTCTGTTGCTGCAGGGCATCGAGACGGTCGCGTTGCGGGTCGACCGCCACGTGGAAAACGGCAGGCGTGTGGCGGAGTTTCTGCGCGACGACCCGCGAGTGGAGTGGGTCAACTACACCGGATTCGCGGACAATGTCTCGCACGCCTTGGCGCGAAAGTATCTCTCCGGCCGGGCCTGTTCTCTCATGACGTTTGGCGTCACGGGAGGATTCGAGGCCGGCGTGAAGTTCTACGACGCGCTCACCTTGATCAAGCGGCTGGTCAATCTGGGCGACGCCAAATCGCTGGCCTGTCACCCTGGTTCCACGACGCATCGACAGATGTCGGCTGAAGAGCAGCGCAAAGCCGGTGTGACACCGGAGATGATTCGCCTCAGCATAGGCATCGAACACATCGACGACATCATCGCCGATCTGGACCAGGCCCTGGCGGCGAGTGCGTGAAGACGATGGCCTTGACACTCGAAGCATGGTCACTTAACATGACCATATAGCCCATATCGCTATGAAGAAGAAGGTGCCGTTCAACGTTGCCCAGGCGAAGGCGCAGTTTTCGGACCTCGTGCGCAGGGCGCTTGCCGGCGAGGAGGTCATCATCGCGAAGGACAACAAGCCGTTGCTGAAGCTCGTCCCGCTCGAAGCGGCTCGCCAGCCGCGCAAGCCCGGGTCCGCGAAGGGAAAAATTCGCATGTCCGCGGATTTTGACCAGACGCCGCCGGATTTCGAGGACTACACGTAGTGCGGCTGCTGCTCGACACTCATGCATTTCTCTGGTGGGTGACCGACGCACCGGAGTTATCGCGCGCGGCGCGCCGGGCCATCGCCGATTCCAGGAACGAGTGTCTGCTCAGCATCGCGAGCTGTTGGGAAATGGCCATCAAGGTCGGGCTGGGAAAGCTCGAGCTGAGCGGCAAAATCGAGCGGTTTCTGCCCGGGCAGATGACGTCAAATGGCATTCGCGAATTGACGATCGAAATGCGCCACGCTACGCGGGTCGCGCGGCTGCCCTGCCATCACCGGGATCCGTTCGATCGTCTTCTGGCAGCGCAGGCGCTGGAAGAGGACCTCGCCATTGTGTCGTCAGATCCGGTTTTCAAGCGGTACGGCCTGACGCGGATTTGGTAGGGAGCGTCGAACATGGATGTGCCAAAGACGGAAGAGCAGTGGCGGGTGGCGCTGACCCCCGAGCAGTTCGACGTGCTGCGCAAGCATGGGACCGAGCGCGCATGGACGAGCCCGCTGAACGACGAGCATCGTGACGGCCTGTTCAGGTGCGCGGGATGCGGGCAGCCGCTGTTCAAGGCGGACAGCAAGTTCGACAGCGGCACCGGGTGGCCCAGTTTCTTCGTGCCGCTCGAAGGCGCCGTCGAAACGACCACCGACCGCAAATTCGGGATGGCGCGAACCGAAGTGCATTGCGCCAGGTGCAAGGGTCACCTGGGCCACGTCTTCCCGGATGGGCCCGCCCCCACGGGGTTGCGGTATTGCATGAACGGCGTGTCGCTGGCGTTCGAGCCCGCGGGATGACGCACGTGCCGTCAGAAAATGAACCGCACCCAGCCGACGATGGCCAGCACGGCGCCGACAACCACGAGCAGCAGATAGACGGCTTGCGACTGACGGTCCCAGGTGTCTGGATTCATCGGGTCGCTCCTCACGCGTTCGGCGTGTCGCCCTTCGTCGTTAGTTGCTGCTGGGCGAGGGCCGCGGCGCCCATGAGGCCGCCCATCCCCATCGATTCCACCGCGCTGCTGGGGATCAACATCAGCGCGCCCTTCTCTTTCAGGCCTTCGTACAGCATGTTCATGGCGCGCAGATGCAGCGCCGTCGGATTGTTCAGATAGGACCGCGACGCGTCTTCGAAGAGCGCCGCGATTTCGGTCTCGGCCTGCGCCAGAATGACGCGCGCCTGTTTTTCGCGCGAAGCCTGCGCCTCGCGCGACATGGCGTCCTGCAGCGGCCCCGGGATCACGACGTCGCGCATTTCGACCGATTGGACGGTGACGCCCCAGGGATTCGATCGCTGGTCGATCAACTGCTGCAGCTCGCCTTCTATCCGTTCCCGCCCGCGGAGCAGCTCGGTGAGCGAGGTGCGCCCGATGATGTCGCGCAACGCCGTCTGCGCAGCCAGGCTCACCGCGTTGCCGTAATCCTGCACTTCGAGCGCCGCCTTTTCGGGATCGTGGACCACCCAGAACAACACGGCGTCGACGTTCACCGGGACGGTGTCGGAGGTGAGCGTTTGTTCGGCGTCGAAGGACGTCGTGATCGTCCGCTGATCGATCCAGGCCGATACGCCGTCCACGAACGGCACGACCCAGAACAGGCCGGGGCCGCGCGAGGCGACATAGCGGCCGAGCCGCAGGACGATGGCGCGTTCCCACTGGTTGGCCACGCGCGGGGAAAGCGAGGAGATCGCGCCCGCGACGAGTCCGGCCGCAATCCACAGCGGCTGCCGCTGCACGGCGGCGGCAACCCAGCCGGCGGAGATGCCCGCGAGCAGGAGCGCGACGGCGAGCACGTTGAACCGGATCTCCGGCGGCAGGAGCGTGAAGGCGCTCCTGCTCTGAGAACTCGGAGCACTACGCATGGTCTTCCTCCCTCAACTGAAGTTGGAGCTGGACAATGAACTCGTCGCGCGAGAACCCGCGGGCGGCGGCATCCTCGAGCACCCGGGCGGCAAAATCGCGCAGCGCCTGGCGGTTGGCGTGCGCCGGGAGCGGGGCACGCGAGATATCGGCCACGAAGGTGCCGACCCCGCGGCGCGTTTCGACGAGGCCGCTCTTCTCGAGCTCCGAATACACTCTCGCGACGGTGTTGGCGTTGACTTTCAGCCCGACCGCCAGCTGCCGCACGGTCGGCAACTGCGCGCCTTTCGAGAGCCGTCCGGTCGCCACCGCCGCCCGGATCGACCGCTCGATTTGCACGTAAATCGGGGCAGGATCGGAGGTGTCGAGGCGGACCAGCTCGGGGTGCATACGACTGTCCTATTGTACTAGTTAAATAGAACAAATCAAGCCAAAGAGGCCTCGAAACGGGCCTCCAGCCACGTTTCGGCGAGAAAAAAGGCACTTTGCCCCTCTTTTTCAGGGAACCAGGGACGAGCCGGTAAAGTCTAAATACACGAAAAGTCATGGAGAAGAAGACTTCCCGGGTCAAACTGCAATACGACGTCTGCGGCCGCTGCGGCGTGCTGTTCGACGACCAGGGCGAGAACGGTTGGTGGATGGAAGGCGGATTGTGGTGGCACGAGTGCGACGACGACCAGCCGGCGCGAATCGTCGTGCGCAAGCTCCCGCGCGTGGCCTGACGCGCGCAACCGATCGCCCGTCGATCGCGTATCCTCAGCAGGAACCTGAGCGCTTCCCTCCGCCGGGGAGCGATGACGCGATGACGCGATGAAGCAACTTGCCGTCGTCCTTGCTCTGCTGTCGCTTGCGCCCAGGCCAACGGCAGCCGGCCGGCAGGCGGCGCCTGCGCCGAACGACCTCGATCGGTTCATGGAGCAGGTGCTCGCGCGCCGCGACGACAACTGGAAGAAGCTCCAGCAATACATCCTCGACGAGCGGGAGCGGGCGGAGCTGCGCGGACCCGGAAGAACGCTGGTCTGGGGACAAGAGCGCGACTACACCTGGTACGTCCGGGACGGATATTTCGTGCGAAGCCCTGTCCGCTTCAACGGCGTGACGATCAGCGAGGGCGATCGCCAGAAGTACGAAGACAATTTTCTCAAGCAGGCGAAAGAGCGCGACAAACGCAACCGGAACAAAGCCGCGGACCCTTCCGCCGCGGACGCCCCTCCCGCCGCGACCCCGGACGCGCCGCCGCCCGCGCCTCCGGACGTTCAGGGGCTCATCAGTCAAACCCGCGAGCCACAGTTCATCTCGTCCGCCTACTTCCTTCAGTTCAAATTCGAACCCGGCCGCTACGCGCTGGTCGGGCGCGAGAAGATCGACAACCGCGACGTTCTGAAAATCGAGTACTACCCGACGCGTCTGTTTCAAGACGATCCGAAAACCAGAACGGAGCGGCGCGTCAGGGAAGCGGCGTCGAAGCCGCCGGATGAGTCCTACGGCGCGGAAATGCAGCGGTTGATGAACAAGGTCTCGCTCATCACACTGTGGGTTGAACCGTCGCAGCACCAAATCGTCAAATACACCTTCGATAACGCCGGCCTCGACTTTCTGCCGGCGGCCTGGCTCGTTCGCATTGCAGACCTCCGGGCGAGCATGCTGATGAGCGAAGCCTTCGCCGGCATCTGGCTGCCGAAGCGGATAGACTCGACGGGCGCGATCGTTCTGGCGCCCGGCCGCTTCGATATCACGTACAGCCTCGATTACAGCGGCTACCGCGAAGCCACGGTCAGCACCAGGATTCACACCGGCGCGGTACGCTGAGGTGCCGTCTCCGATCCGGGTGCTTGCGTGCGGGTTGGCCATCCTCGTCTCTGTCCCGCCGGCGTTCGCTCAACAAGACGTGATCGCTTCCATCCGCGTGCAAGGGAACACGTTGACGCCGGATGCCGAGATCATCAGGGCATCGGGCTTGTCGGAAGGCGAGGCGTTTTCCGACGAGCTCCTCGTTGCGGCCGCCGATCGGCTGCGCGCCGCCGGGCGGTTCGAGAGCGTCGACGTCCTGAAACGTTACGCGTCGATCGCCGATCCCACACAGGTGCTGATTCTGATTCGGGTCAACGAAGGGCCCATCCGCGTCGTGGCCGGCGTACTCCCGGGCCAGACGCCGCACGTCGTTCGGCGTAGCAAGCTGAATCTGATGGTGGTACCGATCCTCGATGCCGAGGATGGTTATGGGCTCACCTTCGGCGCACAGCTGGCGCTGGCCGGAAATTCGAGCACGGGGAGCCGCGTGGTCTTTCCGCTGAGCTGGGGAGGAGACAAGCGCGCCGGCGCCGAGTTCCAGAAGGAATTTGCGTCACCTCTGGCGCCGCGCGTGACCGCCGGGGCGTTCGTTCAGCGGCGCACGCACCCGTTTTTTCATGGCGATGCGGACAGGACGCGCGTGCAAGCGAGAACGGAGTGGAAGCTGTTCGGGTCCATGCGCGCGGGCACCGAGATCGCCTGGCAGAAAGCCACGCTGCTCGGGCGCACGGACACGACTCGTTCGGTCGGAGCGGATGTCGTTGTGGATACCCGGCGCGACCTGATGCTGCCGCGCAATGCCGTTTACGCGCGACTCGGGATCGACCGGCTGAATTTTGCAGCCGGGCTGGTGCCCGCCACATCTGTCACACCCTCTGACTCCAGGTCTGTCACGCGGACGGACGTGGAGGCCGATGGATATCTCGGCCTGTACCACGGGAGCGTGCTGGCGCTCCGGGTGCTTCGCCAGGACGCGAGCCGCTCGATGCCGCCTTTCTTCAAATCAATTCTCGGCGGAAGCGACAACCTCCGCGGCTTCCGGGCCGGCACGGCCGTTGGCGATACGCTGGCCGCCGGTTCAGCTGAGATCAGGATTCCCCTCAGCTCGCCGCTGAATCTGGGCACGTTCGGAACGAGCGTGTTCATCGATGTGGGAACGGCCTACGACAAAGGGCAGCGTTTCCGAGAGCGAGATCTCAAGCGCGGGGTCGGCGCCGGCGTCTGGGCGACCGCGGCGCTTTTTCGAATCAGCTTGATGGTTGCTCACGGGATAGGCGCCGGCACACGCGTCCATTTCGGCGCGGGGCTCACATTTTGATACTCTCTGTCGGATGATCGACCTCAGGTCCGACACCGTCACCAAACCCTCTCCAGATATGCGCCGCGCCATGGCCGAAGCCGAGGTGGGCGACGATGTGTTTCTGGAAGATCCCACCCTCAACAAGCTTCAGGAACGGGCCGCGCAGATTTTCGGCCGGGAGGCCTCGCTGTTCGTTCCATCCGGGTCGATGGGGAACCTGGCTTGCGTGATAGCGCAGACGCGGCCTGGCCAGGAGGTGATTTGCGAGGCCAACGGCCACGTCTACAACTACGAGATGGGATCGCTATCGGCCATCGGTGGTGTGCTTCCCCGGATTGTCGAGGGCGTGGACGGCATGCTGTCGTGGGCGGCCGTCGAGTCGGCTATTCGGCCGAGGGTCTACTACCGTCCGCAGACCGCGCTGATTTGCCTCGAGAACACGGTCAACATGGCAGGGGGAACCGTTTATCCCACGGAGCTGGCCAACGAAATCTGCGATCGCGCGCACGAGCGCGACATTCACGTGCACCTGGACGGAGCGAGAGTGTTCAACGCCGCGGCGTACCTGAAGGAAGACGTGGCGGGGATGACGAAGAAGTTCGACTCGGTGCAATTCTGCCTGAGCAAAGGCCTCGGCGCGCCGGTCGGCTCGATGATCGTCGGGACGCGCGACTTCGTCGAACGATGCCGTTCCATCCGCAAGATGCTCGGCGGCGGGATGCGCCAGGCGGGGGTGCTCGCGGCGGCGGGCCTGCTGGCGCTCGAGCGTGGCCCCAAGCGCCTGCAGGAGGACCACGACAACGCCCGGATTCTCGCCGAACGTCTCGCCCAGCTGCCGGGAATCGCGTTGAACGCCGCGAAGGTTCACACCAATATTCTGATTTTCAGCGTCAAGAAAAACGGACTATCCTCGGCGGATTTTCTTTCGCGCTTGGCCGAACGCGGGGTGCTGGCGGTGCCGGTGGACCGGGAGCGAGTGCGGATGGTCACGCATCTGGACGTCACGCGGCAGGACATGGAGGAGGCGGCCCATGCGGTTCAACAGGTTCTCGGCTAGCGCCGGCAGATCAGCGCGCTGAAGCGGAACCGGGCTGGCGCAGGAAGAATTGCTGGTCGATTTTCGAGGGATTCCCGAGAACGACGAACTGAAAGTTCCGCATGTAGGTGTTGGCGACGCGCCGGACATCCTGCGGCGTCACGGCGCGGAGACGCTCGAGCAGGTTTGCGCTGCTGCGCCAGCCGCCGCCAATCAACTCGTCCCGCGCCAACGCGCCGGCCTGCGCGGCGTTGGTTTCCTGATCCAGATAATGCGTCGTCAGGAAGCTCTGCGTGATGGCTTTCAGCTCGTCCGTGCTGATCTCCTGCGCCTGCAGCTTGCCGACTTCGTCGAGCATCACCTGCACTGCCTGGTTGGCATCGACCGCGGTGACGTAGATGCCGCCAACGTTGGCGCCCTGCTCGGACAGAAAGGCGTCCGGGGCGTACGACAGGCTGCGGTTCACGCGCACTTCCTGGAACACGCGATTGCGCAGCACGTTGGTCGCCACACGAATGGGATAAATGTCGGGCGACGTGATCGGCGGCGCCGCATATACCCCCTGCACGTAGTTGGTCGGCAGATCGCGCGGGGTGACCGCCACGGTCGGCGCTGAAAAACTGAGCGGGGGCAGAGCGGCCGCCTGGTAGGCGCCGGCCGGCAGCGACGAAAAGGACGCCGTGACCTTGCGCTGAACTTCCTGCGGGTCGAGATCGCCCACAATCACCAGAAGCAGCCGGGACGTCTGCATCATCTGCTGATGGAACCGCCGGACGTCCTCCAGCGTGAGGTGCTCGACCGACCCCACCGTCCCCCGCGGATCGTTCTGATACGGATGGCCCGCATAGGACACCGCCGCCTGCAGGATCCTCAGCGATGAATCCGGATCGTCCTGGTCGTCGCTCAGGTTTGTGAGGCGACGCTGCTTGACCAGCGAGAAATCTTCAGGGGTGAGGCTGGGCCGCAGCGCGCAATCCGCAAAAATCTGCCACGCGCGGTCGAAATACTGGCGCGTGGTGCCCAGCGAAAAGGCGGAGTAGTCGTAGTTCACGCCGAAGCTCACCGCGGAGGCGGTGCGCGCCAGCTCGCGCCGGAGCGTCTCGCGCGGGAAATTCGCGCTGGCCTCGGTCGCCAGATCGAGCATCAGCGCTTCGATGCCGGCATTGGCCGCCGTGACGTTGCGCGATCCGCCTCGTATGAAAAGGCCGGCGGCGACCGTCTGGCTGGCCGGCCGCTGCTTCACGAGCACCTTCAGGCCGTTGACGGTGAATTCGGTGACCCCTTGAACCGCTGATTGCGCCGACGTGCCTACCGGCGTAAGAACCGCGAGCCACAGCGCGATGGCCGCGGCGCATGGCGCGAAGCCGGGACGCCGGCGGGCCAGGGAACGGCGGACGGTGATCATCCGGCTCATCCAACTCATCTGACTCATCTAACGGGACGGCGGCGACGTACCGATCAGGTCTTCGGCGGTCAGGTGGGACGTTCTTGCCGCCTCGTCGGACATCAATGCGAGGCCCACGTGCGGTTTGCCCTGGATGTACATCGTGACGTAGCGGACGATGTCGGCGCGGCTGGTCGCGCGCAGGCGCGTCAGATAGCCGCGGAAATAGTCGATGCCGGCCGAGGCCCACCAGAAGCTGACGGTGTGGACGTACTCTGAGGGCTTCTCACGATCGAACAGATCTTCGGATTCGAGAATCGTCTTTGCGCTCTCGAGCTCTTCGTTGGTGAAGTAGTCCGGATCGGTGAAGTGAGAGAGCTCGTCGTACGCCGTTTGCACTGCCGCGCGGACCTTGTCCGGCGTGGTCTGCAGCAACAGGTTGATCGGCCCCACGTTGCTCTGCGTGTAGTAGCCCAGACTGACGGCGGTGACGAGGCCCGAATCAACGAGCTTGCGCTGGAAACGCGAGTTCGGCTGTCGCAGGATGAACGAAAAGACGTCGGCGGCATACGTCGAGAGATCGTCTTTTCCAACCGACGGACCGTGCCAGCCCACTTCCACGACAACCGTTTGAACGGGCCCTTTGAGAACGGCGCCTTCGCTCTTCGGCAGCGCCGGGTGTTCCACCAGCGGGAATTCCTCGAACGGATTCCGCGGCCGCCGTGGCCAGTCGCTGAACAATTCCTGAGCCGCGAGAAAGGCGGCGTCGGGCGTCGCGTCGCCGGTCACGACAACGGCGGCGTTCTGCGGCACGAAATATCGCCCCTGAATCACCCGCATCAAATCGGTCGTCGCGGCCTTCACCGTCTCACGGGTGCCGAGCGGATTTTTTCTCGTCGGATATTGATAGAACAGGCGGCGATTCATCTCGATGTTGATCGAGCCGTACGGGTTCGACTGGTTGCGATCGATCTCGCCGAGCACGGCCTGCCGCTCCTGTTCGAAGTCCTGCGGGTCGAACGCCGGATACCTGGCGGCGTCCCGCAGGAAGCGCATCGCCACGGGAAAATTCGGCGTGGTCGTCGTCATGTAGTACTCGCTCTCTTCCTCGCGCGTCGTCCCGTTGTACGAGATGCCGAGCTGGTCGATGTTCTTCATGTAATCGGCGCCTTCGGCGCGATTGGTTTTGAAGAACATGTGCTCGTAGAGGTGCGACAGGCCGTTCAGCTCCGGCGTTTCGGTAAACGACCCGTTGCGAATGGCGAGCTCCACGGTGACGAGGGGAACAGAGTGATCCTCGAAGACGATGATTTGCAGGCCGTTGGGAAGAACCTTGGTGACGAGCGGCGCCGGTTGCGCGAGCGGGCCGGCGCTGGCCGCCGGCGGAGCTGCGAGCGCCCCCGAGCGCGTCTGCGGATCGGCAGCGATCGGCGCCAACAGCCAGACGGCGAGAAACGCGACGGCACCGATACGGAGACGAGTGTGGAGCCGCAACCTTCAGAATCCTAACACGTTAGCGATATTCGGTCGGAGCGGAAGTAGCGCCGGTGACCGTTCCAGATTGACACTGTTTCCACCAGATTGACACTATTTCCAGAAGAGAGCGCCACACAGTAACTCTATATAAATGTGCAGTTTATGCCGACCTGGTTGCAACTGATTGTGCTATTTCGGAGCATCCTTGCACGCAGGGCGGCGACAGTGTCTTGGAGGCAACATCTTGTAAATACCTGCATATTATGTACTTACATCTAACTCCCTCCGGTCGTGCAACGTGGCCATTCACTATGCTATCAGCAGACGCCCTTTTTGATTTGATGACAGCAGGCGACAGAGACCGCATTGTGGCATTGTCGTCGCCGTTGCTCCCCAGCAGCTGCCTTATCCCAGGGATTGTTCATGAAATTTTGTGTTTCGCGGATCGTCGGCCTCGTCGTGGCGTGTGTCGCCTGGCGCGGTGGCGACCCGTGAAAGCGACCGAGTTGACCGATCCATCGGGGGTGACGGTGTCTTGCGACCACGCGTCGGGAGCCACCTTTCCGCTGGGCACGACGACCGTTACCTGCACAGCCAGCAATTCTTCGGGCCGCACATCTCCGCCTGGCTCGTTCACCATCACGGTACGCGATACGACGCCTCCGGTCCTGACGGTTCCGGCGGCGATCACCAGGACGGCGACGAGCGCCAGCGGCGCGGTTGTGACGTTCAGCGCGACCGCCATCGACCTGGTCAGCGGCGCCAGGCCGGTGACATGCGTGCCTTCATCTGGCTCGGTCTTCCCGGTAGGGGTGACCACCGTGAATTGCACTGCGGTTGATGCAGCCGGCAACAGCGCCAAGAAGAGCTTCACGGTCACCATCACCAGGAAGTCCGGCGGCGACGACGACGATCGGCACGGGGATCACGACGGCGACAAGGGCGGCAAAGACGGCGGAAAGGACAGCGGCAGAGACGGCGGTAGAGACGGCGGTAGAGACGGCGTCAGGGATAAAGAAAAAGGCA
>DASZHO010000132.1:0-24857 GCA_035937795.1 Vicinamibacterales bacterium | reverse complement strand
ATTCTGAAGCTCAGTACCCGGAGTCCGGAGCCCAGAGCCAGAGCCGGGAGTCCGGAGTCTCTCTACCTGATCCGTACCCGGCTTTGCTCGCGCATGAACTGCTGCACGTAATAGGGGCCGCCGGTGCCCCGGCCGGTCGAGCCGCTGGCCTTCCAGCCCCCGAACGGATTGACCCCCGGCCAGGCGCCCGTCGTCGCGCCGGCGCGGCGGTTCGCGTAAGTGACGCCCGCCTGGATGCGCTCGAAAAACGTGCGAAGGTCGTCTTCGTTTTCGGAATAAATCCCGGCCGTCAGACCGTACTCGGTGCGGTTGGCCAGCTCGAGCGCTTCGTCAAGCGTGATTACTTCGGCCAGAACGGTGATGGGAACGAACAGCTCTTCTGAAAACAATGGATGCCCGGGCGGCAATCCGTCAATAATCGTCGGCTCGACAAAGTAGCCGCGATCGAACGGCGGATCGGTCATGCGTTTTCCGCCGATCAGAATGTTTCCGCCGTCGCGCTTCGCGCGCTCCACGGCGGAGAGATACGTCTTCACCGCCGCTTCGTTGATGACCGGCCCCATCCAGACGTCGCGCTCGAGCGGGCTGCCTACCTTGATCCGTTTGGTTTTCTCGACGAGCAGCCGCACGAATTTGTCGCGCACGTCGCGCTGCACGTATACGCGCGAGCAGGCCGAGCATTTCTGACCCTGGGCGCCGAATGCCGACCGCATGACGCCGTCGCTGGCTTTGTCGAGATCGGCGGCGGCGGTCACGATCGCGGGGTTCTTCCCGCCCATCTCGATGATGACCGGCCGGGGCACCGGGCGCGCGGCGTTATCGCGCATCAGCTTCAGCCCGACCTCTTTCGACCCGGTGAACACGATTCCGTCGATGCCCCCGTTATCGATCAATTCCTGGCCGGCGGTCGATCCGGGACCCGTCACGAAATTGAAGACTCCTGAGGGCAGGCCGGCTTCCTCCGTCATGTCATAGAGCCTTGCCCCGAGCAGCGGAGTTGCGCTCGCTGGCTTGAACACGACGGTATTGCCGGCGGCGAGCGCGCCGCCGGCGGGGCCTGCCGCAAGCGCCATCGGAAAATTGAACGGAGAGATGACGGCCCAGACGCCGTAGGGCCTCATCACGCTGACGTTCTCTTCTCCGGGACCGAGTGCGCCCATCGGTTCGACGAAGCCGTGGTGCAGCTCGATCTGGTCGCAGTAGTAGGCAATCAGGTCGGCGGCTTCTTCAACGTCGCCCACACACTCGAGCCGGTTCTTTCCGGCCTCGTAGCCCATCAGCGCCGAGAGCTCCCAGCGATGCGAACGAATGGCCTCGGCAATCCTGCGCACCATGGCAACGCGCTCCGGCCAGGGACGTGCCGCCCAGGCCGGGTAGGCGGCGCGCGCGGCGGCAATCGCCGATCGGATGTGCTCGCGGCCGCCCTCCTGAAATGTTCCTATCAGAATGCTCGTGTCGATCGGGCTGCGATCTTCGAACTGCTGTTCGGCTCTGACCGGTTGGCCATTTATATGAAGCAGGTATTCGCGTCCGAACGTCTGAGGGGCCTTGGCGATGGCTTCGTCGAGCGCGCGGTGCAGGTCGTCGAGCTGCTCACCACCAAGCGTTGCATAGGTAATCTTGGTAGCCATAGAGCGGACTGGCGTACGTCAGCTAGTTTGATGCCGCGGGCGCAGCGCGCTGGTAGACGACCTTGCCGTCGAAGATCGTCACGGCGACCGCAGTTTCCCTGAGGGCCTCCGCAGGGTTTTGGAAGATGTCGTTCGACAGGATCACGATGTCGGCGAGCATGCCTGGGGCCAGGGTGCCTTTTCGCTGTTCGTCGTAGGACGCATACGCGGCCTGGCTTGTATACGCATCGACGGCGGCGCGGACCGACAGAGCCGGCGGCTGCGGGGTATCCGGCGTCGCGGGCGCGCGATCGGGCGCACCGTTCACCGCGTCCTGGATCACGTCTCGCGGATCGAACGAGGCAGCCGGCCAGTTGCTGCCAAATAGCAGACGCGTGCCCGCGTCGCTCAGCGCGCTCCAGAGCGGCGACACGGCCCCGGAGGCGTCGGATTCGAACGGCTCGGCGATCACGCTGAATCTGGGAAGGCGGGCCACATCATTCTCGTTGATCGCTTCGAGGTCCTCGAGCCGGTAGCGCCGGCCCCGTTCTGGAGCGGGATTCACCGACACGGCGTGCTCGAACGCGTCGAGCGCGGCGTGCGCATCGTCTTCGTTCGTCGCGCGCACCATGACATGCCAGTTGTGTTTGTCGAGGAGCGTGACAGCGCGTTCGAGCTTCGCGGGATCGCAGCCGCAGAGAATTTCCACGCCGCCCAGCTTCAAGGTGGGATCGTCGGGATATTCCAGCCGCAGCTTGTCGAGCGCGGCGATCGCGCCGTTGTCGATGTCCTCCGAGACTGAGAGCGAGCCGTACACGCGCATGGTGAGATCCCCCTGTTGCCGGATTTCCTTCAACAGGTCCATCTCCTCCTCGCCCCGATTCACGGTCTGGACGCTGGTCACCCCAAGCTTGTGCGCCTCCTCGATGGCGGCCCGCAGCGCCAGAATCTTCTCGGCGTGCGACGGCTGGGGCAAAACCTGCGTCATAAGATCGATCGCAGGCCCTTTGAGCACGCCGGTCGGCTCCCCCGTCCTGCGGTCTCGCGCGATGGCGCCAGGCTCCGTGGCGCGCGTTCTCCGAGTGATGCCCGCTTTGTCGAGCGCCTTGGAGTTCGCCCATGCGACCTTTCCGTCTCCGCTCGTGAGGAGAACGGGTCGATCGGGAATCGTCTCATCCAGAATTTTTCGCGCGGCGACGTTCGGCGCGGTGAAGAGATCGGGATCGCCATTGCGCCCGAGTACCCAGGGCCGCGACGGCATGTCGTCGGCGTATTCGCCGAGTTGGACTTGGAGGTCGTCGATGCTGGCGGCCGAGGATAGATCGAGTTGTTCGAGCGCAAGCGCGCCCGCCATCAGCTGGACGTGCGCGTCATTGAGCCCGGGAAGAACGGTCGCGCCGTGAGCATCAACCACGACCGTCTGCGCGCGCCGCAGCCGTTTCACATCACGGTTGGAGCCGACGCGCAGAATCTCGTTGCCGCGCACCGCGACGGCTTCCTGCATGTCCGCGCCGGCGCCCGGATAGACCTTGCCGTTGACGATGATCAGATCGACCGGGCCGTTGGCATCGTCGCGTTGCGCGCCGACGATGAGGCCCGCGACGAAGGTGGCGCCGACGATCACGATCACGAGAATTGTGGTCAGCCGCGTCGCCATTTCGAGGATTCTAGCAGGTTTGCACGAGGCGCGGCTCGGGCGTAGGATGCTGTCTTTCAGCAGGCAGGAGGGTGAATATGAGCGGTCAAAATGGATCAACCGTGCTGGTGAGCACCGAGTGGGTCAGCCAACATCTCAAGGACCCGTCGATCAGGATTGCGGAGGTCGACGTCGATACGGCCGCCTACGACCAGGGGCATGTGCCCGGGGCCGTCGGCTGGAACTGGACGACTGAATTGTGCGACACCCTCGTGCGCGATATCGCCCCCAAGGCGAAGATCGACGAATTGCTGGGTAGTTCCGGCATCGACAACGGCACGACCATCATCGTTTATGGCGACAACAACAACTGGTTTGCCGCGTGGGCATTCTGGCAGTTGAAGGTCTATGGGCACCAGGATGTTCGCATCATGGACGGCGGGCGGAAGAAATGGCTCGCGGAAGGCCGGGAGCTGAGCACCGAGGTGCCGAAGCCTCAGAAGAAAACGTACAAAGCCAAGGACGCCGACAACTCGCTGCGGGCGTTTCTGCCCGAAGTCCAGGACGCCGTGAAAGGAAAGAAGGCGGCGCTCGTTGACGTGCGAAGCCCGGCGGAATTCACCGGCGAGATTCTCGCGCCGCCGGGACTGCCGGAGACCTGCCAGCGCGGCGGCCATATTCCCGGCGCGAAGAGCGTGCCCTGGGCGAAGGCTGCCAACGACGACGGCACGTTCAAGAGCGTGGACGAGTTGAAGCAGTTGTATGGCGGCGTCGGCGTGAGCGGCGACAAGCCAATCATTGCCTATTGCCGTATCGGCGAGCGGTCGAGCCACACGTGGTTTGTGCTGAAGTACCTGCTCGGCTACAACAACGTGAAAAACTACGACGGCTCGTGGACCGAATGGGGCAACCTCGTCGGCGCGCCGGTAGAAAAACCATAGAGCCGCGAAGAAAGATCGCAGCGGGGCGGAGGGGCCCCCGCGTGCAAACATGAAGGCTGAGGAATACACAGAACGCCGCGAAGAGGTCGACGGCTGGCAGGTGCACATCGTGACCTACCGGATTGGGGACCGCTATTACTGCACGATAGACAACGTCGACCCCGGCGCGAGGTTCGCTCGCGCCGAGGGCGCGACGCGCGAGGACGCCGAACGCGTGGCGCTCGAGAAGGCACGAAAGTACCTGGCGCAGACGCGCAAATTTCCCACCGCGCCCTGAGACGCGCACCGGTCGCCTCGCCTGGACTCAGACTCGGCTAGCGGGGACGGCTAGCGGCGGCTGAAATCGTCGAGCGCCGCGGCGCGCTCCGCTTCAGGAATCAGCGGAAAGGTGCCGAGGATGTGGCGAAATTCGTCGAGCGTCAGGTTGTATTCCTTCGCGGCGAGCGCCTGAAGCTGCGCCATCTCGAATGCCGAAGGTCCACCGGCCAACCGTTCGGCCAGCCGGACGATTTCCTTGAAGCGTGGCGAATCCGCCGGCGGTTTCGGCACCCGCAGGCTCTCCACCGTCGTCGAGCCGAGATGCGTGGTCATCAGCTGCCGCACCAGGTAGTTGCTCACGTAGCTGTTCAGCATCCCACACAGAAAGGACTGGTCGCGCTCGGCGAGCGGCGTCTTCAGGCAAAACAACGAGTGCGTCGTCACAACGCCGGCCGGAAGCACAGCGGCGATCAAGGAAACGCGATTGGTCGAGCTGGCCACGTCGCGATACGCCAGCCGCGGACGTTTGAATTCGAGCCGTCGCAGGAGCTCGGAGGCCGATTTTTCCGGAATCCTGCGCTCGCTGCGCTCGACGTGAGCGACGAAGGGCTCGACGTGCTTGCCTTCGAGCACGGGAAGGCCTGGTCCATTTGCGTGGAAGTGGCGGCGATCGTCGGTCGCGTTCAGCTCGCGGCCAAATTTCGCTCCCCAGCCGGCGGAATCGCCCAGCCTGAAGAATCCATGAACGATGCGTTCGACGATCTCCAGGTCGGTTGCGCTACGGAGATCGGGGATGGTCATCGGGTCGCCCGCCATGCGCGCGAGCAGCGCGTGCGTCAATGTGATGGGATACGCGTCAGCCGGATGGCCATCTTCGGGAATGCGGTCGAGCAGTGTCGCGTCATCCACGCCGAAGCGGCATCGAATCTGACGCGTCGGCTGCCCGGAGGTGGCCGTGCACAGCACGAAGCGAACACTCCGGTGAATGGGAAAGATTGCGCGCCGGTTTTCGAAGCCGACGAGGGTGTCGACCTCGTGATGGTCCAGCAGCCGTCTTCGCAGGGCAGAAGAACCGTGATCGGTCGCGATGCCTGAGGGCAGCACGAGGCCAATGCGCCCGCCTTTCCTGACCAGTTGCATGGTCCTTTCGAGAAACAGCTGATAGCGATTGGTGTGACCGCGCCCCTGGAATCGATAAACGCCCGACCCGCGGATGAAACGGCCTATCAGCGCATGGTCCGGCTGGGTTTGCCCGCGCGTGCTGCCGCGGTCAGCGCGCAGCGTGCGGCCCGTGTCGGCGCGCAGCATGTCCCACGGCGGATTTCCAATCACGGCGTCGAATCCAGGGTTTTCCAACGCTCGACCCTCGTCGTCGAAGTACGCCTCCGGAAATTCGAGCATCCAGTGAAAAAAGCGCCGCGCCTCGGCGATGGATTTCGCGTGCGCCAGCAGGCCGTCCACCGCCGGCTTGGGCAATGCGCTTTGGCCGGTTGCGATGAAGTCGGACAGCGACGAGAACACCGCCGCTTCCGGCGCCGTGCGGCGATCGGGCCACATCCAACACGCGCACCAGAGATCCGCCAGCCGCTTCCACCGATCCGCCCGGACGAGTTGTTCGAGTTGCTCGAGCCGCCTTTCTTTTTCGCGCACGATGTCGAGCTTGTCGTCCGCAGTGTCGGCGAGCCACCTGCGCTCGCTCACCAGGTGAGCGAGTGACGGCTCCAGATCGCCGTCGTCGAACAGCGGCGTGCCGACGCGCCGCGCGTTTGAGCGTGCTGCCGGCGTTGGAGGGCGCAGCGCGATATCGGCCAGCGAGGCGCCGAGCAGGCTGTCGCCGGAGACGAGATGGTGATCCAGAAAGGCGAGCGGCATGTCGGCGGACAGGGTGGCAAGCCAGAGCGACAGCCGCGCCAGCTGGACCGCCGTAGGGTTGAGATCGACCCCGTAGAGACAGTGCTGAGCGATTTGCCGTCGAAAGGCGGCGCGATCGCTTTCGACGATTTCATCCGGCAGGCATTCGCGGTCGCGGACAAGCGCGCGCTCATACGCGCGTGCGAGGTAGCGGCAAGCCGAAACGAGGAACGCCGCGCTGCCCATCGCGGGATCCAGCACGCGGAGCCGTAGAATTTCCGCCGCCGACGCGGTGGCCGCCAGAGGATGCAGCGTCCGCCGGACGAGATAGTCGGTGATCGATTGGGGCGTGTAGAACGATCCGCTGGCCTTGCGCTGGTCGCCGCCTTTCGTCAGGTGTACGGACCGTCCTGTCTCACCGGAGGTGCAGGCGGGTACGTAATCCAGCACGCTCTCGTACACGGCGCCAAGCTGCTCGACACCGAGGTCGCGATAGTCGATGCGCACGCGGCCGTTCTTCCTCCCGACCGTCGTGGTCGACAACGCGAGCAGCGCGTCGCGCGCCAGGTCGTCGCTCATCGCGCACGAGTCCGCCATCGGCGCGCGAGACGGGGAAAACAGACGGCCGTTGAACGCGGGCACGACCAGCGTTCCGGCACGGCAGCCCCGATGTGCCAGCCGAGCGATCGCCTGCAGCGTTTCCCACAACCCGCGAGCTGTTCCGCGCCGCTCGGCTTCGTCGCGCAGCGATTCGATCGTGTAGTGGGCACGGTAGATCGGATGCCAATTGGGCACCAGGCCACGCGCTTCAGCGAACATCAGAAACAAGACGCGATACACCAGCGTGAGCGATTCATCGAAGCCGTTCGCCAGATGGTGGGCGGTTGCGCGCCGGCGTGTTCGCGAGGATTGTCCGGCGAGCAACCCCGAGAGCAGCCGCCCGACGGCATCGATCACGCCGAAGCGCAATGCGCGGCTCAC
The DNA here is from genome assembly GCA_035937795.1 of Vicinamibacterales bacterium. Classification (GTDB taxonomy): domain Bacteria; phylum Acidobacteriota; class Vicinamibacteria; order Vicinamibacterales; family JAMQPK01; genus JAMQPK01. The sequence continues at coordinate 17,580 of DASZHO010000132.1, read as the reverse complement.
AGCGGCGCCGTGGCGGGCCGACGTCTGAATGATTTCGACGATCAGCGGATCGTGCTGCGGCGTTCCCCGGAATGCTTCGGCGCGAAGAAGCCCCCAGAGCACGGAAAACGTCCGCGGATCGCCGATGGCCTGCGAAAGATCGAAATCCAGGCACGCGCGGGAGTAGGTGCGTTGAGCGTCGACGAGCCTGAGCTGACGGCCGTTGGTGCAGAGGCACCAGTCGACGCCGGCGAAGATGGCGGTGCGGACTGCCTGGCGCCAGAGCCCGTCCAGATCTTCGTTCCACAACCCGGCGCTCATCGCCACGCCTGGGCCGATGACGTCTTGCTTCGGGGAATCAAACCCCAGCATGTCGGCGAGCTCCACGCGCGCGCGGTCGCGAATGGCGCGCAAGCTCGTTGCCGGTCCAAGATGGGCGCCGTGCTCGCGCCACCAGCGTGCGAACGTTCTGTGAGCCGACGGTAACGAAGCCTCGCCGAGCCTGCCGCGAAAGCGGTCGGCGAGCAGATGTTCGGCGAAGTAGTGTGAAAGAAGCGACCCGCTGAGGCCTGGGAGCATGAACCTTCAGGCCGTCAGTCGACGAGCAGAAGGAGCACGATGTCGGGTCCGCGCACCGTTATGCCGAGCATCGCCGACTGAAGCGCGCGCATTCGCGCATTGCTTTCATCTGAAGCCGCGGCTTCGTCGATACGAGCCGAATCGCGTTCCTTCACGGCCCGGCGATCGAACAGGCCCGCTTGAACGAGCGCCGGTATCTCGTCCCCCAGAAGCCTGGCGAGATGGTCTTCGCGCCTCATCAAGCGCGCCAATCCGCAACCGTACTGGTCCGAGATGTCCATCAGCCGCCTCGAGACGTGTTCACGCACCGCCTCCACGACCGCCGGCTGATGGCGGTCATAGATTTCCTGCCCATCACAACGGACGTCTCTACGCTTCTTTCCGTGAGGTCGAGCACGAAATTTCACCTGAACCGGTACGAGGAGGTCTTCGAGAACGCGGCCCGAGGCATCGACGATCTTCACGCCACCAAAGAAGATCGCCCCGGAGTGGCCGAGCGGCCCCCGCTTCAGGCGACGAACCATCGTCATACACACCCGATCGGTGACGGGGGCGGCGGGCCCGGATGCAGATATCGACCGAACGGCCCGAAGCGTTTCCGCCTCCTCCTCCGCGTCAGATCGCAGCGCCAGGATTTGCGTCATCATCATTGTTTGTGATCATCAAAGATTTCCGACGCGATTTCCAATTCGGTTCGTGCGAAAACGGGATTGTCGAACGAGGCGAGCGAGCGGCGGATTTGTTCCACGCGCCTGGACAGACGAGCCAGGACGAAGCTTTCAGCCGTGTCTCGTGCGAACAGATTGATGGCGTGAACCGTGCGCGACTGGCCGAAACGATCCACGCGCCCGATTCGCTGCTCCAGCCGTATAGGGTTCCACGGGAGCTCCAGGTTGACGACCAGGCGGCAGCGGCTCTGTAGATTGAGGCCTTCCGAGCCGGCATCGGTGGCAAGGAGCACGCCGGCCGCACCGCTGTTGAACGCGTCGACCGCGACGCGGCGGTGCTGCCGGCTGAGGCCTCCGTGAAGGACAGCCGGCCGGCGCAGAGGTTCGACGGCGGATTCGAGCGTGAACAGCGTATCGCGATACTCGGTGAAGACCAGCGCCGGCTCGTCGATGCGGTGCAGAAGTCTTTGCAGCGCGGCGACTTTCCGCTCGTGTGGGCGCGCGCGCAGTGCGGCCTTCAGAATCTCCTCGAGCGCGCGCTGTTCCTCGTCGGCTCGATCGAGCGCCGGCGCTGCGAGCGGCGGATCGACGTCAGCATCGTCCTCGTCGGCCGCAAATGGCAGTCCTGTCTGTAGAGGCTCGCTGCCGCCGGAAAGGAGTGCAAGCCTGCGTTCGACCGAAGCGGCGAGCGAGGATGCACTCGAGAACGCGCGCTTGCACAAGATCGTGGCGACCAGCTGCGCGTCCGGCTTGTTGTGCGTCTTGCCCGCCCGCCACGCGCGCCGGGCGTAGTTGGAAAGCAACCTGTGCATGTCTCGTTCCTCGTTGCTGAGCCGCACCGCAAGCAGATGCACGTGGCGCGCGCGACCCAACCCGACTTCGCTTCGCGTGCGGCGGAACAGCGCGATTGGGTCGTCGGTGTCGAGCCGGCCAATCCGGCAAAGTGCGTCGTAGGCGGCTTGATCGCCCGCGTGAGGCGTGGCGGTGACCAGCGCGACGTGACGGGCGCGGCTTGCGAGCCGATCCACCGCAGACGCCCGCTGTGCGGCCGCGGCCGCCTGGTGCGCTTCATCGACGATCAACACGTCCCAGAGGATCGCCGTCGCCGCGCGCAGCACTTCCGGCTGTTTGACGAAGTCCGTTGATGCGATGGCGACCGGCTCGACCGTCCATGGGTTCAGCCCGACCGGAAGCGCCGCGGTCATCGTCCGGAGCGAATCGGCATCCAGAACGGCCGCGCGAATACCGAACCGCCGCGCCAGCTCGTCTGCCCATTGCTCGCGCAAACCCGCGGGCGTGAGGATCAGCGCGCGATCGCACCAGCCGCGCTGTTGCAGCTCTGCAAGGACGAGCCCGGCCTGAATGGTTTTGCCGAGGCCAACCTCGTCTGCGAGGAGCAGGCGCGAGGCCAGCCCCCGTACGACCGCGAGCGCGGGTTCGAGCTGGAAAGGCAGAATGTCGATGGCCGCAAACGCCGCGGCGCGAAGCTGGCCGAATCGACGGCACCCGCCGGTGTGCGATTGCAGCAGACGCAACCATCGGCGCCGCGAAACCGCGCGCACCCGCGGTTGAAATATCCGCTTTACTGGACGGTCGAAAGGATAGAGAAGTTTGCAATCTCCGCGGCGCCGCAGTCCCTCAGTGCGAGCCAGCCGCAGCAGAGTGCAATCCGTACACGCGATGGCTTCCTCGACAAACCACCTGTGGCCGCGAACGTCGACGACATCGCCGGCGGCGAACGGCGGAGGATTGTCTTCGGCCACGCCGCCTCATAGGCAATGCGCATGCCGTCTGAGAATCGCCACCGTTGCTCCGAGGTGCGACTCCGGCGCGTCGAAAAACTCCGCGACCAAAGGATGTTCTTCGAGCACATGCTGAACGATGCCGCGCTGCACGCCGGTTCCGCGGCCGTGAATCAGCCGGATCTCGCGCAGTCCCGCGCCCTGCGCGGCGCGAACATATTCGTCGACGACCGATGGAATGTCCCTGGGAAGGAAGGCGTGGAGGTCGAGGCTCGTTTCGATCGGAATTTGAAGCGGGCGGCCGTTGTCTGGCGGGTCTGGCGGGTCGGGCAGGCTCACGGCTTTTCGTAGCGGACCGTCACCTCGGTCTTGATGCCTCCGCGCACCGAAAAATCGCCCACGACCATCATGCGGCGCGGCAGGCATGCGCTCACCAGATCGTCGAGAATCTGGTTCGTGACATTTTCGTAGAAAATTCCTCTGTTCCGGAATTCGATCAGGTAGTATTTGAGCGCTTTCAATTCGATACACAGCGCGTCGGGCACATACGTGATCCGGATCTCGCCGAAGTCGGGCAGCCCCGTTTTCGGGCAAACCGAAGTGAACTCAGGACATCTGATAACTATTTCGTAATCACGGCCGGGCTGCGGGTTGGGGAATGTTTCCAGCGTGGTGCTTGACATGCGCAAAAATTCTAGCACTACGGGCTGAGACCGGCCGATTCCGGCCCCGGGTGCTCAACGGTTGTGCGGGTGGACAGATGGAGGCCGGATAGGTGTCGTAGATGGAATCGAATGAGTACGAGCTCATGTCTTCCGTCGAAGACGTTCACTGGTGGTGGCGCGCACGGCGAGAGATCCTGGCCGACACGATTCGGGCCCATCTGCCGGACTTTGGTGTCGTACGCAGCGTTGCTGAAGTGGGGTGCGGCACCGGAGGAAACCTGCCGATGCTCGCCGAGTTCGGTGAGGTCCTGGGAGCGGAGCTCGAACCGAGCGCGGTCGTCAGGGCACACGAAAAGCACGGTGGCCGATTCGAAGTAATCCAGCACAGCATCCCCGAGCCCCTGCCTCGGCCGGTACACCTGCTCGGGATGTTCGACGTCATTGAGCACGTGGCCGATGATGCCGGGGCCTTGCGTTGGGCGGCCCAGCAAGTGGTCCCGGGTGGGCTCGTCCTGATCACCGTCCCCGCTTTTGATTTCCTCTGGACCAGGCACGACGAGGCGGCTCACCACTTCCGCCGCTATTCTCCAGCGTCGCTACGGGCGATCGTTCCGCCGGAGCTGCAGGTTCTGCATCTGACCTGCTTCAACGTTCTGCTGTTCCCGGTTGTCACCATCATTCGAACGGCATTGCGACTCATCCCCCGCGCCGTGCAGCCGCACAAGACGCATATGGGCCTGCCGCCCGAACCGCTGAACGAGCTCTTGTATCGTCTGTTCAGAATCGAGCGGCGTCTCGCTCCTCATCGGCGCTTTCCGCTCGGTGTTTCGGTGCTGGCGGTGCTTCGGCGCCAAGACGCGCAAGGTTGAAGACGGCGAGCTTGAAGATAAACGCCAGCGCCGCCGCGATCAGCAGCCCCAGGAAGCCGAGGTCGAAGCCCGCCAACGCACCCGAGAGCCAGAGCAGCGCCCTCTCCGTGCCCGGATACTGGCGGAGAAACATCGCCGCGCCGATCATCCCGATGATCCAAACGGCGACCAGCCCGAGGAGAAACAGGAGCTTGGCGACCACGGTCTCGTAAAAGATCATCAAGCCGACCAGACCGTGGCTGGCGACCATGAACAAGTTCTGGCTGCCCGCACCACCACCGTAACGTTGCCGGCGATTACGCCGCGTCGTGATGGACGGGAGTCTCAGCTTCAACACTGCGTAGGCGAAGTGGACCGCAGCGGTCGGCGTGCGTTGAATCGCGGGGACGTACACAGCCGGGATGAGAAGGAAGTTGTTGGGGATGACGCGCTGGCCGGTGAGGAACCGGAAGAGCACCTTGTAGAAGAAGAACGCAATGCGGAAGATCAGCGACTCCTTTCTCTGCCCGCGCTCGATCAGAACGAGCTTTCCGGGATTGTCGGTGCCGAGCTTGATGATCGACGGAATCTCTTTCACGTCGTCTTCGCCGTCGCAATCGAATGTGATCAGGACGTCGTCCGGATCCACCTCGATCTTGGACAGACCGTAAAACAGCGCTCCCTGATTGCCGAAGTTGGTCGGGGCGCAGATGACCTTCAGATCCGTCACGGCCGTGCTCCTGCGATGGGCCTCCAGGATCTCAATGGACCGATCGCTGGAAAGGTCGTCGACGACATAGAGCACCGCCTTGCGGTCGATTTGCGCAGCCAGCGTCATCTCGCTGAACTCGCGCAGGAATTCGGCGAGGATCATCTCTTCGTTACGACAGGCGGTCAGGAACACATAGCGCACGGTGGTTCAGCTTTGAATAATCGCGTCGAGAATGCGGGAGACCGCCGCCGACAACTCGAGCCACTCGAGTGCTGCGTCGGTCGATAGCTCGCGCCTGCGCCAGGATTCGATCTGGCCGCAGAAGTGCGTCAGGACGAGATCGAGAGGTGACACGGAGTCGATTTCCACCGGTTCTCCGCCGTCGGTCAACTTTCGCTCCACCGGCTGCAGATCGTCGTAGACCAAGGTACGCCCAGACCGCATTGTGACCGTGAAGCGACGCGCCTTCGCCTCGGCTTCGTTGCCCACACGCATGGAGACGGCGACCCCATCGAGCGCGAGATCGGTTTCGAGAAGACCCGCCCCGGTGCCCGGAACGCGCTTCTTCCATCGTGTGTCGTCGATCCTGAACGCCGCGTGCCGTCCGAGCAGATCCAGACACATCGCGACATCATGGGCCCCATAGTCGTGAACCGCCGACCAGCCGCGAAACGGACCCCGGTTTTCGCCCCGGCTCTCGATGTGGGAAATCGCATCCTTCGAATCAGACGCGACGCGCGCCTTGAGCTCCCGGTAGGCGGGCGCCCACAAATGAATGAAATCCACCATCAGCGGTGGATTCGACCCGCGAGCCCTGGCCGAGCGAAGGACCGCCTCTGCTTCCTCCGCCTTCAGCCCGAGCGGCTTCTCCAGCAGCGCCGGCGCTCCGCCGGCGACACAAGCGGCTGCGATCTCCGCTTGATTGCGCGGCTCGGTTGCCACAATCACACCGTCGAGCTCGCCTCGCGTCACATCCTGAACAAGGTCGTTCCACGTTTGGCGGCGCCGCACACCTGGCAGCGGCAGATCGATCTCGTCTCTCGAGCGCCGGGCTATCGCCACCACGCGGCAGTCGGTCCTTCGTCCGATGGTCTCGATGTAGCGTCGTCCCCAGCGTCCGACGCCTACGAGCCCGAGCCGGATCACGCGAATGCAGCCTTGGCCCAGCCGAGGAACCGCCGTATCCCCTCCTCGAGCGGGACCCGGGGTACGTACCCGACCTGCAACGATGCCTTCGTGATGTCCGGACAACGTCGCTGGGGCTCGTCGGACGGATACGTGTCCGGGTGTTCGATGAGCCTGTAGGTCACATTCGATTCTGACATTGTTTTCGCGATGATCTCCGCCAGTTGGATGATGGAGATCTCGGGGCGAGGATTTCCGATGTTGTAGGGTTCCCCCGGGAGGCCATTCAGCAGGACCTGCAGGAAGCCACAGACGGCGTCGGTGACGTAACAAAATGTCCTGGTCTGGCGGCCATGGCCGTAGACGTGGAGGGGTTCGCCGGCCAACATGCGCGCTGCAAAGTTTGGGAGCACGCGATAGTCGAGCTTCTGCATACCGGGCCCATACACGTTGAACGGCCGCACGATCATCCCGTTGACACCGAAATGAGTCTGGTAGATGCGCAGGAGCGTTTCACCCAGTCGTTTCGACTCGTCGTAACAAGCGCGGGCGCCCAGGGGCGACACGTTCCCGTTGTAGCTTTCAGGCGTTGGGATGTGCCGCGGATCGGGATCCCCATAAATTTCGCTCGACGAGAAGAACAGGACTCGAGCTCCGTCGTTCCTGGCCAACTCGAGCACGTTCTTGAGCCCGGTGGTCGCGACCTCCAAGGTTTCGAGCGGCCACTTGCGGTAGTAGAACGGGCTGGCAATACCCGCGAGATGAAGCACGTACTGAACCGGCCGCTCAGGGTAGAAGGGCTTCACGATGTCGTGCTGCACGAACGCCAGCATGCGGTCAGATGCGTGTACTGCCCCGAACGGACCGGCCGTGATCATGTTGTCGATCGCGATCACTTCACACGGTTCTTTGAGGGTCACGGAGTTGAGACGCAGAAAAACGCTGGTGAAGTAGCGTCCCAGGAATCCACACGCGCCCGTGATCAGAATCCGCTTGCCCGCGAACGCCTGCGCCTGGTCGCCGAGGTTGCTGCAGATTTCATCGACATCGCTGTCCAGTAGCACGTCCATCAGATATCGCGAAGCTCGGGTAAAGGGACCAAAAACCGGCCTCCGTCGCTCAAGTAATCTCTGTTTGCCTGCACAATCGAGTCTGCGAAGTTCCAGGCGAAGATCACGCACCATTCGGGCCGCGATTCGAAGAGTCGTGTGCGCGGAACGACTGGAATGTGCGTTCCCGGTGTGAACCGTCCCTGTTTCCAAACGGAGTCGTCGACGATGAATTGAAAGTCCGATCGTGATAGTCCGAACTCGTACATCAGCGTCGTGAGTTTCGCGGGCGCCCCGAACCCGGCGACACGCTGGCCCTGGGCGATGATCGTCGACAACCGATCGCGCAGAGCCAGGCCTCGGGCGACGATCCGTTTCTTGAAGGCGACATACGTGTCGAGGCTGAACAGGTCGAGCCGGCGCTCATTCTCCAGAATGGAACGAAGCCCGTCGGTCTCGCGATGAGAAGCCGACGCCCGAGAAACGTAACACCGGATGGAGCCGCCGTGGGTGGAGATCCGTCGCGCATCGAATAAGCGCATCCCGAGGCGCTCGAAGAACGCCACCAGGGGCGTCACCGCGTGATAGGAAACATGCTCGTGATAGATCGTGTCGAACAGGAGGCTCAACAACACGTCGACCAGGTACGAGACCTCGAATACAAATACACCTTCGTCCGCGAGCAAGCGAAGAACGCCTGCCGCAAACCCAGCCAGATCGTCCGTATGCGCGAAGACGTTGTTCGCGCACACCAGCGCCGCCGGGCCATGTTTGTCCCGCAGGTCGTCGGCGACCTCTGGCGTGAAGAAGGCCTCGAGCGTGGGAACACCGTGCTCGACAGCTGCGGCGGTGATCTCCTTCGCCGGGTCGACGCCGAGCACGTTGCGCACGCCCTGGTCCATGAACTGTCGCAGCAGCGTTCCGTCGTTGGAGCCGATCTCCACGACGAATGACGCCGCGCCCAATCCAAAGCGCGAGACCGCGTCCTTCGCATAGTCGCGAAAGTGCGCGACGAACACGCGGGACGTCCCCGAAACGTAGACATAGTGACCGAAGAGCCGAGCGGGATCGACGATCTCGGCCAGCTGCAGATGGCCGCACGACGTGCACAGCAGCAGCGTCAGTGGAATCGACGGCTGCGGCTTGTCGAGATCGCTCTCGACAACGAAGTCGTTGGCCGGCGGGGTAGGTGTCAGCGAGAAGGCTACCGCCAAGGCAGCCCCGCGTGCGTCGCACAAGGCACACTCTTCGCGCCGCTTGAAGAGGCCAGTCAGGGGGAATGCGCTACGTGTATCATCCACCCACGTTCTCCGCGCTGATCACGGCTTGCGGTGACGAGCTCGACCCGCACGACGTCGGACTCGTGGTGTTCATGGTCACGCACGTTCCTGGCGAACGTGAGAAAGACGGTCTCTTCAGGAAAGAACATGGCGTGCTCGACGAGCGGCGGGGTGAAAAACATCTCGCCAGCGGAAAACCGCGCGTGAGAAGGCCGTGCGTTCGTGCCCACCGGTCGCCAGTAGTACCAAACCTCTCCACCGACGACATAGGAGTAGTGCCAGTCGGTCTTGTGAAAGTGATTCGCGCGTAGAGCGCCCGCAACGGAGCTGATCAGCGCAGCGCTGGTGAACTTTTCGAGCAGGAGATTCTGGATCTTTCCATTGGCGTTCACGAACGGCTCGTCGAGAGGAACTTCGACCTGATCGGGGTACTTGCCGGCGTCGACGAGCGACGAAAAATCTCGATTCGAAAGCACCAGTGCCGCAGTCTAGGGGATCGGTCCAGACAATGCAAGAGTGTCCGGGGCAAGGGACTGCTGAAGAAACTGGTCTCCGCGCCGACGGCGATCCGATCCGTTACGAGCAGGTGCGCGATGTCCTGCCGGCGCTCCATCCGCCCGAGGGACGCCCGCGCGGGAGCGGCCGGACGGTGTGTGCCGGGCAGCGCGAGGCGATCCGACCAAGATTCGCAGACGGCTCGCCCGCCCGGCTGACGTACAAGCGATCGTCTACGGAGGTCTCCGAGATCGCCTCCTCGGCAGCGAGTCCTACGTTCCCCAAATCCGTTACGCACCCTCCGGCCCCTCGCGCATTGACACCGCCGGAACCGCGCTGTAGGATACGACGTTTTTTGGGTGATCCGCGATTGCCTCCCCGCGCACAGGCATTCGCGGCCCTACCACGCGCGCTCGTAGTCAGGGGGAAGCCGATGGCGGACGCCCGAAGAATGGGCAAGTCGGAACTCTTCTCACATTTTGCCGAACGCTTCGAAGTGAAGCGAACGCAGGCTCGCGAATTTTTCGACGAGCTGACGTCGCTGGCCGAGAAGGAATTGAAGCGGTCTGGGGAGTTCGTGCTGCCTGGAATGGTGAAGCTCGTTAAGCAGCATCGGAAGGCGCGGATGGGGCGCAACCCGGCGACCGGCGAGGCCATCAAGATCCCGGCCAAGACCGTCGTGAAGGCCAGGATCGCCAAGCAGCTGAAGGACGCCGTCCTGCCGCGTAAATAGCGGCCGAACCTTCGGGCGCCGCTTGTAAAGCGGGATCGGGAGTCGTTTTCTGGTCCTCTGGAAGAAAACGACTCCCGATCTCATTTTCAGAGGCGTCGCGGAGCGGCTCTCACGCCTCGCGCGCAACCAGCATCCGGCTGTAGAGGGTTGCCGGCCCCACACGCGCCACTTTCGATTCCACCTCGCTCAGTGAGCTGCCGTCGAGGATGATTCGATCGGCGGGCCCCAGCGCCACGTCCGAGCTGTAGCGAAGCGTCCCGCGCACCGTCTGCGTCTCGAAATACTGCACTGGGTAGGCGTGCCCTTCGATTTCCACTTCGTCTGTCTTGACCAGTTTATTGTTGAACAACGTAGCCGCTCCTTGTAGCTGCTTTTTTTCTCAGCCTTCTTAGCCTGCCGCGGCCGCCACGGCGACCGGGCGCAGCGCAACGGGAAACCGCATCGTGAAGGTTGTGCCTTTGCCGACCTCGCTGGCCACCGTGATGGTGCCGCCGAGCTGTTCGACGATCCGTTTGCTGATCGCCAGGCCCAGGCCCAGCCCCCGTTTCTTCGTGGTGACGAAGTCATCGAAGACGGCGCCCAGCCGTTCGGCCGGAATGCCGGTGCCGGTATCGGCGACAACCACTTCCACCTTGTCTCCGACCCTCATGGTCGTCACGGTGACGCGGCCGCCGGCCTCGGTCGCCTGGATGGCGTTCGTGATCAGGTTGCGATAGACGCGGCCCAGAGCGAACACGTCCCCCTCGATGATGACGGGCTCGGAGGAGAACTTCGCTTCCAGCCCAACGCCGGCTTCGTCGGCGAAGCCGCGCATCGACTCCGCGATGTCGGCGATCGAGCGGTTCACGTCGAGCGGGAACCGCTCCACCGGGGCTGGCCGCGCCACGTTGCGCAGGTCGTCGAGCACGCGCTTCAGGGTTTCCATTTCCCGGTCGATCGTCCGCGTAAAGGTCTGGCGGTACTCCGGGTCGTCGAAGACGCGGACGATGAGCTTGCAGCTGTTGCCGATATTCTGGACGGGATGCGATAAATCGTGAACCAGGCCGGCGGCCATTCGCCCGAACATCGCCTGCCGCTCTTTCTTTCTGACGTCCTCGGTCAGCTCAACTAGCTTGTCGGCCATGGTGTTGAACGCGTCGCCGAGCTGCTTGAACTCGTCTTTGGTTTCGATGTTGACGCGTTCGTCGAGACGGCCTTCGGCGACGGCGTTGGTGCCGCGCATCAGCTCAAAGATCGGCCGGATGAACGAGCGGCCGAAGAAATAGCCGACCGCCACGGTCACGAGCAGCGCGACGCTGATGATGAGCATCAGCTGGCGGGTGAGCTGGTCGGCCACCGAATAGGCCTCGCTGCTGGGCTGTTCGACCATGACCGTCCAGCCGAGCGGCGCAAGCGGCGCCGCCACGCCGAGCATCTGCACGCCGGTTTCGGTGGGGTACTCGAGCGATGCGGTGCTCTTGTTGTCGTGCTGGTGGTGCATCAATCGCACGAGGGGCTGATTGTTCAGGATCACGCCCTGTGCCACGCGCGGTTTTTCGTTCGGATTGCCATGCGCGATCAAGCGATCGTCGGGCGACACGACCAGCGCGTAGCCTTGCTCGCCAACGCGAATCCGGTCGACCATCCGCCACATCTCCTCGAGGCTGATTTCGCCGACGAGGGAACCGGACGACTGGCCGATGTGCGTGAGCCGTACGCCGACCTTGGCGGTCGGGAGAAGGTCATCATCAATCGAGATGGGCGAGACCGTGATGTTCGGTCCGAACGCGGTTCCCGATTGTGGAAATTGCAGTTTGGATTCGCCGATCCGGCTGGACGCGAGCTGCGTGCCGGCCGCGTCGTACAGCGTCAACTCTCTGAATTCCGGGAACTCGAGCACGTCGTTCTTCAGGATCCGATCCTGCTGCCACCGCTCCAGGTTGGTCGCCTCGAGGTCGCCGGCAACCGACTGGAGGATGTTGACGTTGGTCCGGATATACAGACCGATCTGTTCCGCCACCTGTTTTGCGACGTTGACGTTGCCGGTGATGACCGAGCGCCGGGTCGCGTCGCGCAGTGAATAAATCGACACCCCTCCGTAAACCACCAGCGGCAGAATTCCCGCTGTGGCCAGAAGCAGTGCGAAACGTGAGGTGATGCGCCTCAATTCGTGATCCTCGGAGAGTCGCCCGCGAGCCGCCAGTCGGCGATGGTGTGAAGAATGTCACTACCCGCAGGCGCAATCACCTGAAAACGCTTGCTGACCGCCCGCGTCGTCTCACCCAAGGCGATGAAGATCGCCGGCGCCGAGTCGGTGCTCGCCATCTGAAATTCGCGAAAGGCGTTGCGATACTCGGTCTGGTTTGCGGCCCACCGGATCCCATCCCATGCGCGATCGAGGTTTGGATCTTTGAAGCCAAAGACGTTTTGCTTGCTGGTTGAATACCAGAACGTGAAAGGCCGGCTGGGGCTGTTTCCCACGATGAATTCGGACAAAATGGCATCGAAATCACCCGAACCGATTCGACCGTTGAACCTCGTCACCGGCAACGTCGTCAGCGACATGTCGACGCCGATTTCTGAAAGGCTTCGTTGGACCAGCAAGCCGATATGTTCCCACAGCGCAAAACCCTCGGGAAGGAGACATTCAAAACGCAACCGTGCAGGTGGAAGATCGGAGCCTCCAATGCTTCGCGCGGCGGGCAGGCCTGCGGAATCAAGCAGCGCTGACGCCTTGCCAGTGTCGTAGGAATATGCCGGAACGGTCGGATCGTACGCCCAGTGCTCAGGCCATGCCGGCCCGCTCGCGGGAATCGCATGGCCCTTGAAAGCCTGATCGACGATGGCCGCGCGATCGATCGCATAATTCAACGCTCGGCGTACCCGGTCATCGTGGAGGGCGTTGCGCTTCGTATTCAGGCCTATGGCGTAAACATAACCGCGAAGGAAAGGAAAGACGGCGACGGAGCTTTCACCTTGTATGAACTCCCGGGTATCCTCGCCCACCTCATAAAGGAAATCTATTTCGCCACGCATCATAGCCGCCCAGGCTGTTCGAACGGTTGGATACACTTTCAATCGGATTCGCTCTATGGCGGGCGTGCCACCATAGTACTTGGGAAACGACTTCATGACGACTTCATCTGCCGAAGTCGAATCCACTACGTACGGACCGGTACCGAAAACCTGCGCTGTCGTGCGTTTGGAAATCGCAAGGTTAAGGTCATCGAGCAGAAAGGTGGACCGGTTGCGTAACCGGATGAGAACCATGTGGTCGTTCGGCGTCTCAATGGACGCAATGTCATCCAAACCTGGCGATAAGATCCGATCGGATCCCGCAATAGACCGTTCAAGCGATTCCTTGACGGAGACTGAGTCAACCGGACTGCCATCGTGGAAAAACGCGTTTCGCCTGAGGGCGATTTCCCAGGTCAGGCCGTCCGCAGATTCCTTCCAATTTTCTGCCAGTCGTGGTTGGGTGTGGCCGTCCCTGCCGACCGCTGACAATCCTTCGAAACTTACGAGTCGTGCGGCGCCTTGAAGCCCCCTGAGAGGATCTTCGGGCGTCGGGTGGGGTAGCCCGATGGTGAGAGTTACTGGCCCCGAGGGCACAGTCTCCGCCTTTGGGGGCGGACCAGAACAAGCGGAAGAGACTATTACGAGGGGAAAAAGGGCGGCAAGACAGAAAACTGCCCGGATCCTGAACAATTCGTCATTTTTTCCGACCGGAACCATCCGCCAGCTCCCCCGCCGAGAATGCCGGATAGGCCGGCAGTGGACGGCCGATCCACTGCCTAGCCCCTGTTTGCAAACTCCCGGCAATCGAAGAGCTTTTCGGCGCCAAAGCGCGAAAGCTTTAAAGCGCTTACTTCTGGGGCGCCGGGTCGTCGTTGTCAATCATCCACGGGCAATAGTTCGACGGTTTCGCGTTTTCCTTGCCCGATTTGATGATCTTGATTTTTGCCATGTGTCAATCTCCTAAGAAATGCTGGCCGCGTCGTGCGCCAGCGATATGAGGGCCGACTCGAAGGAAGGCTTGTGACATGTCGGCGTATTCATGTCCCCAAGTTCGATATGCGAGGCGGTAGAACAGCCGCCCGCGCACACCGGAATGAACGCGCAATCTCCGCATTTGTGCCACGCCGCCAAGTGTTCGAAACGTTCCGCTGCAGTCATCCGCCAGCTCTCTTTGCGATCGTCGATGTGCCCGGTGGAAAGCTTCGGATCGCCTGTGAAGCCTGGGCAGGCAAACAGCGAGCCGTTCGGGCCGATCGTGTACGCGTGGCGCTTGTGTATCTCGCAGGGCCCCATGTGGACCCCGTCCACGGTTTTGAAGCCGCGCTTCTTGGTTTCCTCGCGCAGATGCGACAGCTCCTCATCGACAAATGAGCAGGTATCGCAGATGCTCGAGCCGCCCGTCCCGGCCGCCGACATGCATGTGCCGTTCAGTGGCTTATCTGTGAGGACGGTCAGCGGAATGAAGTTCTTTGGGACCTGTTTTTCCCGGATGATCGGCTTGAAGGCCACTTTCACGAGCTTGTCTGAGAAATCCTGGGCCTTCAGGAAATCCAGGAGCGCTGGAAAGCTTGCGACCGATGCCGCGTCGAAATTTCCGCCGATGGCGATGCGCACCTTGCCGGCCACCTTACGAACGTTCTCGATGATGCGATCGAAGGTGCCCTGGCCGCCGCGCAGCGGCCGCATCCTGTCGTGCGTCTCGCGGTCGCCATCGAGCGTGATCTTCACGTAGCTGAGACCGAAGGGAAGCAGCCTGTCGACAAGCTCCTCAGTGAGCAGCAAGCCGTTAGAGATGATGCCGATGGTGAGCTCGACGCCGCGCTCTTGCGTCGATTTCCAGGCGCGCTCCGCAAGGTCGTACAGCGCGGGCAGATTGACAAGCGGTTCGCCCCCGAAGAAGGTCAACGAGAGACGCTTCGGGTGGAGCTCGTCCATCCGCGCATCCATCCAGCGCGCAACCTGCTCGCTGGTGTCGGGCGACATCCTGTCGGCGTACTTGTTGTAGTCGCCGTGGTCGCCCTGAAAGCAGTAGTCGCACGCAAAATTGCACTGCAGAGTCGTCAGAACCGTCACGCGCAATTGCTCGGTGTCTTCGCGATAGTCGTCAAAAAACTTGTCGAGCGCCGCGCGGTCCGCTTCACGGCTGGGGACGATGAAGCCATGCTCGGTGAGCGTGACGAGCGCTTCTCGCTCCTCAAGATTGAGAAGTTCAGGCGCCAGCTTCTCGGGCTCGGTCTCCAGACAGTCCAGCAGCCCGGCAATGTCGCTCGACACGATGAGCTGCGCGTCCGTGAGCGTGTTCATCAGGAACACTTCGTTGCTCTCGGGGAGCGGGACGCGGACGTTGAACTGTGAGGAATGCATGAGTCCTTAAATTTAAAACCAAGAAACGAACGGGTCAGGGATCCTCAGGGCCGCGTCGACACCCTTATCCACTTCTGACCCGTTCAATAGCAACGCTTGTTCCAACATCCGCTTGTCGAGAATATCCAGCGCGTAACGTTCTATGCGGCCAGGGTTTAGGACTTGTGCAGGCACGCGGGAAGACGCGAGAAAGCAGTGGCTTGAGGCCAAGATACTGGCCGATTGATATGGGTGCCGGTCCGACACGATTTCTCTAAGCCGTTACGAAGCCGGTGGTTAAATATCGGGTCGGCTGATTGGCCTGACAGGCCAATGGATTGGCCTGTCCGTTTACACCGTTGAAGTATGTGAAAGGCGATCGGTCAGGCGCCGCGGAGTTTCTTGGCCAGCTCCCGTATTTCGAGCCGGTCCATCTTGAACTTCAGCGTGCTGAGCGGAATGCCCAGGTATCGGGCCGTGGCGGTCACATTCCAGCCCGATTTTTCGAGCGCGCGGAGGATGAAATTGCGCTCGAAGGTGTTGGTCGCCTCCTGGAACAGGCTCTCGCCGCGGCTCGGCACCCGGTCGAGCTGCGCAAAGTGGAACTCGAACGGCAGGTCCTCGTCGGTAATCCACTCCTTATCGCTCATCGCGACGAGCCGCTCGATCAGATTCTCGAGCTCGCGGATATTGCCGGGCCACCAGTAGCTCGCCAGAATCTTCAGCGTGGAATCCGAGATGCCCTGAATGCCCTTTCTGAACCGCGTCTTGTACCTGTTGAGGAAGAAACGCGCGAGCTCGGGAAGATCTTCCATCCGATCGCGAAGCGGCGGCAGCTTGATCGGAATGACGTTGAGCCGGTAGAACAGATCTTCGCGGAACCGTCCTTCCTTGACGGCTTTTTCGAGATCGATGTTGGTCGCGGCAATCAAACGGAAATCGGTCTTGATCGGTTTCGCGCCGCCCACGCGCTCGATTTCTCCCTCTTGAATCGCGCGCAGCAATTTCGCCTGGAGCTCGACCGGCAAATCGCCGACTTCGTCGAGAAACAGCGTGCCGCCCGAGGCGAGCTCGAATTTTCCGAGCTGCTGCTTCAACGCGCCGGTGAACGACCCGCGCTCGTGGCCGAACAGCGTGCTCTCCACCAGCTCGCGCGGAATCGCCGCCAGGTTCACGGCAATGAAGGGGGCGTCGGCGTTGCCGCTCTCGCGATGAATCAGCCGCGCGAGCAGCTCCTTGCCGGTTCCGCTCTCGCCCAGAATCAGAACCGTCGCTGAAAGCTTGGCGATCTTTTGCACGAGGTCGACGATGTCGCGCGTGAGCTTGCTCGGTCCCACCACGAACTCGCGGTCGCTCTGGTCGGCCACCTGCGCGCTCAGCGTCATCACCTGGCGATTCAGGTCCTGCCGTTCGCTCGCGTTGTGCACGAGCGACCGTAACGTCTCGTAGTCGAACTCCTTGGTCGTATAGTGGTACGCGCCATACTTCATCGCCTTCACGGCCGTCTCGATCTCGGTAATCGCCGAGATCATGATGACTTCCACCAGGCTGTAGTTCTCCTTGACGATGCGGAGCACGTCGAACCCATCGATGCCGGGCAGCCGCACGTCAAGCAGCATCAGGTCGACATTTTCGTGGTTCAGCACGGCAAGCGCGGCTTCGCCGCTGGCGGCGTACAGCACGCGATAGTCGCGCTTGAGAATGGCGTTGAGTGTGTCCCGCATCCCCTCGTCATCGTCGACGATGAGAATGGCCTTTGGCTTGAAATTCATGAGGCGAGCGAGGCTATTATAGCGTCGGAGATGAAATGCCGAGTGAATTCGATGTGATTGTGATCGGCGCCGGCACCGGCGGCTACGTGGCCGCCATCCGGGCCGCTCAGCTGGGACTGAAAGTCGCCGTCGTCGAGCGGCAGAAGGCGCTCGGCGGCACCTGCCTGATCTGGGGCTGCATTCCTACAAAAGCGCTGCTCGAGCACGCCCACGCCTTGAAGGTGGTTCAGAACGTGAAGGAGTGGGGCGTCACCATCGGTGAAGGCGCGGTCGGCATCGACATGAATCAGGTGCAGGCCCGCAAGGACAAGGTGGTGACGGGCCTCACCAAAGGCGTCGAGTTCCTTTTCAAGAAAAACAAGATCGAGTGGATCAAGGGATCGGCGCGAATTGCCGGACGCCGGACGATTGAGGTCACCGGTGACGAGGCGCAGAGCCTGACGGCGTCACGCGAGATCGTGATTGCGACCGGGTCGATGCCGCGCAGTGTGCCGGGCGTCGAGATCGATCGCAAGCGCATCATCACGAGCGACGAGGCGATCGGGCTGCGAGAGGTCCCGAAGTCAATCATCATCCTTGGAAGCGGGGCGGTC
>DASZHO010000131.1:0-3196 GCA_035937795.1 Vicinamibacterales bacterium | reverse complement strand
GCGAGCAGCAGCGTCACCATCGCGTCGTTGTTCTCGCGATCGACCTGCAGCGCATCCAGACAGATGCTCTCTGCCTCGCCCGGTTCGTTGAGGAGCCGGTAGCGTTCGGCCTTGGCCAGCGCCCTGGACACGGCCTCGGGGGACAGGATTTTCAGTTCGAATGTCATGGCGACCTCCGCAAGATCCGCAGGAGTTTGGCGACCGGATCATAGAGCCGATCGATCACCCGCTCCTTGAGCGGAATGATCGCGTTGTCTGTAATGGTGATGTTCTCCGGGCACACCTTCGTGCAGCATTTCGTGATGTTGCAATAGCCGATGCCGTGCGCATTTTTGAGCTCGCCCGCGCGGTCGAGCGTATCGAGCGGGTGCATCTCGAGCGCGGCGGCGTACACGAGATGCCGCGGTCCGACGAACCGATCGAAGAGCTGATGCTCGCGCAGAACATGACAGACGTCTTGACACAGGAAACACTCGATGCACTTCCGGAATTCCTGCACGCGCTCGACGTCGGCCTGCGCCATGCGCCACGTCCCGTCGGGCGCGTCGGGAGGCCGTGGCGTGAACGGCTTGACGGCGAGCTTTGCGCGATAGTTCCACGACACGTCCGTGACCAGATCCTTGATGGCCGGGAAGCTTCGCATCGGTTCCACCGTCACCGGGTTGGCGAGGTCGAGCTGGTTCAAGCGGGTCATGCACATCAGCCGCGGGTTTCCGTTGACCTCCGCCGAACAGGATCCACATTTGCCGGCTTTACAATTCCAGCGGACCGCAAGGTCGTTGGCCTGCTGGGCCTGGATTTGATGCACGGCGTCCAGCACCACCATCCCTTCGGAGATCGGCGTCGTGTAATCCTGGAATGTCCCGCCTTGCGCGTTGCCGCGCCAGATACGGAATGTTGCGGTATTCGCCATGATTATTTCATTTCCTCGATGATGCGCTTCAGCTCGCCCGGCATCTCCGGAATCGGCGCCCGCACGACCTCCATCCGTCCATCGCGCCCCTTCCGCAGAATGATGTTCAATTTGCCGAACGTCGCGTCCTTGCCGGGATAGTCCTCACGGAAGTGGCCGCCGCGACTCTCCCGCCGCTCGATTGCGGCGCGCGTGATGGCCTCGGACACCAGCAGCAGGTTGGGCAGATCGAGCGCGGCATGCCAGCCTGGGTTGTACTCCCGGTGTCCCGCCACCCCGACACGACGCGCCCGCTCGCGGAGCTGCTCGAGCCCGTCGAGCGCGCGCTGCATTTCATCGTCGTGTCGGACGATGCCGACCAGATCCTGCATCAGCTCCTGCAAGGCGTACTGCACCTGATAGGGTCCCTCACCCTGCGCGCCGCGGTCGAACGGCTCGAGTGCCTGCTGCGCGGCTTCTTCGACCTGTCGCGCCTCGACCGTGCCGGCGCGTCCCGCGCGCGCGAACCTCGCCGCAGCTTCACCGGCGCGCTTGCCGAACACGAGCAGGTCGGAGAGGGAATTGCCGCCGAGGCGGTTCGCGCCGTTGATGCCGGCGGCGCACTCGCCCGCGGCAAACAGACCAGGCACGTTCGACATCTGGGTGTCGGCATCCACACGCACGCCACCCATGATGTAGTGGGTTGTGGGCCCAACCTCCATCGGCTCCCGCGTGATGTCGATGTCGGCGAGCTGCTTGAACTGGTGGTACATGCTGGGCAGCTTTTTCTTGATGTGCTCGGCCGCGCTGGGGATTCGCTGCTTGATCCACGAGATGTCGAGAAACACGCCGCCATGCGGGCTGCCGCGGCCTTCTTTGAGCTCGCGCACGATACAGCGGCTGACATGATCCCGCGTCAGGAGCTCCGGCGGACGCCGCGCCGTCTTGTCGCCCTGCGTGTAGCGCCAGCCCTCCTCTTCGTTGTCCGCTGTCTGGGCTCGATAGGCCTCCGGAATATCGTCGAACATGAACCGGCGGCCCTCCCTGTTTTTCAGGACGCCGCCTTCACCCCGAACGCCTTCGGTGACCAGAATGCCTCGAACGCTCGGGGGCCAGACCATCCCCGTCGGATGAAACTGCACGAATTCCATGTCGACGAGCTCGGCCCCGGCGTTGTACGCCAGAGCGTGCCCATCACCGGTATATTCCCAGCTGTTGCTGGTGATCTTGTAGGCCCGGCCGATGCCGCCGGTCGCCAGGATGACCGCGCGCGACCGGAACAGCTTGAACCGTCCTCGCTCGCGCTCGTATCCGAACGCGCCGACCACCTGGTTGCCGTCGGTGAGCAGCCTGACGATCGAGCATTCCATGTGGACGTCCATGCCCATGTGGATTCCATGATCCTGAAGCGTGCGGATCATCTCGAGGCCGGTACGATCGCCCACGTGCGCCAGCCGTGGGTAGCGGTGACCGCCGAAATTCCGCTGGAGGATGCGTCCGTCTGTCGTCCGATCGAACAGCGCGCCCCACTGCTCCAGTTCTCGCACGCGGTCCGGGGCTTCCCTGGCGTGCAGCTCGGCCATCCGCCAGTTGTTCACATACTGGCCGCCTCGCATCGTGTCGGCGAAATGAACCTGCCAGTTGTCGCGGTCATCCACGTTGGCAAGCGCCGCGGCAATGCCGCCCTCGGCCATCACGGTGTGGGCTTTTCCCAGAAGCGATTTGCACACCAGACCGACGGAGACGCCCGCCGCGGACGCTTCGATGGCTGCCCTGAGGCCTGCGCCGCCGGCGCCGATGACCAGGACGTCATGCTCGTACGTCTGATACTCGGGCATCAGAAGATCCTGACGTCCCGCCAGACGCCCATCGAGCAAAGCCGGACGTAGAGATCTGAGAAGCCGACCGTGAAGAGGCTGGTCCAGGCCCAGACCATGTGCCCGCGATTCAGACAGCTCACGCATCTGTAGGCGGACAGGCCCAGCGGCGCACGCGAGACCGCGTCGGCGTAGCCGCCGGCGACGTGGCGCATCGAGTGGCAGCCGAAGAGATATCCGCTGAGCAACACCACATTGGTGATCAGGACGAGCGTGCCGACGCCGATGCCAAACGACGTCCGGCCCGTTGCCGGGTCGGCAAACCACATCGCCTGCCACGCATCGCTCGCGAGAATCATCAACACGAACACCGATATGAACAGCATGTACCGGTGAACATTCTGCAGAATCAATGGAAACGAATTCTCACCCCAGTAGCTCTTGCGTAGTTCGCCGACCGTGCACGACGGTGGATCGCTCCAGAACG
>DASZHO010000130.1:0-30365 GCA_035937795.1 Vicinamibacterales bacterium | reverse complement strand
GACGCGGCTTGCTTGTAAAACGTTGCGGCGATGCCGCTGCGCGTGGCAGGTCGGCAGCCACTCCGTGTCCGTTAGCGTACAGAACACTGAGATCGGTGCAGCTGCTGGCGTTTTCGCCGTCACAACCCTGCTGAAGCCGTCCCGCCAGGCTCTCCTGCGCCGGCGGCGCTCGCCGCCCACACCAGCACTACCAGCAGCATTTTGAACGACCTATCCGTAATGCCGTGTCGAGCCAACCTCGGCCGCATGGTACACCTCGCGCACGCCGGGGCTGCGGGTTCCGCCGTGCTACACTGATTAACCGAAAATAGCCCGAAAATTGCAATGAAAATCAACAAATTCTCGCCCCTGAGGCGGATGTCCCGCAGGTTTATCGGGGCGCTTGCAGCGTGCGTCGCTGTCGGCAGCGGCGTGTACGCACCGCGTCTGTTCGGGCAGGATCCGCAACGGGCGGCCACAGACGAATTCCAGCAGACAGTCCTTCCTGTCCTCTCGAAGAACTGTTTCAGTTGCCATAGCGACCGGCTCCATACGAGCGGTCTCAGCCTGGAAGCATTTGCCACCGACCCCGCTCTGGCGCTGCAGAAGCCAGACGTCTGGACGAAGGTGCTCGACAAGCTGACCGCGGGCACGATGCCGCCACGGCCGATGCCGCCGCTGTCTCCCGCTGATGCTGCGGCCGCCACGGGATGGATCGAAAAGAATCTGGGCATCGTGGCGACGCATGTGGACGCGGCGAACGCCGATCCGGGCCGCGTGACCGCGCGGCGCTTGAATCGCGCGGAATACAACAACACCATTCGCGATCTGCTGGGGGTCACGATCCATCCGGCCGACGACTTTCCCGTGGACGATGCGGGCTACGGCTTCGACAACATCGGCGATGTGCTATCGGTCTCGCCGCTGTTGATGGAGAAGTACATGAATGCGGCGGCGACCGTGAGCAAGGTCGCCATCTACGGCGAGAGCTATCTGGCCAAACCAGCGCTGGTCGTCAGGCTGCTGCCGAAGAAGTTCCAGGACGACACGCCCGCGACGGGCAACGTCATGCCCTATTCGCTTCGCGGTGCGGCGTACGGCACGCTGCATGTACCGGTTGATGCCGAGTACGAGATCCGCTTCCGCTACTACAACTACCGCGGCGGAAACGGAGACCTGGTCGTCGATCAGGTCAATGCTCCCCCGCGGGGCGCCAGAGGCCGAATCGCCGCGCCGCCTGATGCACCAGGGACGCCTGATGCACCAGGGACGCCAGACGCTCCGGGAGCTGCCGGAGCACCGGCTGGACGTGCGGCGGGGGCAGGACGCGGGGCGCGGGCTGGTCGAGGACAGGGCGGGCGCGGCCTTACGCCAAGACCACCACAGACACCGGAAGCGCGGGCCGCGGCTCTGGAACGATCGCGCAACTCGGCGCCGCCCGAGCCGCTCGTCTTCACGCTCGACGGCGCCGCGGTCTATACATACACCGTGGAGGGCGACGGCAACTTTGATTATGCGCATGGTGATGATATTTTCCGTACGAAGCTGTCGGCGGGCGATCATGCGGTGCGCGTCTCGTTCCCGGGGCTCGCGAATCTCGCGAATCCGCGCAGCAACGTCAATCCGGATCTCCGGCGCCGCCTGTCCATCGGATACATCGACGTGATCGGACCCTTCGCGCCGTCGCTGGCCCCGCCGCCGAGCTTCAAGAAGATTTTTATTTGCGGGCAACCCGGTCATTACACGCCGGCGTGCGAGCGGCAAATCATCGAGAACCTCGTGACGCGCGCCTACCGGCGCCCCGCCACGCCGCAGGAACTTCGGAAGCTGGTGAGCCTGGCGGCGCAGGTACAGAAACGGGACACGTTCGAGGAAAGCATTCGTGCGGTGCTGGACGCGGTGCTCATGTCGCCGAATTTTCTGTTCCGAGTCGAACAGGATCGGCCTGCCTCCGCGACCGGGAGTTCCAGCGCGTACCCGGTGAGCGACTATGAGCTGGCCTCGCGGCTTTCATATTTCCTCTGGAGCTCCATGCCCGACGAGGAGTTGATGGAGGCGGCCGCGCACCAGACGCTGCGGCAGCCGGCCGTGCTGTATGCTCAGCTGCAGCGGATGCTGCGCGATCCCAAATCGCAGGCGCTCATCGACAATTTTGCTGGCCAGTGGCTGAACTTGCGGCTCATGGATCGCAAGAAACCGGACGCCCAGAAGTTCAACACCGTCGACGATGAATTGCTCGATGCGATGCGGCAGGAAACGTTGCTGTTTGTCGGTGCCGTCGTGCATGAAAATCGCAGCATCCTGGATTTCATCGACGGCAAGTTCACGTTCGTCAACGGGCCGCTGGCGCGCTACTACGGCATGAAAGGCGTGGACGGCGAGTCGTTCCAACGCGTCGACCTCGACGGCGTGCAGCGCAGCGGCATCGTCACGCAGGGGTCCGTGCTGACCATTGCGTCCTATGCCACGCGCACCTCGCCGGTGCTCCGAGGCAAATGGGTGCTCGAAAATCTGCTGGGCTCGGGGCCGCCCCCGCCGCCTCCGGGCGTGCCGGCCCTGGTCGAAACCGGTATCGGGACCGCCGTCTCGATGCGGCAACGGTTCGAGCAGCATCGCGCCGACCCGGCCTGTGCGGTGTGCCACAACCGGACGGACCCAATTGGATTCGGGCTCGAAAATTACGATGCGGCCGGCGCCTGGCGCACAAAAGACGGCAACTTCGAGATCGACACCTTGGGCACGCTGTCCGACGGGCGGACGTTCACCGGCGCCATCGGCCTCAAAGAGCTGCTGCGGGCGCAACCAGACGCGTTCGCTCGGAATTTCACCGAAAAGCTGCTCACGTATGCGCTCGGGCGCGGGCTCGAACAAAGCGATCGTCCGACCGTCGAGCAGATCCGGAGCCAATTAGCGGGCGACAACTACCGGTTTTCAACGCTGGTGAAGGCGATCGCCGGCAGCCGGGCTTTCCAGATGCGGACCCGAATCAGCGGTGATGGAGAAATCCAATGATGAAAATGTCTCGTCGTGCGGTGTTGCGCGGACTGGGAGCAGCCGTGGCTCTGCCATTCCTCGACGCCATGTACCCGGCGTTTGCCGCCCCGCTTGTCAAGAAGACGCTGACGCCCAACCGCATGGCCTTCCTCTACGTGCCCAATGGCATCGTCTCCATGCCGGATTGGATCCCCGCCGGTGGGCTGGGGTCGACGCCGCTCGGTGAGCTTCCGCGGTTCACCAAGGCGCTGATGCCCTACCGTAGCGACGTGATGATCCTGAGCGGACTCACCGCCAACGGCGGACGTGCGCAGGGCGACGGCGGCGGCGACCACGCGCGAGCCGGCGCCTCCTATCTGACCGGTGTGCATCCGAAATGGACCGCCGGCAAGGACATTCACGCGGGCGTTTCCATGGATCACATCGGTGCGGAGGCGCTGGCCGGACAGACCCGATTTGCGTCCCTCGAGATCGGGTGCGAGGAGGGCCTGCAGGGCGGCAACTGCGACAATGGCTACAGTTGCGCCTACAGCAACAGCCTCTCGTGGCGCACGGCGACGACCCCGAACCCGCCGGAGACCCACCCGCGCGCCGTGTTCGAGCGCCTGTTTGGTGCGGTGGATGATGAACAAGATCCCGTCCGCCGCCAGCGGTGGCAAAGTTATCAGAAGAGCATTCTCGACATCGTGCTCGGCGACGCGCAGAGTCTGAAACAAACCCTGGGCGGTCCCGACCGCCGCAAACTCGACGAATATCTCTCGTCGATTCGCGATATCGAGACGCGCATCCAGGCCGTGGAGCGGGACAATCGCGTGAAGGTGCCCGTCACCGCGCCCGAGGCGAGCGTACCCACCGATTTCAGCGAGCACTCACATCTGATGTTCGACCTGATGACGCTGGCGTTCCAGACCGATCAGACCCGGATCATTACCGCCTTGCTCGCCCTCGAGCAGAGTCCGCGGAATTATCCGGAGATCGGCATCTCGGAAGGCCATCACGGCCTGACGCACCACCAGGGCGACAAGGAAAAGATCGAGAAGGTCGCTCAGATCAATGAGTTCCACATCAAGCAGTTCACCTATCTGCTCGATAAGCTCAAGGCGACGAAGGATGGCGACGGCACCCTGCTCGACCATTCGATGATCGTCTACGGCAGCGGGCTGGCCGACGGGAGCGGTCACCGGCATGAAAATCTGCCGACCGTGCTCGCGGGTCGCGGTTGCGGCACGCTACTGCCGGGGCGTCACATCAAGTTTCCGGACGAAACGCCTATCACGAATTTGCATGTCTCGATGCTCAACCGGATGGGCGTTCCCGTCGACACGTTCGGCGACAGCACCGGCAAGCTCGACGGCCTGTCCGATCTGTAGCGGCGTTCGGCTGGGAGCATGGACCGACCGGCGGACGTCGTGTTCCTCTTCGACGTCGACAACACGCTGCTCGATAACGACGCGATAACCGCGGATCTTCAGCGCCACCTGGTCGCTGCCTTCGGGCCCGACTCCGCCACGCAGTATTGGGACATCTTCGAAGAGTGCCGCCGCGGGCTCGGCTACGCCGACTATCTTGGCGCGCTCCAGCAGTACCGGCTTCGGCATCCCCGCGATCCGCAGTTGCTGCGTATCTCGCTGTTCCTGTTGCACTATCCATTCGCGTCGCGCTTGTATCCGGGTGTTGGCGAGTTGCTGAGCCGGCTGAACACGCGCGGGCCGGTCGTGATTCTCTCCGACGGCGACGTGGTGTTTCAGCCGCATAAAGTCGAGCAGTCGGGTCTCTGGGACGCGGTGGACGGCAACGTGCTGATCTACATCCACAAAGAGCAGATGCTCGACGACGTGGAACGCCGCTATCCTGCGCGGCGCTACGTGATGGCGGATGACAAGGCGTGGATTCTTGCGGCGATGAAGACAATCTGGAAGGACCGGCTGAAAACAGTGTTCGTGCGGCAGGGGCATTACGCAGAGGATCCGCGCGCCGGTACGGTGAAGCCGGCCCCCGATATCG
The DNA here is from genome assembly GCA_035937795.1 of Vicinamibacterales bacterium. Lineage (GTDB taxonomy): Bacteria > Acidobacteriota > Vicinamibacteria > Vicinamibacterales > JAMQPK01 > JAMQPK01. The sequence goes on along the minus strand of DASZHO010000130.1, from coordinate 25,388 downwards.
CCGTGGGTTCAATCAGCGAGCTGATCGATCTCGCCGAGACGCTATAGAGCCGCGAGCGGCGCGGGGCGAAGGGGCCCCCGCAAGCGACGCGGCGAGGAGCGGGGCGAGGGGCCCCCGCGACACAAGTTAGAGCCGCGAGCGGCGCGGGGCGGCGCGGTCCCCAACGCGGGCCCCATGCGCGGCAGCCGCGCATGGGACCCGAACGCGGCAGCCGCGTTGGGGTGCCGGAAGGGGCCCCCGCGACACAAGTTAGACCCGCGAGCGGCACCTGGATTGCAAGCGCACCGAGCAATGTGGAATTGTAGTCAGTCGTTGTCCATCCCTGATACAGAGTCTGCATCGACGCTGTTGCGAGCATGACCGCCTTGCGTCGATGACGCGTGGTGAGGAGCAGAGATGGGAGACCGATCGAGGCAGATAGCCGACAGCATCAACCGCCATGGACTCGCCAGGACCACTCAAGACCTCGGGCTGCGATTGCTGAATCGGTTGGTGTTCTTCAGAATCTTGAGGTGCCTCAAAATCGACTCCGTGAATCCGGAGTTTCTCCAGTGCGACGGCAGATTCCACGGTCTCTTCTTGTCCGAATCTGCACTCCGGACGTTCACGACGAAGCCGGAGTATGAAATCTCGGCGGAGTTTCTCGACCGGGCGATGGCAAGGGGAGATGGCTGTTACGGATTCCTCGACGGCGACACGCTGGCATCCTATGGGTGGTATTCCACCAGGCCGACAGAAACCGACTGGCCTGCGCTGTGTATCCAGTTCGATGAACAGTACATCTACATGTACAAGGGATTCACCCACTTGAAATATCGCGGCAAACGCCTGCACTCGGTAGGCATGACGCGGGCGCTCGAGTTTTACCTCGCGAAGGGCTACAAAAGGATCCTGTCCTATGTAGAATCGGGCAACGTGGCTTCGCTGAAATCCTGCTATCGGATGGGCTACAGCGACTTCGGTGAAATTTATGCCCTGGGCCTCTTCAATCGATTCTTTCTCTATGCCAGTTCCGGATGCCGGCCATACGGATTCAAACTGAGCAGAACAGTGAATCCCGGCGGCGAATCAGCGGCATTGGAAATGCCGCCTCCTCGAGCGAGCGCATTGCCCGGCCTCAACGGCCGCGGCGACACGTCAAAGTAGCGGCAGGACGGTGAGCGCCGTCAGGAGCCCGGCCGCGGCGACCGCGAGGCTTCCCAGCCAGAGGATGCGGCGCTTGGTGAGGATCGCCACCGAACAGGCGACGAGAGCCACCTCGAAAAATATCTCGGCGAGATCGAAATGATTCGCCAGCCGCGCCTGGCGATCGCGATCGCGTTCGAGCTCTTCGGCCTGCTTCTGAATTTCAGCGGCCTCCCCCTCGTAACGGTGCGCGGTCTTGTTGAACCCGTCAACGGCCTTGGCGACTGGCGCCGGGTCGGGCGAGAGCGACTGCGCGAGCTGCGCCGCCACTTCGTTCGTCGTTCGCCGGATCGCCTTGGCCTGATAGTAGGCCCATTGATCCGACGCTTTCGCCTGATTCAGAATCTCCTCGGTGTGCGCCCGGTGCCCGAAAAGCGAATCGACCGCCAACAGCACGGCGAGAATCGCCATCGTCGCGGCAACCTGCCGGTCGAAGCCCGATCGCGCCTCTTCGGCGCGCTCGCGCACGAGATCGTCTGCCTCCGACACCGCTATTCCTTGGGCTTCGGCGGCGTAGTCGTATCCTTCTGCGGTTCCTCTCCTTCACGCATCGAATTTTTGAAGCCGCGGATGGCTTCGCCCATGCCCTTGCCGAGCTCCGGCAGGCGTTTGGGCCCGAAGACGATCAGCGCGATGAACGCGATGATCAGAAGGTGCAACGGCTGGAATAGTCCCTCACCCATGAAATCTCCTTTGTTGCGTCCGCCCCTGAGGCGGACTAGTGGGTCATTGCATACAGTATGACATCAACCCCGATGGCATACGCAGGCACCGAAAAGCGCTGGAAATAGTCCGGGCTTACGGCTTCCTGCTCGTAGCCGTCCCCAAAATCGGTGTTATGAGTCATGACGACGACCAGGCGGCCTTTATTATCGTTGATGCCGCGGAAATGGGGCACCGCGCTGTCCGTGCCCCGCTCCGACGTGATGTGCGCCCGCATCCAGAGCCCGATGTTCGGCATTTGCGGGATCTCTTTGATGTTGAACTGCGTATGGAAGATCGGATGGTCAAGGGGCACGTCGAAGATCGGGTACTGGGCCGGCGGCAGCGCTTTGCCGATCTGGCCCGCCCACCAATCAAAAGCGTAATGTCCCCAGAAATCGTCGGCCCAGAGAAAGCCGCCCTTCAACAGATACAGCCTCAGCTGTTTGGCTTCGTCTTCATCAAAAAACGACCCGCCCGGTTCCGTCATCATGACGAACCCGCAGTTGAACAGTTCGGGATCGGTGGCCGGAAACACCGCGTGCAGCGGGTTTCCCTCCGAGTCGTGGGTCACGGGCGCTTTGGTCAACTCCGCGAAGCGAATCGACAGGTTCTCATCGGCGCGCGGATAGTCCACGTACCAACCGTCACCGTCGCCCTCAGGCGCGTTCCGGAAGCTGAGCCGGCAGAATCGAAACGAGCCGTCGTAGGAGCCTTCCGGCACATTCCGCGGCGAGATCCGGCTGAAACCGCGGCGCCCGCCCTGCGCCGGCGCCTCGGCCGCCAGCAGGGCGACCCCGGCAACCAGCAGGGCAATGATTGTTAGACGCATGCGCGTAGTGCCACAAAATTAGGCTAACACACAATGCAGCGGTTGTCGGCCCCGTCTTGCGGTCGTGTTGCGGTCGCCGATCGTGCGCACATGGCCGTTTCGAGGGCTTTGCCGGACGGTCCAGCCAGCCTCCCACCGGCCCCGCCGGCCGGATTATACTGCTGCGCACACAGGAGAACCCGAAACAGCCATGACTGCACACCAAGGCCTTTCCAGGCGGCAGTTCCTTTGGGGCGTGGGCGCGGCGCCCTTCGTGCCCGCCTTCCTTGCGTCGTTTCACGAGCTTGCTGCCGCCGAGCGCAAGCGCGTCAAGATTCGCGACGTGCAGGTGATGGTGATGCAGGGCGCAAGCCGCAGCTACACGCTCGTGAAGGTCACGTCGGACGCAGGACTGTACGGCATCGCCGAAGCCTACGGCACGCCCGGCGTCGGCGTGAAGGAGCAGATTCTCTCGTTGAAACCGTGGCTGGTCGGACATGATCCCCTTGAAATCGACAGGCTCTACACGTTCATGGGCGAGGGCACGAAAGATTTGAGCGGCACGCGCACCGACGGCTCGGCGCACAATCTGATGCGCGCGGTGAGCGGCGTCGAGATGGCGCTGTGGGACCTGGCCGGCAAGATTCTCGACGTGCCGACGACGACGCTGCTGGGCGGCCGGTTCCGCGACAAAGTGCGCGTGTACGATCACGCCGCGCCGCGCAACATGCTCGACAAGGCGTCGGTCGCCGACTGGGCCGCGAAAGCAAAGGCGCACCCGAGCGGCTTCACGTGCCACAAATTTGGTTTTCAAAACACCGACCCGACAACCGATAAGGCCCGCGACCTGTCAAACCGCGTGCTGACGACGAAGGAGCTGATCAATGCGCAAAAGGGATTTGAGAACTGCCGCGACGCGATCGGTTGGGACCACGATTTGATGGTGCACTGCCACTGGGAGTACGACCTGCGCACCGCGATTCAAATCGCCGGCGCGGTCGAGTCCTCCAGGCCCGTGTGGCTCGAAGACCCGCTGCCGGTTGACTATTCCGAGTCGTGGAAGCGGCTGTGCGCCTCCTCCAGGGTGCCAATCTGCATGGGCGAGAATCTCACGCGCCGCGAGGGGTTCAAGGATTTCATCATGAATCAGGGGTGCGACATCCTGCATCCGGATTTGCGGAATTCCGGAGGATTCCTCGAAACCAAGCGCATCGCCGACATGGCGCACATGTTCGGCCTGCCGATGGCCAATCACAATACCGGCAGCCAGGTCTATACGTATGCGGCTGTGCAATGGGCTGCATCAATCCACGACTACATCGCGCTCGAGACCATCACGGGCGAAGGTGGCTGGATGGACCAGGTCGTGCTGATGGATGGTCCTTATATGAAAGACGGCTTTGTGCAGGTGACCGACAAGCCAGGGCTCGGCATCGAGCTGAACAAGGATGTCGTCGCAGCGCATCTCGCAGCCGGCGAAACGTGGTGGGGATGAAGCGCGCCGGGAGCGGTTTGAATCAATTCGCGATTTGCGAGGTGACCCACTGCACGAGGGCAGTGGCGTAAACCTGACTGATCACACGGCGGAGCGGCGCGGCGCCCAGATCCTGGCGAACCATCATCGAGTGATAGGCGCTGGGAATGATGGTGATCGCGAAGCGTCGATTCCCTGCGGCGACTAACCCCGTCTTCAATCCCTCGATTGTCTCCTGTGTGGGCATCACGCGATCCTCTTCGGCGAAAACGCCAAATACCGGCACCCTGATGTTCTTCAGATCGCGAGCCGGATCGTAGGAGAAGGCGAGCAACCACCACAGACGCGCTGTCGCCATGGTGTTCTGGTTGCCGGTGAAGCCCGGAAACCATTTGACGCGATTCTCTTGGAAGCCTTTGATCGTCGCGTCGATCCTGTCCCAGCCCAGGCCTGTTCTGGCGGCCTCGAACCTTGCGCGCATGAAATCGACAGCGGTCTTCACGTCCGTTTCATCAAAGCCCTCATCTCGCATGCGGTTGGCCCGGTAGTACAACTCCTGTTGCCAGGCCGGGATGCCGCCGCCCGCGACGACGACGAGGAACGCAACTTTATTTGAGCGCGCCGCGACAATTTCGATGAGCCACGCCCCTTGGCTGAGGCCGAACAACCCGATTCGGCGTCGGTCGATGTCGCTCCGGCTCGCGACGTAGTTGAGCGCTTGCTCGGCGTCACCGGCGAGGTCGTCGAACGACGCCCATTCCCACGACGCCCCGGTCGATTGTCCGGCGCCCCGCTTGTCGTACAGCAGACACGCGACGCCTCGCCTTGCCAGCAGGTCGGCTTCGTAGCGGTGGGCATCGCGCGTGGTGCTGCCGGAGCCATGGGTGAAGACGACGACCGGATAGGGCCCATGGGTCAACGGGAGAAGCAGAGTGCCCGCAAGCCTGACTTCGCCGTTTGAAAATGAAACTTCTTCTTCGCGATAGGGAACAGACGCCCGGCCACGACGAAGCACCAGCGGAAATATTCCCTTGCCGAGGCGGAGCTCGCCGGCGATCTCCGAGGTGGCGAGACGGCCGCGGTACGTGATGACTTCTTCCTCTGGTGTCAGGCCGAGGCCCGCAAACATTGCCAGGCCCCAGCCGGCTGGGACCTCGAATCGAAGCTCACCTGCGTCAACCACGACGCGCGGCAACGAAAAGGCCTCGAGTCGGGATTCGAGAATACTCAAAGTGCCGTGAAGGTCCGCGTCTTTGCCGTCAAGATCGAGCAGGACATTGAGATCCTGCCCGGCGAGGGCGACACGGCCTTCCCAGTGGCCGGCAGGGGAATCTTGTTGTGCCGCCGCTGACGCGGCCACACACCCAACGAGCGCGAATGCCAGCATCGCCGGAAATCGACGAAGGCTTTTCATGGCGTCTACACCGCTCGTTATACATCCAGGTCCTCCGTGTACCCCTGAATTTTTTCATGGCATATTCTTTCACCTGATTCCGGGTAGGATTCGGTAGTCATGACCCACTCGATCACCGACCCCGCGTTCCTCGCGCTGCCGTTCGAATCGCTCGCCGGCGCGGCGCTCGCGCGCGCAAAGCAGCTCGGCGCCACCTACGCAGACTTCCGCTTCGACCGGCTGCGCGGCCACACCATCGTGGTGCGCGACCGTGAGCTGCAGACGTCTGCGCCGGCCGAATCGATCGGCTTCAGCGTGCGCGTCATCAAGAACGGCTCCTGGGGGTTTGCCGCGGGCGTCGATCTCACCGCCGATGCCGCGGCGGCCGTCGCCGCGCGCGCCGTGGACGTCGCCGACACGCTCGCGCCGCTGAACGTGGAGCCCGTGATCCTGGCCGACGAGCCGGTCTACACCGATACCTACGTGTCGCGTTGCGACATCGATCCATTCACGGTGCCCGAACAGGACAAGATCAATTTTCTCCTTGCGCTGAACGATCGGCAGCTCGCCTCGGGCAAGGTCGATCACGTGACGTCCTACGTGATTCTGGCGGCGGAGCAGAAATTCTTCGCCTCGCTCGCCGGCTCCCGCATCATGCAGCAGCGCGTGCGCGTTCGCGGCGACCTGACGGCAGTGCGCATCGACAAATCAACCGGGGCGTTCGAAACGATGGGCCCCGCTGTGCCGCCGGCCGGGCGAGGCTGGGAATATTTCACAACCGTTTCCGGGTTCGCCGCGAAGGCCGAAGAGGTTCCTGAGATGCTCGACGAGAAAATGGCATCGCCCTCGGTGAAGCCGGGACGCTACGATCTGGTGATCGATCCAACAAACCTCTGGCTCACTATCCACGAGTCGATCGGCCATTCCACCGAGCTCGACCGCGTGCTGGGGTACGAGGCCAACTACGCCGGCACGTCGTTCGCCACCCTCGACAAGCTGAACCGGCTGCAGTTCGGCGCGCCGTCGATGAACGTGACCGGCGATCGACAGGTCGAATACGGCCTGTCGACGGTCGGCTACGACGATGAAGGCGTGGCGGCGCAGACGTGGGACATCATTCGGGATGGAAAGCTGGTGGGCTATCAGCTCGACCGTCAGATGGCCTGCAAGCAGCGGTTCGGCCGTTCGAACGGCTGCGCCTTCGCCGATGCGCCCGAGCATGTACCGCTTCAACGCATGCCGAATGTGTCGCTCAAGGCCAATCCCAGAGACGTTGCGCTCGCCGATCTGATCGGCGCTGTGGACGATGGCATCTACATCGTCGGCGACAAGAGCTGGTCGATCGACATGCAACGGTACAATTTCCAGTTTACCGGACAGAAATTCTTCCGGATCAAGAGCGGCAGGATCGTCGGCCAGGTGAAGGACGTCGCCTACCAGGCGCGCACGACCGATTTCTGGAATGCGATGGACGGTGTCGGCGGCCGCTCGACGTATCTGCTGGGCGGCGCGTTCAATTGCGGCAAGGGGCAGCCCGGCCAGATTGCGCCCGTCTCGCACGGATGCCCGGCCGCGTTGTTCCGTCAGATCAATATCCTCAACACCGCGCAGGAGGGACACTGATCGACTTCCCCCAGATCATCGATCGTGTGCTTGGTCTCTCCCGCGCCGACGCGTGCATCGTCATCGGCCGCCAGAATACGAACGCCAACGTCCGCTGGGCGAACAACACCGTGACGACGAATGGAGCGACAGAGAGTGTCGCGCTGTCAATTCTGTCGATCGTCGGGCGGCGTATAGGCTCGGCGACGCGGAGCTATCTTCCGCCGGAACACCTCGAGCGGATCGTGCGCGAATCGGAAGCCACCTGCGAAGGCAAGCCGGTGGCGCCCGACTACATGCCGCTGCTCGCGGGCGAGGGAACGCCGCACGACTGGTCGGCGCCGCCGGCGGCGACCGACATTCGCGTATTCGATGCGTTCGCGCCGAAGCTGCGCGGCGTGTTCGATCGCGCGGGCCGGGCTGACCTGCAGACGTTTGGTTTTGCCGAACACGGGGCGTCCACGATCTGGCTGGCGACGTCGAGCGGTCTGCGGCGGCGCCATTCGGACTGCATCGGCAAAGTGGATATCACGGCGAAGACGCCGGACTTTTCGCGTTCGTCATGGGCGGGCGCGGCGACTGCCACCTTCGCCGACATCGATCCCGGGGCGTTGCTCGACACCCTTCAACAGCGGTTGTCGTGGTCCGAGCGGCAGATCGAGCTGCCGGCGGGCCATTACGAGGTGCTGCTGGAGCCGTCGTGCGTATCGGATCTGGCGCTCGGCTCGTACTTCTTCATGACGCGCCGCGACGCCGACGAGGGCCGCAGCCCCTATTCAAACGGAACGGGCGGTACCCGCATCGGCGAGCGCTTGTTCGGCCGCGTGACCATGTATTCGGATCCGGCGGATTCGCAGATACCCGTGACCCCGTTTCATGTCGGCGTGGCGTCGGACGGCGCCACCTCGGTGTTCGACAACGGCTTGCCGGCGGTCCGCATGGATTGGACGCGCGACGGTGTGCTGCGCGCGCTGTTCACGCCGCGCTTCTGGGCGGCGAAAGCTGGTGTGCCCGCGGTGCCCTACGTCAACAACCTGATCGTCGCCGGCGACGGTCCCACGATGAACGACATGATCCGGCGCACCAGGCGGGCGTTGCTCGTAACCTGTTTCTGGTACATCCGCACGGTCGATCCCCAGACCGCCCTGCAAACGGGGTTGACGCGCGACGGCGTGTTCCTGGTGGAGAATGGCGAGGTGAAGGGGTCGGTGAACAATTTCCGCTGGAACATGAGCCCGATTGCTGCGCTGGCGCAGGCCACCGAGATTGGCCGCACAGGCATGGCGTTGCCGCGCGAACACGACGAATTCCTTCGCGCGAAAGCCCCGGCGCTGCGCATCGAGCGCTTCAACATGAGCTCGCCCAGCCAGGCAAGCTGAGTCAGTCTTCATCCCCCGCGCGCCCGCGCAATTTCTTTACCGCGCTTCGGCGCTGCTTCGATGCGATTCTCCGTTCGCGTGACGCCTTTCCAGGCCTTGTCGGCCGCCGCTTCTTCGGCCGCTTTGACGCTTCTTCCAGCAGCGCGGCGAGCCGCGCCCGCGCGGCCTCGCGGTTCTGCGCCTGCGTGCGGTGCTCACGGCTGTCGATGATGAGCAGGCCATCCTCGGTCATCCGTTTGCCGGCGGCGAGCCTCAGGCGCTCGACCGTATCGACGGGGAGCCCGGCGTCCGCGATGTTGACGCGAAGTTCGACCGCGGACGACACCTTGTTGACGTTCTGGCCTCCCGGCCCGGAGGCCCGCACGAACCGCTCCTCGATGAAGCGCTCGTCAATGTGCATCGTTGCGGTAGAATGATAGCTTCCTTTCCAGACAATCGGTCAGCTCCCCCCGAGTGCTGGCATCTGGAGGCCGTGTGCATGGTTGGCGAAACCTTTTCACACTACCACGTGATCGGCAAGCTCGGTGAGGGGGCTACCGCAGTCGTCTATAAGGCTGAGGATCTGGTCCTCGGTCGTGCGGTCGCCCTTAAGTTTCTACCGAAGGAGCTGTCGGAGACCAACGCCGGCAGTATTCGCTTTGAGCACGAGGCCCGCACCGCATCGAGTCTGAACCACCCGAACATCTGCACCATTTATGAAGTCGGTGAGCATCAGGGTGGCAAGTTCCTGGCCATGGAACTGCTTGATGGCCAGACCCTCACGCGGTTGTTGAAAGCCGGTCCGATGGATGTGGGCCGGCTGATCGAGCTGGGTGTGCAGATCGCCGAAGGACTTGACGCCGCTCATGCCGCACAGATCGTTCATCGCGACATCAAACCGGCGAACATCTTTGTGTCCAGTCGCGACCACGTGAAGATTCTGGACTTTGGGGTGGCTGTGCTCGTGCCGCGGTCACCGTCGAATCAGCTTCGTCCTGCATTCCCGCGTTCGGCGGCCGTAGTCGGGACGCTTCCATACATGTCGCCGGAGCAGCTTCGTGGTGAAGACCTGGACTCGCGGTCCGATCTGTTTGCGCTCGGTGTCGTGCTCTATGAGATGGCCACCGGTCGACGGCCTTTTAATGGCCGGACCAGCGCCCAGCAGATCCTGGCAATGATGACGCAGCCGCCAATCCCGCCGCGGGATCTGCGAACCGACATGCCGCTGGAATTGGATCGAATCATCAGCAAAGCCCTGGAGCAGGACCGCAGACTGCGCTTTCAGTCGGCATCGGATTTACGCGCCGATCTTCAGCGCTTGAAGCGAGATCTGGACGCGTTGCGGACGCCCACGTCCGCTGTGCATCCGCTGGTGGGTGTCGCCAGCCCCCTGGCGGCCGACTTCGTGATGGGGATGCCCGAGAGGAAGGGACCAGGACGATTGATTGGAACGATCGCGCTCGGGGTCGTTTTGGGCGCTGTGGCGCTTGGAGGACTCGTTGCACGGCCGCAAAAATCGCGGCCCACCGGCTCGCCCGCGGCTTCCGCTCTGCCGCCGTTGTCGAACGCGCGGTCGGAATCTCCCCAATCGATCGCCGCCAGAGCTCCGGAGCCGATCGTGAAAGCGCCCGCCGCGACCCCGGCGGCCAAACCCGCTCCCGCGCGAAACTCTGGCGATCGGGAGCTGAAGTTGGCTCGATCGGAAATGGCGCTCAAGCTTTACGATCAAGCACTCGTCACCCTTCGGGCTCTTATCGCGAAACCGGACGTCAGTGGCATTGCCACCGAGGCCTATTTCCTCATAGCGTCAATCCAGAAGACGCAGGGCAAGGTGGAAGACGCGATGGCGACCTATCTCGAGATTTCGCATCGTTATCGGGGGCAGCCTCAGGGTGCGGAGGCGCTCTTCAATCTCGGTCAGGTGACTTTGCAGTCGAAGCGTCGGGGTAAGGAAACCGACGCGACACAAGCATTCAACGATGTTGCGACGGAATATCCGAAGAGTCCCTGGACGGTCCGCGCGCTGATGGCGAAGGCGGAGCTCGAGGAGCAGCGTGAATCGGTCGCATACGATGCGGTGGTTCGTGGCGCCGTTCCGTCTGCGCTCGTCACGTATCGGCGCGTGGCAACCGAGTACGTCCGGTATCCGGAGAGTGAAACCGCGCTATGGAAACTCGGCCAGCTATACGAGCACGTCAAACGTTATGACCTCGCGGCCGGCACGTTTCGGGACCTGGCGGTGCGGTATCCAAAAACCCAGCACGACGCCTGGTTCCGCGCGGCCGAGCTCTACGACCACCGGCTCAGGGACAGCGGGGCTGCCGGAGCGGCGTATAAGCAGGTTCCGCCAAGTTCTTCGCACTTCGAAGAAGCCCGGAAGCGCGCCAGCGAGTTCGGTGCCGAATGAAAATTTGCGACAATTTTGCGACAATAGGGTTATGGCGGGCATGCCTTCATTCCGGGATCTGACCGCGCAGGCGCTTCAACCGCCCATCTTGACGCCAAACCGGGTGCGGCTCGCGTACGCGATCGCCATCGTGACCGACGTGCTTCAATTGGCCCTGGGTCCGGTCGGGTGGTTCGGCGCGGACGAGGCGCTCGACGTGGCGGCGATGGCCCTGACGTGGCGGGTCATCGGCTTTCACCCGTTATTGCTGCCGACCTTCGTGCTCAAGCTGCTTCCGGTCGCCGATCTTCTTCCGACCTGGACCGGCTGCGTCGCCCTGGTCGTGGCGCTTCGCAAGAGACAGCAGACAATCCCGCCCGCAAAGCCGGGACAGGTGATCGACGTCTAGCGCTTCAGTGGTCGTGCGGACCGTCGATCTGAATCCGGGGCTTCTCGCGCTCGAGCTTGAGATTGTGCCTGCGGGCTGAGGCGACGCTCGCCTGCCGCGACGCGTCGGAGCTGACGGCAAACGAGGACAGTGCCCGCTGGACCTGATCGTGCCCGCAGGCCGGGCAGACGATAGCCTGGGGCGTGCGAACGAGCACCTCGAATCGCTCCGAGCACTTCAAGCAGTCGTATTCATACAACGGCAAAGTCTTGTTCCTTCAGTGGGTCTTAGAATCCGTACAATCGCGCCGGATTATCGACAAGAATCGTCCGGCGTACGGAAGGGTCGGGCACCCACACCGGCAGTAGATTCAGCACCCTCCCATCGTCGGTTTGCAGGAGCGGCGCGATGTCGGTGTTTTTCCGCTCGGGCAGAATCCTGGAATCGGGATGCGGCCAGTCGGTGCCCCACAGCACGCGCTGGGCGTTGGCGGCGACGAGCGCCTTGGCGAGCGGTACGACATCCGCATAATCCGGCGCCTGCTTGGAGACTTGATCCGCGGCGGCTGACAGCTTCACATACGCCTTGCCCGACTTCACCAGATTGACGAGCGCGTCAAAGCCAGGTTGCTGCACCCCGGCCGACGCGGCCGCTCCTCCGAAATGATCGATCACGACCGGAACCGGTGACGCAAGCAGTTGCGCGCTGATCGCATCGATCACCTTCAGTGAGGTGTTGAGCTGGACGTGCCAGTTCCGCGATTTGGCGCGCTCGGCAGCCGATTGAAATCCCTGACGCGCGGCCGATGGATCGCTCACGCCGGCTTGCGTCAGATTGAGCCGGATGCCGCGAACCCCTCCGCGCGCCATTGTATCGAGCGAGGCATCGGGCGTGTTCGCGTCGATCACGGCTATGCCGCGTGCGCGCGTGCCGAGCTCGCGAACCGCATCGAGCGTGCACCGGTTGTCCGTGCCGTACACGCTTGGCTGCACAATCACCACGCGGTCCATGTGCAGCGCATCGAGCATCGACCGCAACTCGGCCACCGAGGTCGTTTCCGGCGTGTACACGCGGCCCGGAAAAAACGGGTAGCGCTGCGGGTCGCCGAACAGATGCACGTGGCAGTCGCAGGCGCCTGCTGGCACGCGGAAGTTGATGTTCGTGGCCGGCTGGGAGGCTTTAGCAAACAGTGCGGGCGATTGGCGAAAGACTCCGGTTGCCGCGGCCATCGCACCGCTGAGAAGAATCCGCCGTCTGGAAATGTTGCCCATGAACGTAAGGGTTGAATGTACTATAACTCTCTCCCGCAAGCATTTCGCCCGACGGGGGCCGCGACCCGGCAGCCGCGCGTCCGGCCACGAAGGAGGAGGCATGAAACGACGAGTGTTTCTCTCACTTGGCGGCGCGCTTGCGGCCACGCCGATTGCCGGCACGCTGTTCGCCGCACAGGCCGCACCCGCCGCACGGGCCGCACAAGCCGGGCAGGGCACCCAAGCCGGCCAGGGCACACAGACCGGGCAGGGAGGCGCTCACGTTGGCCGAGCGTCGAAAGCCGAAGCAGAGGTGCGGCAGGCCGAGAAGGATCGATTTGCGGCGATGGTGAAGGCCGACGTGACGGCGCTCGACAAGCTGCTTGCACCGGAATTGACCTATACGCACGGCGACGCGCGGGTGATCGACAAAGCTGCGTTTCTCGCCGATTTCAAGAGCGGGGCCTTCAAGTATGTGACGATCGACCCCAGTGACACGAAGGTTCGCCTGTTCGGCGATACCGCGGTTGTCACCGGCGGCGCCGCGATGCACGTCGTTCAGAACGGAGCCGACGCCCACATCAAGATCCGCTATACCGATGTGCACGTCAGGCGCAACGGGTCGTGGCAGATGGTCGCGTGGGAAGCGACGCGACTCCCACAATGACAATTCCCGCAATGACGATTCCAACAATGACGAAGATCACCCTCAGCGGTGTCATCCCGATCCTCGCCACTCCGTTCCTTCCCGACGAGGCGCTCGATTTGGAATCGTGGCAGCGGCTCATCGAGTTCATGATCGAGTTGGGGGTCGATGGCGTCACCATTCTTGGAGTGCTCGGGGAATCAAACCGTCTGACCGATCGCGAGCGTGAAACGCTCGTCGAGAATGCCGTCCTCGTTGTCAAGAAACGGATGCCGGTGATTGTCGGCACCAGCCACAGCGGAACAGAGGCGGCGAGATATCTCGCACGCATGGCGCAGGATCTCGGCGCCGATGCGGTGATGGTCGCGCCGAATAAAGAGGCGGTGCCCAGCGACGACCGCATCGTCGAAACCTACCAGCGGATTGCCGACGGCCTCGCCATTCCCATCGTGCTTCAGGACCATCCCGCGTCGACCGAGGTGCACCTTTCAGTGCCTCTGATCGTCCGCCTGGTCCGCGAGGTGCCAGCCATCCAGTGCATCAAGGAAGAAGCCGTGCCTACCGCTCCAAAGATTCGCCAGTTGCGCGCGGAGATGGGCGACAGCCGGCTGCCGATTCTCAGTGGCCTGGGGGCGCTCTACGCGCCATTCGATCTGGAGGCCGGGTTGGATGGACTCAACACCGGTTTCGCGTTTCCCGAAGTACTCATGGCGATGATCGATGCCGCACGCGTGCACAACTGGCAGCGCGTGCACGGCCTCTACTCGCGCTTCGCGGCGCTCATCGTGTTCGAACAGCAGCCCGGCGTGGCGGTACGCAAGGAGCTGCTGCGGCGCCGCGGCCTGTTCGCCACGCCGCGCGTAAGGCATCCGGGCGCCACCATTACGCCATCGATCGCGGCCCAGCTCGACGCCTTGTTGTCGCGGACCCTGCCGGGCGTGGATCTTCGCCGTCGGATCGACGTGCACGATGAGGTGACGTCGCGCCCATGAGCGCCGCTGAAGCGCCCCTTGCGGCGCGCACACGACGCCATATCACGCGCCGGCTGGCGCCCTTCCTCTTGCTCCTTTACGTGCTCAACTACCTCGACCGCGTGAATATCAGCTACGCGGCCCTCCAGATGACGGGCGATTTGCGATTTTCGAACGCCGTCTTTGGCTTTGGAGCGGGGATATTCTTCATCGGCTATTTTCTGCTTCAGATTCCGGGAACGATGCTCGTTGAATCGTGGAGCGCGCGCAAGTTCATCGGGGTCAGCTTGATCGTCTGGGGCGCGCTCGCGACGCTGACAGGGTTGATCACCAACGCGCAGCAGTTTTACTGGATTCGCTTTTTCCTCGGAGCCAGCGAAGCCGGATTTTTCCCCGGTGTGATTGTGTATCTCACCCATTGGTACCGGTACGAAGATCGAAGCAAGGCCGTGGCGATGTTCATGATCGCCATTCCGGTGTCGAACCTTGTCGGTTCGGTGATTGCCGCATTCCTTATGAGAATTCATTGGATGGGTTATCCCGGGTGGCGCTGGCTGCTGATGCTCGAGGGTCTCCCATCGGTGATCGCGGGCCTCGTGGCGTTCGTCTACCTGAGCGACTGGCCGAAGGATGCACGGTGGTTGCCCGAAGAGGAGCGCAGCTGGATCACCGCCGAGCTCTCGCGCGAGATCGAAAGCAAAAGAAAGATGAAGACTCCCAGCGCCTGGCAGGCGCTCCGTGATCCCAAGGTCATCCTGTTCGCCGTGGTCTATTTCTGTTACATCACTAACAGCATCGGGCTCTCTGTGTGGTTGCCGAAGATCGTGCAGAGAATATCCGGGTTGCCGACGTTTGAGGTCACGCTCATCTCCGGAATACCGTGGCTGGCCGCGGTGCCGGCAATGCTGATCTCGGCATGGCACTCGGACAAGACGGGTGAGCGGCGCTGGCATGCGGCCATACCAATCCTCCTGGCTGGGGTTGCGCTTGCGATGAGTCAATGGGCCGGAAACCACCTTGCGCTGGCGATAGCGTCATTTTCGCTGGCCATGATGGTGTACGCGTTTCCGCCACCGTTCTGGGCGTTGCCGACGTTGTTCTTGAGCGGCTCTGCAGCGGCGGCGAGTATTGCGCTCATCAACTCGATCGGCAATCTCGGAGGATTTGTCGGGCCGTATGTGATCGGATTTCTCACCGATAAAACGGGAACGTACACGGCTGGAATCTACTATCTCGTTGTATCGGGCCTGCTCGGGGGCGTGCTGGTGCTGTCGATCGGCGCGCGCGGACCGCAGAAGGCATAGGAGAAATGAACGTCATAAGGTCAGATATGAAATGTACCGCACCACTCATCCTGTTGCTCTGTTTCTTGTGCTCAACTGAAGCTGCGTACGCCCAGGCTGGAGGCGCTGCGCCGGGACGGACGCAATTTGAAAATCGTTGCGGCGTCTGCCACGGCGGCGACGGCAACGGCGGCGAATACGGGCCCGGCATGGTCGCGCAGCTTGCCGCGAGAAGCGATGCGCAGTTGGCGGCGCTCATCCGCGAAGGGTTGCCGGGCCGCGGCATGCCGGCTACCCCCAATCTCAGCGACGCCGAGATCGGTCAGCTGACGCAATTCCTCCGTACGCTGAAACCGCGGGCACGCGCGGCCTCGACGGCGGCGCCCAAGGTCACGCTCGAGTTGACGAATGGCCGATCGCTCGAAGGCACACCTCTCAATCACGGCGTCGCCGACGACGTTCAGCTCCGGACCGGCGACGGACGGATAGAGCTGCTCCGCAAAGCCGGCAACCGGTATCGGCCGGTAACATCGGAAGTCGACTGGCCAACCCACGACGGCTCGTTGAGCGGCAACCGGTACACAACGCTCACCGGGATCAACAAAGGCACGGTCGCGCGCCTGGCGCCCAGATGGATCTACACCCTCCAGAACACATCGCGCCTCGAGGTGACGCCCGTGGTCGTCGAAGGCGTCATGTATGTCACCGGCCTCAATGAGTGCTATGCGCTCGACGCCGGTAACGGCCGTGAGATATGGCGTTTCCAGCGGCCGCGAACAAGGGGCCTCGTGGGCAACGCGGCGGGTGGCATCAACCGCGGCGCGGCTGTTGCAAAGGATCGCGTCTTTCTGGTGACCGACCATGCGCATCTGCTCGCGCTCAATCGGTTCACCGGCGAGCTGCTGTGGGACACCGAGATGGCCGACTGGCGCCAGAACTACAACGCCACGTCGGCTCCGCTCGTCGTCGGCGATCTCGTTATCTCCGGGACCGCGGGCGGTGAACAGGGAGTGCGTGGATTCGTCGCCGCTTACGACCAGACCACCGGCAAGGAACTCTGGCGCTTCTGGACGGTTCCGAAGCCGGGTGAACCTGGATCGGAAACGTGGATCGGGTCGGGGATTCAGCATCCCGGCGGCGTGACGTGGATGACCGGCGTGTATGACCCCGAGCTGCGGCTTGTCTACTGGACCACCGGAAATCCCAGCCCCGACTACAACGGCGACGATCGACTGGGCGACAATCTGTATTCCAGTTCGGTGGTCGCGCTTGACGTTCAGACGGGTCAGCTCAAGTGGCACTATCAGTTCACCCCGCACAACGTCTGGGACTGGGACGCCGAGCAGCCGACGGTGCTCGTCGACACCGTGTGGGCGGGCGAGCGCCGGAAGCTTCTGGTGCAGGCAAGCCGAAACGGCTTTTTCTACGTGCTCGACCGCACGGACGGAAAACTGCTCCTGGCGAAACCATTCGTGAAACAGTTGACCTGGGCGCGCGAGATCGGGCCGGACGGCCGTCCGGTGCTCAATCCCAACCAGGTCCCGACTCCCGACGGAACCAGTATCTGTCCGTCGTCGCACGGCGCGGCGAACTGGTACTCCACCTCGTTCAGTCCGATCACCGGTTTCTACTACGTGCAGACAAACGAGAATTGCAACATCTTCGTCAAGAATCCAAGCGTGTGGGCGGCGGGGCAGTCCTACATGGGCGGTTCGACACGCCAGGCGCCTGAGGCGCCCAACCAGAAAGTCCTGCGCGCGATCGATGTCAAGACCGGGAAGGTGGCGTGGGAGTTGCCCGAGACCGGCCCGGGCGCCTCGCGCGGCGGCACGCTGGCCACGGCGGGCGGCCTCGTGTTCTTCTGCGACGACCAGGACAGGTTCGCGGCGGTTGATGCGTCAACCGGCAAGCCGCTGTGGCAATTTCCAACCGGCAATAACTGGCGCGCTTCGCCGATGACGTACCAGTTCGATGAGAAGCAGTACATCGCGATTGCGTCCGGATCGAACATCATCGTCTTTGGCCTGGTCGACTAACATGAAGAACTTCATTGTCGCAACTGTCGTCGTGCTTGCGATGATTGGCGCCGTTGCGTCGGCACAGCGAGGCACGCCCGCGCCCCATCAGAATCTGACGCTGGCCCAGCGCATCGCCCACACGGATCCCGCGAAAGCCCGGCCGTCGCCGGCGGTCCATGACGGCGCGGGCGTGATGCAGATCCAGTCGTTGTTCGAGAACGACGCGACCGACACAAATCTCTGGTTCCTGCATCGAGGCACTATTCCGCCGAAGACCGGTATCGGCCATCACTTTCACAACCAGTGTGAAGAGATGTTCATCATTCTGGATGGCGAGGCGCAGTTCACCATAGACGGGCGCACGTCGTTATTGAAAGGCCCGGCCGGAGCGCCCTCGCGAATGGGCCACTCGCACGCTGTGTATAACGCCACCGACAGGCCGGTGCAGTGGATGAACATCAACGTGGCGGCGCGCAAGGGCTTCTACGACGCCTTCAACATGGGCGACTCGCGCGCCAACGTACCGCTCGATCCGATACCGGTCTTCATGACGATGCACCTCGATCGAGCCTTGCTGCGGCCTGTCGATGCGATGAACGGCGGCAAAGGAACGGTGCATTATCGCCGCGCGCTCGACGGCGGCGTGTTCCTCGGGCCCTGGGGCTTTGTGGATCATCTTCTGGTGCCGCCCGGCGCCTCGATTGGTCCCTCCACCGACGCCGAAATCGGCGGCTTTTACTACGTGTTGGCCGGAGAAGGCAAGGCGACCGTGGGATCCGAAACGGCGCCGATCAAGGCCGACGATGCGATTCCGATCAGATTCAACGAAACAAAATCTTTCGAAAACACGGGGAGCGTGCCGCTGGAATTCATGGCCGTCGGCGTCGTCAAGGATGTGAGCCGGAAAATGGAGATCGTGGGCGCGAATCGCCTTGGCGGCCCTGGCCGCGGCGCCGCGCCGTCTCGCGGGAATACGTCGGCGGCTCCACAGCGATAGTCAATTTACGGCAAACGATTTACGGCAAACGAAAGAACTGTTCGGACCGCGTAAGCCCAGTGGCGGCCGGGCGGGTTGCTTCTTGGCGCGCTCGCCCGAATGCAGCCTGGTTCAGGGCACGTCGCTTGCACCGAATCTATCCTGGACAACATGTTTTGGGATGCGTTGGTAGTGGGAGCCGGGCCGGCCGGGTCGCTGGCGGCAACGATCCTGGCGCGTTCGGGCGCTCGCGTGTTGGTAGTCGACCGCGCCCGCTTTCCGCGCGACAAGCTTTGCGGCGACAGTTTCAGCCCTGGCACGTTGAGCGTGTTGCGGAGGTTGAATCTCTCGAGCTGGATTGAGGCGCATGGCCTTCCAATCGAGGGTATGGAGCTGACCGGTCCATCGGGGACGAGCGTGCAGGGCCGCTATCCGCGATCGTTGGTTGGAAGAACAGCGCTGCGGCGCGATGTCGATCACTGGCTCCTTGGCCAGGCAATCCGCGCTGGCGCGCAGTTTGAGGAAAACGTGGTGGTGAGCCGTGCCACGATTGAACATGCGCCGCAAGAGCCGCGCGGCCTGCGCGTAACCGGCATCATTGTGGGATCGAAAACGCACGGAGAGGTACCGGTGCAGGCGCGCGTGGTGATTGCCGCCGACGGACGGCGATCCGCGCTGGCCTCCGGTCTCGGTTTGACGGCCGCGGCTGTTCGGCCGCGCCGTTGGGCTGTCGGCGCCTATTTCGAAGGAGTTGCCGGCGCCTCGCCGCTGGGGGAGATGCACATTCGGGCGAGGGAGTACCTCGGCGTGGCGCCGCTTCCCGGCGGGTTGACCAACGTCTGTCTCGTCGCTCCGATCGAAAAACTCCAGGGCATGACCGATCCCGGACGGACGCTGCGCGCCGGTATCGATTGCGAACAGAGTCTGCGTGAGCGATTTGCTCGAGCGCGCATCATGGCGCCGCCCGTGGTGCTCGGCCCTCTCGCGGTCGACGTGCGCGCGGCCGGCGCACCGGGTCTGCTGCTCGCCGGCGATGCGGCGGGGTTCATCGACCCAATCACCGGCGACGGTCTGTGTTTCGCGCTGCGCGGCGCTGAACTGGCGGCCGAAACCGCGCTCGAGATGCTTGCCAGCGGCAATCCGAACGGTCATGCGTCCCTCGCCGAGCGGCGACGGGCTGCGTTCGGCTGGAAGTTGCACTTGAACCGGGTCTTGCGCCGCATCGTTGACTCGCCGGCAGCCACTCGGGCGGCGGAGCGCGGAGCGTGGGCGGCGCCGCGGCTCATCCAATCGCTTGTGGCCATCGCCGGCGATTGCGCTGCGTGCGCCTGAGACAATGGCTTCAGCACACACCCGCCACTCGGCGACCATCGCATCCACAGCGACCGCCGTGCCTCCGAACATCCTCACACTAGAGGACGTCAAGTTCTACATGCGAAAAGTCTTTGACGTCGGCGAACGGCGTCTTGACGCGATGATGACGGTGATCGACCACGCGCAGGTGCGTAAACGCCACTCGGTCTTCCCGGTCGAGTATTTCGTGACACCGCGCTCGCTCGAGCAGATCAGCCTCGAATATGAGGAACACGCTGTGAGGCTGGGGCGCCAGGCCGCCGATCGGTGTCTGCAAAGCGCCGCGATGACGCCCGCCGACATCGATTTGATCATCACGGTGTCCTGCACCGGATTCATGATTCCGTCGCTCGATGCGCATTTGATCAACTTGATGGGGTTCCGATCGAACGTTCGACGTCTGCCGATGACCGAGCTTGGGTGCGTAGCGGGTGCGATGGCGCTCGCGCGCGCGCGCGAGTTTCTGCAAGCCTATCCTGGCAAGAACGTGCTGATTGTCGCCGTCGAGCTGGCGACGCTCACGTTTCAACGCGGAGACAGCTCGCAGGCCAATCTGGTCTCCTGTGCGCTGTTCGGTGACGGCGCGGCCGCGGCCGTTGTAACCGGCCGTCCCGTCGCCGGGCCGCAGATCCTCGACGCCGATACTTACACCTTTCCGCAATCCCTTGACGCCATGGGTTTCGATCTGCGCGACAGCGGATTGCACATCGTGCTCTCGAAAGATGTGCCGCAGATGATTCGCGACAAGGTAAGAGCTCTCGCCGACAACTTCCTGCGGCGATCGGATCTCACTCTCGGCTCCATCGGCGCGTTTCTGCTTCACCCTGGCGGGCAGAAGTTGCTGTCGTACGTCGAAGAGCAGCTTGGCCTCAGCCGCGGCGACACTCAGCTCTCGTGGGACGTGCTGAGTGAGTACGGCAACCTGTCGAGCGCCACGATTCTCTTCATCCTTCACGAGTGCCTGACTCGCAATGGCGTGAGATCGGGCGAGTACGGCCTGGCGGCGGCGTTCGGGCCGGGCTTCAGCGCCGAAATGTTGCTCTTGCAATGGAGCTGACCCTGCTGGCGAGTCGAGCTCACGTCGAGGTCACGAGCCCGTTTGGCCGGCGCCGGCTCCGGCGGCAAAGCAGTGAGTGACCCACCCGGCCTCGCGCTCCTGTAGCTGCCAGCCACAATCCGCCGGCCACAAGCCTGAGAGCTCGCTGTCTGAGAACCCCGCCCGCACGCTCAGCCGGGCGTCGTGCCGCGTGAGATCGTTGCAGCCGATGATCCAGAGCAGCGACGTGGCGCCGAGCGCGAGTGGAGATCGCCTCGGCTCACACGCCACGAAGAAGACGGTTTGCTGCGCCACACGCGCGAACAGGCGCCGCAGATCGGCGTCAGTGAAATGATGCAGGAACAGGTTCGCGAGAATCAGGTCAGTCGATTCGCCCTCGGCTTCCATCCAGTCGAATACGTCGATCGGCACCGCTCGCACGTTCCACCCAATCGCCTCGAATCCCGTCCTGGTCCGCGCGTCGATCAGCCGCTGTTGATCGACGAGGACGACGCGGGACGGCTTCCACGCTGGACCGAGCCGTCTCGCGAGCCGCAGGAGAAAAGTCCCATCGCCCGCGCCGAGCTCGACGATCGAGCGCGGAGGGCGATGCTCGAAGGCGCTGGAAAGAATGCCCGCCATGATGCCGGCGTGGCCCATCCACGCGTTGACCCTTCGCAGATCGCCGCGGGCGTGAATCGCGCGGGGATCGTCGGCCGGTAAGTCGTCCAGCAGCTCGCGCTCGATCACCCGTTCCATCGGTTCTGCATGATACCCTGCCGGCGATGACCGCAACGTCGGCCTACACGATTCTCGCGCTGGTCGCGCTGCAGCGTGGGCTGGAAATCGCCTACGCCGCGCGCAACGCCCGCGCGCTGAAGGAACGCGGAGGCATCGAGCTCGGGCGGGCGCACTATCCGGCGATGGTCGTCCTTCATCTGTCATGGCTCATCGCGATGGGGATCGGTATCGCCCGCCATCCAGCGGTCCATTGGCTTCCGCTGGCGGCTTTTGCGCTGCTTCAGGCGATGCGGATCTGGGTGCTGGTCACGCTTGGCCGTTTCTGGACGACGCGCATCATCACGGTGACCGGCGAGCCGCTCGTTCATCGCGGCCCATATCGGTACGTCCGCCATCCGAATTACCTCGTGGTGATTGGAGAAATGGCCACGCTTCCTTTGGTGTTCGGCCAGATTGCGAATGCAGCGATATTTTCTGCGTTGAATCTGGCCGTGATCGGCTGGCGCATCAGAGTCGAAAACGCCGCCCTGCAGCCGCGCCGGGCGCTGTGAAGAAGCTACCATTCGCCGCTATCGCACGCGGACGGCGTTTTGACCCCCAGCAGCATCAGGCTCATCGCCGGCGAGGCGGAACCCAGCGCGGTGTTCAAATCATCGCGACGCACCGTACCCGCAAGGAGGGTCCTGTCGGGCTCGTTCGGGTGAACGACGCGAATCTGGATCGTGTCGGCCTCGGCCAGATCGTCGAACGCCTGCCGGATTGCAGCGACCGTATCGCTGATCAGCCCGACCGTGAAGACTTCTGTCTTTCGCCAGGCCGGCAGGTCGCAATCCCATGGATGGACATCGCGGGCTTGCCACTCGACCTTCAAAGAAAGAGATGTCTTCCGAAGCCGCAGACGGTCATTGGCTATCGCTCCACGCGGCGCCGGCGCGAGGGCCTTCATGACTCGATTCCGGAGCTTGCGCCGCCGCCACTTTCCTCGCCATTCTCGAACATTCAGGAACGGGCCGAGGGCCAGCAAGCGTAGAGATTTCAACATGTCGGTCCCCAGCACTTGGTCCTCGGCCCTTCGTGATCGCTATTGCGCGCGCTGAGGCTGTGGGTACGGAACCCCAGCTGGCGCCGCATTTTGTGTCTCGCCGGTCGAGACCAGCCCCGGCGTGTAACCATGAATGACGTATTCCGGATACGCCACCGTGCCGTGCTCGGTGATATCCAGACCTTGGAGTTCCCCCTCTTTCGAGATCCGCAGGGTACCCGTCAATTTCACGGCATACATCAACGCGAAGGAGACCACCAGGGTCGCCGCGCAGATTGAGAAGCTGCCAATGGCCTGCGCAACGAGTTGGGCCGTCCCGCCGCCGTAGAAAAGGCCCTTCACGATTGCGCCCGCGCTCGTGTCGGCGCCCATCGGCGTCGGAGCACCGTAGGCGCCCGTCGCGAACAGGCCGAGTGAGAGCGTGCCCCAGATGCCCGCCACCAGGTGCACGGGCACAGCGCCGATCGGGTCATCGATCCGCAGATACTCCAACGCATCGATTGCCCAGATGACAACGAGGCCGGCGCCGAGGCCGATACAGAAGGCGCCCGTTGGGCTCACCCAGTAGCACGGGCAAGTGATCGCGACCAGCCCGGCGAGAAAGCCGTTTGTCGTGATGCCAAGGTCCCAATGACCGGCCCGCGCGTACGCGTAGAAGAGCGCCGCGAGTCCAGCCGAGCAGGCGGCCATCGTCGTGTTGAACGAGACGCGGCCGATGCCCTGCGCATCGAGCGCCGAGAGCGTGCTCCCTGGATTGAACCCGTACCAGCCGAACCAGAGAATCAACCCGCCGACCGCGCCGAGGATGATGTTGTGCGGCAACATCGGCCCGCCACCGTCACGCCGGAACACACGGCCGAGCCGCGGACCGAGCACGACGGCACCTGCGAGCGAAATGGCCCCGCCGATGCTGTGCACGACAGTTGAGCCTGCAAAATCGTGGAAGGGTGTCGCCATCGTCGCGGCCCAGCCATCGGGCCCCCAGGCCCAGTGGCCAATGATGGGATAGATGAAACCAGTCACACCGATGCTGTAAAGGATGTCGCCGATGAACCCGCAACGGCCGACCATGGCGCCGGACGTGATCGTCGAGCAGGTGTCGGCAAAGGCGAACTGAAAGACCCAGAACGCGAGAAGCGGCACGCCTGTCGTCCCGTACGTATCCGCGAGCCCCTTCAGGAAGAAGCCATGCTTCCCGATGAATCCGTTGCCATCCTCGAACATGAAGGCAAAACCCCACGCCCAGAACGTGATGCCGCAGATGCAGGTATCGACGATGCCCTCGACGAGGATGTTGATCGATTCACGCGATCGAGCGAATCCTGCCTCGAGCATGACGAAGCCGACCTGCATGCAGAACACGAGGAAGGCCGCAATCAGTGTCCATGCGGTATTGATGGCGTTGATTTCGGGTGTCGGAGCCGGCGTCGCAGCTTGCGCGAAAATCGCCGGCGCGACAAATATCCTCATCGCCGTCAAGAGCAGCGTCAGCCCGATGGCTTTGCCCCCTGCCAGCGCGAGCACCTTGGCACGCATGTCGGGATCGCGGAAGTTGTTGATGAATCGACTATTGCCGAATCGAGTGCAGAGCCTGTTCAGATGCATGTGTAGCCCCTCCATGTGTGATCCCTCTCGTTATCTGTCTGGTTATTTGCCTGTAGCCGGCGCGCGGACTACCGCTGTCCGCGGGCGAAACTGACGCCGGCACCTGGTGGAGAATCGTCGGGCCCGCAAGGACACAACGACACACACACCGGGATTGCCGGAACGAACGATCTGTCGCTGGTGGTGTTAGAGGCGGAGGACGGTAGCCTGAAACTGCAGAGACTGCTGCCGCCCGCCGAAGGCAGCTGCGAACGGCCGGCCGCGCGCGGGAAGTCGACTGATCTCGACGCTGGACACCTCGAGAGTGGCGAGCACCACGAGCCTCAGACGCCCGGCCGTTGTGGCGAGCGGTGGAGCGAACGCGTAGTCGCCTTCGACCCGTTGATTCGAAGGCGCGAGCGGCGCGCCGCCATCGTGGTGGGTGCCGCTCAGGAGATCAGACAGGTCGCACGTCGGAAACGGTGCCGTGAACGGCAACAGGATCTGTGCAACCAGCCAGACCGCGCAGAATTTTTCAAAACGTCGAAACATGTGGCTCGCCAGCCGGTACGCCTTCAAGACGAAGGCCAACTGGTAACGCCGGGGGTCTTCGACAGGAATTGGCCCATTTCCTGTGAGAATCGCCGCTCTTGTCGGCGATCCGCGTCAATTGTGTGAGGTGCTGGCAGCCGACATTCTTGTGCATCGACGGCCGATGTCAGACATTTTCGGCGTTATTCGCGAGCATGAGATCGTCGGCTGAGAGTAGCTGAGGGACTCGAAGCGGCGGTCTCGAGTCAGCGACAGCTCTCACCGGACATTTGTGTCGTTCAACACCATCGCCAGACACATTTGTCGGTGGGCGGCCCGCTGCCATCCATGCGGCGTGAGTGGCCGTGACCTGGTCCTCGCTGGACTGGTTGGAGGAGAATGTCGGAGCGCTCAACGTCACGTTGACGCCGGCACGCTAAAGGAGAACAGAGCGATGGAGAAGCGCATATTGGGTAAGGGTGGACTGGAAGTCTCGGCGCTCGGCTTCGGCTGCATGGGCATCAGCTTCGGGTATGGGCCGGCCACGAGTCGAGAAGAAGGCATCGCGATTATCCGGGCGGCCGTCGACGGTGGCGTCACGTTCTTCGACACCGCCGAAGTGTACGGGCCGTTCGCCAATGAAGAGCTCGTCGGGGAG
>DASZHO010000129.1:0-72254 GCA_035937795.1 Vicinamibacterales bacterium | reverse complement strand
AGCTTGCGCGGCTGGCCCTGCCAGGTGCCGTCGGCCAGCACGGGAACCTGCACCGAGTCGTAATCGAACTCGTCGTGCGGCGAAAACTGGAAAAACCACTTCAGCTTGCCGGTGTCTCCGTCGAGCGCGACGAGGCTGCAGCTGTAGAGATTGGCGCCCTCGCGGTTATCGCCGTTCCAGTCCGGTCCGGGATTTCCGATGCCCCAGTACGTCAGGTTCAAGTCGGGGTCGTAGGATCCGGTCACCCAGACAGACCCTCCACCGGTCTTCCACGCATCGCCCGTCCAACTTTCAAATCCCGGCTCGCCGGGCCCGGGAATGGTGTGGAAGCGCCATGCTTCCTTCCCGGTTGCGGCGTCGAAGGCGGCCATGAAGCCGCGGATCCCGAATTCACCGCCCGCAGGCCCGATCACGACCTTGTCTTTCACAATCAAGGGCGCCGTCGCGAACGCGTAACCCTGTTCGGGCTTTACCACCTCGACGTTCCACAACGGCCTGCCGGTCTTGGCATCGAGGGCGAGCAGGTGCCCATCGATCGTGCCCATGAACAGACGATCGCCGAGGATCGCGAGGCCGCGGTTCACGCGGCCGCAACACGGGCGCGATTGAGGCGAGGGGTTATACGAGTACATCCAGAACTGCCGTCCGGTCACGGCATCGACGGCGATCACGTCGTTGGGCGGCTGCACGAAATACATGACGCCATCGACCACCAGCGGCGTCGCTTCGAAGCGGGTGTTTGTCGGCTCGCGCGATTGCAGCTGGTACATCCACGACAACTCGAGGTTCTTGACGTTCTCGGGCGTGATCTGCGTAAGCTCGCTGTGCCGCTGGCTGTAGGTGCCGCCCGAGTAGGTGAGCCAGTTCTGCGGCTCCTGTTTCGCCCGAAGGATGCGGTCGAAGGTCACCTGGGCCCGCAGCGTATGCAGCGAGGCGACGACGAGCAGAACGAGGAACAACGTCCGCCGGACGGTGGGAGATGACGTCATTGCGCGCCGCCTTTCAGAGAAACCAGGTAGCTGACCAGGTCTGTCAGATCCTGCGTGTTGAGTTTGTCTTTGTACGAAGGCATCGGCGATTTGTCGATAAAGGTGAACTCGCGCAGGTTCGCGGTCGGCATCGACACGAGCTGCTCTTTCATATCGATGAGCTGGACGGAAAACGTGTCGTGGTTCAACAGCCGGCCGGTAATCGTGTTGCCGTCCCTGGTCACCAATTTCACGAATCGATTGCTCGGCGCAATCGCCGCATCTGGATCGACGATCGACTGCTCGATTTCGTTGGAGTGGCGGAGGCGTCCAATCTCGCTCAGATCCGGGCCCACGCGGCTGCCTTTGCCGTTCACGCGATGGCAGGTCGTGCAGTTGCCGGCGCCCATGAAGATCGCCTCACCGTGAGAGGCGTTGCCTTTGGACGACGCGTTGCGATCGGCCATCGAGCGCAGATAGGTGACCACCGCCATCGCCTCCGCCTCGGTGAAGTTGTGCGGCGGCATGCTGCTGTTGTCGATGCCGTGAAGGATGATGCGCTCCACCTCGGCGTCGGTCTTCGCGCGGCGGAAGCGGCCATGGCCGAGATCGACGTCGGCAACGGCATCGCCCTCGGGGCCGTGGCACTGCAGACAGTTTTCTGAATAGAGCCGCGGGCCATTCGCCGGCGGCGGTCCGATGACGGGACCCCCTGGCGCCTGGGCGAACAAACCGGGCGCTGCGGCGGCGAGTACGACCGCAGTCAGGATCATCAGATAGCCTCGACCCATGGGCATGCCCCTTTCGAGCTGTGAGTATTGAGCGTCGGGTTTTGGGACATGTTAACGCTGGTCCCGTCTGGAGCGCCACGGGAGAATTGGGCCGGCGGCCGCGGCAAGGAGGCTGGCTGGCGGCGGCGCGGTTGGCGAGGAGGTTCAGGACTACGGGCCTGCCAACTGGTGCGCCCAGATCGCGCCAACAATGACAGCCACGCCCACACAGAGCAGCACGATGCCGAACACGGAAAAGACGGCCGTAAAGATGAGCGCCATTCCAAAGACCGCCAGCGCGAAGCCGACAAACCCGGCGGCGGCGTGCTCGAGCAGGTGCACGCCGCCTCTCAGCCACTCTCCGATCGACATGTCGCCCTCCAGCTATTTCGCCGCGTTCGGTGAGATCGAAAGCGAGGAAGGTGCTGCCTCTCCCCGGTTCGCTGCACCTTTCGGCGCATTTGCGACGGCTTTGCTTCCGGCGCTTACCTGCGTCTCCTGCCCGTTCGCAGAGACGCGACTCAGATTGGTGGTGTTGGTCTGGTCGGCGGTCGTCGATGCCTGGTGGGTCGTGAGCACCGGTTCGCTGGACGCCTTGGCGAGCCGAAGCGCCTGCGTTTTGGGATAGATGAATTCGCGGCCGATCGACTCGCCGGGATACCACCAGGTCTTAATCGCGGGCGGCGCGTTCCCGGGGGTCTCAAGGAAGCGGACTTCGGGATTGTCCGGAGGCGACGGCCGGTAGGCTGCAATGGAGAAGAACATCGCGTAGACTTTCTTCCCATCCTCGCTGAGCACCTGCACGACTTTGCCGCCGGAGTCAGGGTCGGCGAACCGGAACAGATATCTCCCGGGCGGAAGCGCCACGCCCGGCACCTCGACCGGTGCGCTGAATGCAAAGAACGTGCGTCTGTCTGGGAGCTGGGCGGTCGCCTGCGCCGCGATGAGGATCAGCACGGCGACGGCGCACACGAGAGAGCAGATTCTCCTGGTCGACATCATCAACATCATCAACGCTCACTTTCTCAAAAAACGTTACGCGGGCACCGAGGCCGGCACGGCCGTGTGAAGCTTGAAGCCGAGGCCAATCAACAGCAGACCGATGAAGATGGCGTAGGCGCCGAGCATCCACGAAATGCCCACTGCCCCCGCCGCCGGAAACGCGACCACCAGCACGCCGAACAGAATCGACACCAACCCGCTGAAGGCCAGCAACCACTCGCCGTGAATGACGCGGCGAAGCCGAATGGCTGCAGCAATTTCCAGCGCACCCACGACGATGGCACGCGCGCCGATGAAAATGATCAATACGAGCGCCGTGATCCCGGGCCAGAAAAACGTCATCACCCCGGCCGTCAGGCCCACGATGCCCTGGAGCACGTGCATCCAGGCGCTGCCCGGGCCGGAGAAGGCGAGAAAGAGATTCGTGAGGCCGTCGATCACCGCGTAGGCCGCAAAAATCCCCACCAGCACCGCGATGGTGATGCCCGGCCACACAAACGCAACGATGCCGGCCACGAGCGCGATTGCACCCCGGATCAGCAGAAACCGTGACACGTCCATAGTGGACACTCCCTCTTGAAAGAAAGGCTCAGGGCCCAGGGCTCAGGGCGTGACCGCAGCCTTGAGCCCCAAGCCCTGAGTCCATCGCTAGTACGAAATCGTGATCCGATTGTCGACAGACGCCACCCCCGGAGCCGCCCAGGCCTGGCGCGCCGCCTCTTCCCGTTCGACCCACGACCGCACGGTGCCCCGCAAGATCACTTTGCTTCCCTGCACTTCCACGGTGATCTTCTGCGCATCGTTTTGCGCCGTGCGCGTGAGCGCGTCTTCGATTTTCTTCTTGATCTCGGCCGGAGCAGGCGTGGCTGTGATGGCGATCAGATTGGTCACGCCTTTCACACCGGTGAGACGCCGGACGACGCGCTCGGCCTCATCGCGCTGATACTGCCATTCCACGCTGCCTTTCAGCGTGACCCAACCCTTGGACACGGTGACCTCGACTTTTTCGGGCGGGATCAAGGCATCCCACTCCAAGGCTTTCGCGGCCGCCGACGCGATATCCGTGTCGGTGCGCTCGTCGCCCTGCGACAGCCGCACTTCGATGTCGTTGGCCACTGCTTTCACTCCGCGGACCCGATGGGCGGCATCTTCGGCAGCCCAGCGCTTGATGTAGGAATCCACCGAGCCCATCAGCGTCACCACGCCATCTTTCACCGACACGCCAATCTCGTTGGGCAACACACGCGGTTCCCACTTGAGCTCTGCCAGGACGTCCTGTTGAATCTGTGCGTCTGTTCTCGTTTCTGTCGCGGTTCCAATCGCCATCGTTCCTCCTTCACCCTGTCACCGGGTGCTCTCTCTGCCTATTTGCTTTCCACGGTTTCGGCATCAACGACCTCCCCTTCCGCGACGCTCGAGGAATCCGCCTCGGGGGTTGCCGGGCCGCCGGACTGTCGCTCGTGCGACTGGTAAAGGACCTCGGCCAACGCGTGCGCCGCGTGTTGGAGGTCGCTGATGCTCCGCTTGATGGCTTCGATGTCCTCGGCCTTGGCGGCGTTTCGCACCTCGGCAATCGCCGCCTCGATCTTCGACCGGTCTGCCGCGGCGATGCGCTGCTGGTGCTCAGCCAGCGTCTTCTCGACCGAGTAGGCCAGCGCGTCGGCTTCGTTGCGCGCCTCGATCAGCTCGCGGCGTTTCTGATCGTCGGCGGCGTGCGCCTGCGCCTCCTTCACCAACCGGTCGACTTCCTGCTTGCTGAGCCCGCTCGAAGATGTGATCTGAATCTTCTGCTCTTTGCCCGTCGCAAGATCCTTCGCGGACACGCTCACGATGCCGTTGGAGTCGATGTCGAACGACACCTCGATTTGGGGGACACCGCGCGGCGCGGGCGGCAGCCCCATCAGATGAAATCGCCCGAGGGTGCGATTGTCGCGCGCCAGCGGGCGTTCTCCTTGCAGAACATGCACCTCGACGCTCGTCTGGCTGTCGACCGCTGTGGAAAACACCTCGCTCTTTCTCGCTGGGATCGTCGTGTTTCTCGGGATCAGCACGGTCATCACGCCGCCGAGCGTCTCGATGCCGAGCGAGAGAGGCGTGACGTCGAGCAACAGGACGTCCTTCACGTCGCCGGCGAGCACGCCGCCCTGGACCGCCGCCCCCACCGCTACGACCTCGTCGGGATTGACACCCTTGTGCGGCTCTCTGCCGAACATGTCGCGGACGATCTGTTGAATCTTCGGCATGCGCGTCATGCCGCCGACCAGCACGACCTCATCGATTTTCTTCGCGTCGATGCCGGCGTCCGCCAGCGCCTGCTTCACGGGCCCCGTCGTCCGTTTCAAGAGGTCGTCGACGAGCTGCTCGAGTTTGGCGCGCGTCAGCTTCAATGCCAGATGTTTTGGCCCCGTCTGGTCGGCCGTGATGAACGGAAGATTGATTTCGGTTTCGGGGACTGTCGACAGCTCGATCTTGGCCTTCTCCGCGGCCTCTTTGAGGCGCTGAAGCGCCATACGGTCTCTGGCGAGATCGATGCCGTCGCTCTTCTTGAACTCGCCCGCAATCCACTCAATGACGCGCTGGTCGATGTCGTCGCCGCCCAGATGGGTGTCGCCGTTGGTGGCCTTCACCTCAACGATGCCTTCACCGACTTCGAGGACGGAGATGTCGAACGTGCCGCCGCCGAAGTCGTACACGGCAATCGTTTCGTCCTTTTTCTTGTCGAGGCCGTAGGCGAGCGCCGCCGCGGTGGGCTCATTGATGATGCGCCGCACGTTCAGGTCGGCAATCTTGCCGGCATCCTTCGTCGCCTGGCGCTGCGCATCGTTGAAATAGGCCGGCACGGTGATCACGGCATCGGTCACCTTCTCGCCGAGGTACGCCTCGGCCGCCTCTTTCAACTTTCTCAAGATGAGCGCGGAGATTTCCGGCGGCGCGTACTGCTTTCCCCGCACGTCGACCCACGCGTCACCGTTCGAAGCCTTGACGACCTTGTACGGAACCTTCTTCGTTTCTTCGATGACCTCTTCGTACTTGCGCCCCATGAATCGCTTAATGGAAAAGATCGTGTTTTCGGGGTTGGTGATCGCCTGGCGCTTGGCAATCTGCCCGACGAGGCGCTCGCCATCCTTTGTGAACGCCACGACGGACGGCGTCGTCCGGCTACCTTCCTGGTTCACGATCACCGTGGGCTGGCCGCCTTCAATGACCGCCACGACGGAGTTGGTTGTTCCCAAATCAATTCCGATGACTTTTCCAGGCATGTCGTCCTCGTGCGGCACCATCGCAAGGCACCTGCCAAGCACGACAAGACCGTTTGGCTCGATTCGCGAGCCGGCACACACGGGAAGTTCACGAGCGCTCACGAAGCCGCGATTTTTCGGGAAGTAACGACAGTTCCTGGGCGGTCGTGGTCCGTAATTCATGCTTCTCATGTGGCACACGAGTTGCGATTCCGAACGGGTGAAGACACGCGCCAACCCCGCATGCCGCGGGCGAGCCGCGTGGAAAGGATGGAATATGCGAAAGCACATTCGTGCGGTCGTCGGGGTGTTGGCGGTGTCGTTGAGTATCTGCGGAGCCGCGGTTGCACAGATTCAGGGAAAATTACCGGTCGAACAAATTCGAAAAGAGCTATTGCAGCTGCCCTACTACGGCGTCTTCGACTTCATCGCGTTCAGCTATAACCAGGGAACCGTGACGCTGGCCGGCTACGACTATCATCCCGGCCTCAAGTCCGACGCCGAGCGGGCCGTGAAACGTGTCGCCGGCGTCGAGATGGTGCAAGACCGCATCGAAGACCTGCCGGCGAACCCGATGGACGACGACATTCGCTGGAAGGCCTATTACAAGATTTACGGCGATCCGTTCCTGTCTCGGTATGCGCCTGGCGGCGGGATGTTGTGGGGCCATCGCCATGCCTACAGCGGACCATTCGGCGGGCTGGGGGGCACGAAGTTTCCGGGCATGGAACCGGCGGGCGATTTCCCGATTCACATCATTGTGAAGAACGGGCACATCATGCTCTTCGGCGTCGTCGACAACGATTCGGACAAGAGTGTGGCCGAAATGAGGGCGCGCGAAGTGCCGGGATCATTTGGCGTGGAGAATCACCTGGTCGTGGAGAATCAGCAGCAAACGAAGCGATAGGCTGAAGTGTGGCAGCGCGCCGGGCGTTTGGGGTCCGGCGCGCATAACCGTCCAACGATCTGTTCGATTCAATACATATCGTCGCGCGCGATGCTCCAGGGGGGAATGATTGCTCGGCCCATCACCCCGGGTGATACCCTTGCCCCTGGCCGGCAATGGTCGAAACAACTCCGCCTTCGCCACCCAGCCAAACAGGGAAACGCTCTTACTGGTTCGTCACCTTTCCCTGATTGCTCATCCCTCGCTCCTTAGATTCAACTGGCGCTTGTGATTCTCTTATCGCCGACTTGCAAGGAGCAGCCGTCATGATCGAATTTTTCAGGAACCTCTTCGCGTCCGACTTCATGCCTCACGGCATGTGCTACTTCTGGACGCCACAAATCATGTGGCTGCACGCCCTCTCCGACGGCATCATCGCCCTTTCGTATTACGTGATACCCGTCGCCCTGGTGTATTTCGTTCGCCAGCGCAAAGACCTGGCGTTTCACTGGATGTTCCTGTTATTCGGGCTGTTCATCTTCGGCTGCGGCACGACTCACGTGATGGAGATCTGGACGCTGTGGCACGGCACGTACCGTCTTGCGGGCGTCATCAAGGCCGTCACGGCCGCGGCGTCAGTGCTGACCGCTGTCTTGCTGGTCAAGCTGCTGCCTCAGGCGCTCGCGCTGCCGAGCCCGTCCCACTTGCGCACCGCCAACGAAAATCTCGAAAGGGAAATTGCCGAGCGTCGCCGCGCTGAAGCCGCGCTGCAGGAAGCGCGCGACGAGCTCGAAGTCAGAGTCCAACAGCGCACAGCCGAATTGGCCAGGGTCAACGACGAGCTGCTGGCAGAAATAGTGAGACGGCACGCGGCGGACTACGAGCGACAGCAGGTCGAGCAGGCCTTATCGAAAATGCAGGGGGAGCTCGCACACGTCGTCCGCGTTACGACGATGGGAGAGCTGGCGGCCTCGATCGCGCACGAGGTGAATCAGCCTTTGACGGCGGTTATCACCAATGCCAATGCCTGCCTGCGGTGGCTGGCCGCCGAGCCGCCGAACCTCGAGGAAGCCCGGCAAAGCCTCACCCGGATCGTTCGCGACGGCGACCGCGCGGCCGAGGTGCTCAAGCGGATTCGGGCGCTCGTGAAGAAGAGCGCCCCCGAAGCGGCGCCGCTGGACGTCAACGATGTCCTTCACGAAGTCCTGACGCTCGTGCAGGATTCACTGGCCAGCCACGAGGTTGCCACGACCCTGGAGCTGGGCAGAGACCTTCCGAGCGTGATCGGCGATCGCGTACAGCTGCAGCAGGTGATTCTCAATCTCGTCACGAACGGGATCGAAGCCATGAGCGCAGTCGCAGATCGATCGCGGCGCCTCACGTTCGCGTCAGAGGCTCTGAACACGGGCGAAGTGGTGCTGACCGTGCGTGATTCCGGCGTTGGTGTGGAACCGACCATGCTCGACCGGTTGTTCGAGCCCTTCTTCACCACAAAGGCGCGCGGCATGGGAATGGGCCTGTCAGTCTCCCGATCGATCATCGAGCGTCACGGCGGTCGTCTCTGGGCATCGACCACTCCGGGAGCCGGGGCAACATTTCATGTCGTGCTGCCAATGGCAGCCTCCGCGTCGATCACGTGAAGGCACTCTCGGCGGCTCAACGGGAAACCGTATTCGTCGTTGACGATGATGCTTCATTGCGCGAGGCGTTGGGAAGCCTTCTTCGCTCCGTGGGATTGAACGCGCAGCTGTTTGCCTCGGCCCAGGAGTTGTTGAATACGCCGAAGCCCGACGTGTCCGCATGCGCAATCCTCGACATTCGGATGCCGGGGCTCAGCGGCCTCGACTGCCAACGTCAACTCGGCGAAGCCGGCTTTCACATTCCCATCATCTTCATGACGGGCCATGGCGACATTCCGATGTCGGTGCGCGCCATGAAGGCGGGCGCGGTGGATTTTCTGATCAAGCCTTTTCGGGATCAGGATCTGCTCGACGCTGTGCAACAAGCCATCGAACGCGACCGAAAGCGCCGTGAAACCGAACACGACACAGAAGACCTGCGCGCACGCTATGCATCGCTGACCAGCCGCGAACAAGAAGTGATGTCGTGGGTGGTGTCGGGCCGGTTGAACAAACAGATCGCAGGCGAACTCGGTACGAGTGAGATCACTGTGAAGGTGCATCGCGGTCACGTGATGCACAAAATGCGTGCAGGCTCTGTCGCAGAATTGGTCAGAATGGCGGGCCGCCTTGGCGTTTCTCCGCGATCTTGAGTGTTCTTTATACCTACGTATGAGAGACGCTGCCCTTCGTTCTAGTAGATCGTCCCTAAAGACAATTGTGAGTGATGTGCGCCGAGCCTACTCTGTGATCAGTGAAAGGAACGCAATGTTTCTCGAACATCGCATCGCAATCGTAGACGACGACGCATCGGTGAGAGGGGCGGCGACCAATCTGTTCAGGTCCATGGGATTCCCGGTTATGGCATTTGCGTCGGCGGAAGAGTTTCTAAAATCCGGCGCCATCGAAACAGCGTCGTGCTTGGTACTCGACGTGCAGATGCCCGGGATGGGCGGGCTGTCGCTGCAGGACCACCTCGCAGCCATGGGCTGTGACATTCCCATCGTCTTCGTCACGGGGTATCCGGACGAAACCGTACGTGCCAAGGCCTTGAAGGCAGGGGCCGTGTGCTTTCTAGCCAAGCCGTTCAGCGAGGAGGAGCTCCTCGACGGTCTTCGGTCGGCTCTGAAATCGAGCGATGAGGAATGATGGAGGAACCCATGATGACCAGGACAGCCCCCTTGAACAGTATTCCGACGTTCATTCCACAGCCCGAGAGACTGCACGCGGACGAACTGCCCATCGGCACCTCGGCCGCGCTCCGTGATGCGCTCGATCGACTCGAGCGCGTCGCTCCCCTCGACACCACAGTGCTGCTCACCGGTGAGACGGGCACGGGCAAAGAGCTGATGGCGCGGACCCTCCACCGCCTCTCGCGCCGCGCAAACCATCCCATGGTGGCGGTAAACCTGGCCGCGATTCCAGAATCACTGGTCGCCTCTGAGCTGTTCGGCCACGAGGCCGGCGCATTTACTGGCGCCGCGCAGCGCCGAATCGGGCGCTTCGAGCTGGCCGATCGCGCCACCTTGTTTCTCGACGAAGTGGGCGAGCTCTCGTCCGACATGCAGGTGTCGCTCCTGCGAGCGGTACAGGAGGGCGAATTTGAGCGCCTGGGCGCGTCGCAGACCAAGCGGGTCGATGTGCGATTGATCGCGGCCACCAATCAGAGCCTCGAGCACGCGGTCGAGGCCGGCAAGTTTCGCGCGGATCTATTTTATCGCCTCAGCGTGTTTCCCATTCACGTGCCGCCGCTGCGCGAGCGCCGCGAGGATATTCCCGCCCTGGCCGAATTTTTCCTCCACCGCCTCGCGTCGCGTCTCGGCCGGCATTTCAGCGGCATCGATGCTGCCTCGACGGATCGCCTCATGACGTTCAGCTGGCCCGGCAACATTCGACAGCTGCAAAACGTCATCGAGCACAGCGCCATCCTGTGCGACCACGCGGCGCTCACCATTCCCGCCGGCCTCATCGTCGAGCAGCCGGCACTGAGGGTGACGTCGAACCTTGACGTGGCGTTGCGCGGCGACGAGCAGCGGTTGATCGAGCAGGCGCTCGAACGAACCGAAGGACGGGTTGCCGGCCCTGGCGGAGCAGCCGCCAAGTTAGGCGTGCCCGCGTCGACGCTCGAGTCGAAGATTCGACGCTTCAATATCGACAAGCTTCGCTATCGCATGAGAGGAGGGAGCTAGGATGCAAACCTATGAGATCCCGCGCGAACAGTGGCCGATGGCGGTCACCGCATTCGGAGAGGAACGCCGCGGGTGGCTCGTGTCGCTCGAGGTGCTCGGGGCTGAAATCGGGGCGCAACCGGAAGTGCGCGAGCTGCCGCTGGAGGGCATCAGCGCCGAACCACCCAACAATGGGGGCTCGATCTCGATCTTCATCTTCGTCGAGCGATCGCCGGACGATCACCTGACCCATACCATTACGAACCCGGCCCGGGTTCGCGTCGAAGAAAACGACGACCGCACCGATGCGATGCAGATCGAGGCGGCGGACGGAACCACGACGATTGTGACCTTCGCCCCTCCAGACAAGACGGCCTAGCCGGGCACGAGCTCCAGCAGGTACCCGAGAGTCCGATCCGTGGCGTATGATGACGCCTATGGATCGGACTTTCCTGTTGCTCGGCGCCATCCTCGGGTTTCTCGGCGTGGCGCTCGGCGCGTTCGGCGCGCACGGCTTGCGGGGCCGTCTCACCCCGGAGATGCTCACCGTTTTTGAAACCGCCGTGCGCTACCAGATGTACCACGTGCTCGCGCTTCTGATTGTCAGCGCGGCGATCGGCCACCTCGGAGACGCTCGCCTCTTGGTCACGGCCGGCTGGTTTTTCTTCGCCGGTATACTGATTTTTTCCGGGAGTCTCTACGCGCTGGCGCTGACGGGCAAGGGGATGCTCGGCGCCGTCACGCCACTGGGCGGGATCGCGCTGCTGGTCGGTTGGTCCTGTCTCGCGCTGTTCGCGGCCGCCAGATAGCATTATTCGGATTCGGCAGAAAAGAGGCACATATGGCATGGGATCGAAAGGCATGGGATCGAACGCTCGGATGTTTGGCGGCGATCGGGTTGCTGGGCTCCGGCATTGCCGGGCTTGTCGCCGCCCAGACCCCGGCCGCGCCCGGGGCGGCCACCGGAAAAATGATCGAGTACAGCAATGAAACGCGCTTTCAGCTCGACCTGAAGGTGGCCGATGCTCCTCTGGCGGCCTATCTTCCGCCGGGCTGGACGTCGAGCGTGGCCCCTCAGGGGGCGGCGAAGGATTGCAACCTGCGCGCAATCTTCATCGACCGCGTCACCATCAACGGTCCAGATGGCAAGCCGGCTGGAAAAGGATCCAGCCGCGTCATCTGGCTGGCTGCACCAGTGAAAGACCCGGCGGGCGCCAACGCCCAGCTGATTATCGGCGGCTTGACCGACGAGCCGGCCGACGCGCCGGGGCCGTTCGGCAACTACCTGCTGGCCGCCTCGCACACCATGCAGCGCACCACCACGAGCGCCGCGACCGGCATGGGGCCAACAATCGACACCCAGGACTGGAACTTCACCGCTGCGAGCGGCGAGCATCTGGAGCTGCACCTCAAGTACGAAAAGGGCATCGGCAGCAAGGGCAACCCCAACGAGACCCGGTATTACTCGGCGAAAAATCCAACGTTCTTCCAGATTTCGCGGCAGGAACAGGTGCTCGACATCCTGCGGAACACCACGACGAATCCTCCCGACCGCGTGAAGGAATTCACGTTCAAGGGATCGGGCGGCAGCTGGGCGAAATTGTTCGACGGCACCGAGAAGCCGCTAAGCTGGGATAACATCCTTTGGATTAACCGCACGGTCTCGCTGCCGTGAAGCTCTTTTCCACGTTCCTCTGCTTCCTGTGCCTCCTCTTTCTGTGCATCCTCTGCGGCGAGGCGTCCGCCCAATCGCCGCGGACGCCCGCCGAGAAATGGGTCGCCTCGTGGGCGGCGTCTGCGCATGGACCCTACCCGGTCGGGAACGCGGTGGCACAGCC
Source organism: Vicinamibacterales bacterium (assembly GCA_035937795.1). Classification (GTDB taxonomy): domain Bacteria; phylum Acidobacteriota; class Vicinamibacteria; order Vicinamibacterales; family JAMQPK01; genus JAMQPK01. The sequence goes on along the minus strand of DASZHO010000129.1, from coordinate 59,764 downwards.
GGAGCTGAAATTCGCGTTTCCTGCGCCGGCTGCCGGGGCAAGCAACCAGACGTTCCGGCTGATCGTGCGGCCGGATTTGTGGGGCGATCGCTGGCGCATCCGGCTCACGAACCTGTACGGGACTCAGCCGGTCACGTTCGACGAGATCTACATCGGCGTTCAGGCAACGGCGGGCAATCTGGTTGCGGGGAGCAATCGTCCTGTCAGGTTCAGCGGCAAACCGAGCGTCACGATTCCGCCGGGCGAGTTCATCTTCAGCGATCCGGTCACCGAGCCTGATGGCGGGCCAGGCGGCGACGGCCAGAGACCGGGATCGGAGGTCTTCGCCGGCCGGAAGCTCGCCGTCAGCTTTCATGTCGTCGGGGAAAGCGGTCCGATGACGTGGCACGCCAAAGCGCTGCAGACGTCCTACATCACGCCGCCTGGCTCGGGCGCACACGGCATGGAGGAGACCGACGCGTCGTTCCCCTTCACCACGACGTCCTGGTATTTCATGGACGCGGTCGACGTGAGGGCCTCTGCCGGCACGCAGGTGATCTGCGCCTTCGGGGACTCCATCACTGACGGCACTGCGTCGACGATCAACGGCGACGACCGGTGGCCGGACGTGCTCTCGCGCCGCCTGCACGCCGCGCACGGCAGCCGCGTGTCGGTGGTCAATGCCGGCATCGGCGGCAACCGGATCCTCACGCCCGCCATTTACACGCCTGCGCAGCCTTTCTCCGGAGGGCCAGCCGCTCTTCAGCGATTCGATCGGGATGTGCTCGGGTTGTCGGGGTTGACCGGCGTGGTGTTCCTCGAGGGTGTCAACGACATCAGCTCCGGATCGACGGCGGAGGCGATCATCGCCGGCATTCGCGAGATCGTGTCGCGTGTTCGCGCGAGGGGCCACATCAAAATCGTGGGCGCCACCGTCACCCCGGCGTTCAAATCGAACGGCCCCGGCGGCACGCCCGAGGCTGCCGATCGCCGCAGGGCTGTGAACAACTTCGTTCGAACGAGCGGACTGTTCGACGCGGTGGCGGACTTCGAAGCCGCGACGCTCGATCCGGGCACCGGCAGCCTGAAAGCCGAGTTTCAGCCGAACAGCAGCGTCGGCGGACCGGGCGATCTGCTGCACCCCAACCGGGCCGGCTATCAGGCCATGGGGAACTCCATCGATCTCAGGACGTTCGCGAAATAGGGTGGCAGCGGGTTCAGAACCTCGCTACCGCGGGCTCGCATGTTCGTCAATGCTTCTAGCCCAGATCACTTATCGAGTCGATCTCCGAGACGAGATCGCGGCCTCGGTGATATCCGCGATCCAAGATGAGCGCGAGCGCGTCTCGTGCCCGCTGCAGTTCGTCGCGTGATGCGACGCGCAGGAGGGCTCGAAGATCCACTAGATCCTGTGGACGACGGATGTCATCGCGCGAGAGAACCTTGAGAGCAATCAGATGACCCGTCCGGGCAACACCCATCGTGAGAGTCGGCAGGAGCTCAATCGATTCAGCCTCAGCCACCACCTCGGCCTCGATTCCCGACGAAGCAAACAATAGGTCGATGACCGGCGTTCGGAGCGCCGTCGAAGGCGTGAGTCTCGCCGTCGCCAGCCGGCCAACGGCTTCTTGCTCGACAATTGCCTCGATGCGGTAGTCTCGTGCGCGAAGCTCGTGGATCAACGCCTCCGCTTCGGCGTCGGTCGCCACCGCGACCGCCAGGTCAGCGTCTCGGGTGAACCGCGGTTCGGTCCGCGCGGAAACGGCCAAACCGCCAACCAAGGCGAACGAGAGGCGGATTTCAGTCAGGTCGCCGTGGATCTGGCGCAGGGCTGCTTCGAGAGACGTCACGCCAATCTGGTGACCGGTCGGCCAAGGCAGTCACCGGACTCCGCTCCTGGACGGTCTCGAAGCCAGACACGTAGTAGTCGTTCGATTTCCTCGTCGCTAACCTCAGGATGATTCCTTCGAAGGTTCTGGCGCATCAAATCAAGTCCTGTGTCGAAGAGGTCGAGCGTTCCGCGGAATGCCTCGGCCACGGACAGGCTGGAACTTGACATCGGCTTACCTCGGCTAATTTCGGCGATCCATCAAGGAGACGACTGTTTCCCGGACGGATGCGTACCGGGACGCTTGCGCTACTCTACGGGTTTAGGAGCTCGCCGGCAAGGTTGTTGAAACCGCTGCTCGGCGTAGCCCAGATGGAGCCTCACGGCGCAAGGCAAGCTGAGATTTCTCACCCTGGTTACACGGCAGGTTCACCAGAATCGCCGCACCTTGTACTCGTCGAACGCTTCGTCATCGCTGACCACAGCGATGTCTTCGAGCTGTGCCTGGGCGACAAGCATACGGTCGAACGGGTCGCGATGAGCGCCTGGCAGTCCCCCGGCCCTCTGTGCGTGAAGGATAGAAATGTCGAGCTCGGCGAAACCCTGGCCCGCAACGCAACCTGCGACGTCGGCGGCCACATCGAGCGCGCCAGGCAGCTTGCCGAGCCGGGCTTTTGTCGTGATTTCCCAGGCCGACGCCGCGCTGACCAGAATCGTGTTCGACTGATCGGCGATGGCGCGACGGACCTTAGCCGGCAGACGGCGATCACCATCCAGCCACCAGAGCAGAGCGTGCGTATCGAGCAGCAGGCGCACCGCTAGCCCCAGCGTTCAGCCTCTTCGGCCGGCAGGGGCTCGAAGAACGCCTTCGTGACCTTAGCCCGGCCGCGCATGACTCCGAACCGGCGCACGGAACGTTGGGGCCGGAGGCGCGTCAGGCGCGCCACGGGAGTGGACCCACGCGCGATGATGACCTCTTCACCGCTTTCCGCGCGCTCAATGAGGCGGGACAACTGCGTCTTGGCCGCATGAATGGAATGTGGCTTCTTCACAGCGGGATCTTAGCTAATACGGCTTAGCTAAGCAATACCAACCTGCAGAATTTGAGCCTCACGGGGTGAACCAGTAGCTGACCTTCACGACGAACACATTCGTGCCCGGCGCGGTGAAGCCGCTGCCAAGGTCGCGCCAGGGGGAGAACTCGCCGGGGCGCGTCTTGTCCGACGTGGCGGTGTTCCATACGAGAAACAGCGTGCTTCCGCGGACATATTCCCACCGCATCACGACCGTGCCGCGCAGAGATTTGGTGTTGAAATCGGGATTGTCGGAGATCACGACCGGCTCGAAATCGAACGATTTCGCCCGCGCCAGCTTCCGGATATCTGAATAGCGCCCGACGGCCACAAACGGCTGGAGATACGCTTCGAGCGTCATGGTGGGGCTGAACGCATACGTGGCCCGGGCGGTCACGTTCACCACGTGGCGCCGAAGCGTTCCATAGATATTTTCCTTGGCGCCGTCGCCGTAGAGATCGTCGTTCTCGATCCACTGCGCCGCGTCGCGCGCAAAGGTGTAGTTGACGCCGAGCGACGCCTGCAGCTGATTGGAGGGCTGCAGCCGCAGCGACGGACCGATGTTGCGCTGCCACCCCCCGGCCCGATCGCCTGTCGAGTCCAGGTGAAGGGAGATATTCCAGCTCTTCCGCGTATCTGTGCTGAGGTTGAAGTAAGCCAAATCGCTAGCCGGCTTCACAATCGGCGGTCCGCCGCGCGTGTCCAGGTCGTCGAAATGCGCCGGGTCGTGCTCGCCACCGAAATCGATCGACCAATAGTTCAGGAAGCGGGTGAATGACTCGACGGCAACCGCGTGCGTGAAGGTCAGGTGGTCGGCGTTCCAGGCTCGGTCGTAGTTGAAGAACACGGTCGTCGAGCGAAAATATCTGCCCGGATCCGGCCTGCCGACGCTGCCGCCCGCGTTTGCCTCATTCTTGTCCACACGGCTGCTGAGAAACCCGAGATCGGTGTTGTGAAAATTCTTCCCGAAATGGTCGTAGTGACCGAACAGGCTGAGATATTTGCCGTTGAAATTGAAGTTCGTGACGTCGGCGAACCCGTCACGCATGACGCCCGAGACCGGGGCGTGCGTCCCGATCATGTGGCCGTTCAGGTTGTATCGATTTTTGCTCCAGCGGATGTTGTAGTCGGGGCCGGCCGTAAACGCATCCAGCTGCCCGTCGCCGCGGATCACCCCTGTCGCGATGAACCCCGCGTTGGAGCTCGATTGCAGGAGGTCGCGCTGCACGCGCCCGACGCTGTACAGCGTCGCAGGCTCGAGCAGGCGATGGCTGTTTCGCACGACTGAGGTCGTGCCATCCGCGGCGGTTGTCGTCACGTCGACGACGCCGAACTCTCGCGAGGTGAGCGCTCCCAGTCCTCCATACGTCCAGCCGGATGCCTTGCCGGTCAGCTTCGCCGCGGCAAGGATCGTCGTCTGGGCCGGCTTGTCCACGAGCGTCTCGTTGTCCTTCAACGCGATAAACCCGGGACTCTGTCCGATGCGGCGTGAATAGAAATCGGGCGTCTGGCTGTAGGGCAAGACGAAAATGCGGCTGTCTTCCAGAAAGAACGGCCGCTTCTCGGGAAAGAACGTCTCGAACACCGATAAGTTCAGCACCGCGGGGTCGGCCTCAACCTGCCCGAAGTCGGGATTGATCGTCGCGGACAGCGACGTCGAGCTCCCGAACCCGACGCGCATGTCGATTCCACCGTTCAGCACGGTCTTGTCTCCACCGGTCGCGACCGATGAATCGTGCTGCGTGCTGGCTAGCGCGAACGGCAGAAGCTCGATACGGCGGGGGGGCGTCAGAGGATCGCCGAAGACGAGGTGGCCAAAGCGTGAGACGAATCCCTGCACTCCACGCGGCGTGCCGACCCATCGGACCGTCTCGCCAGTCCTGGCGGTGTCACGCTCAACGTTGAAGCCCCAGACGGCCGGCGCTCCGGGCGACACGTCAAACCGCATCTGGGAAAACGGGATCCGGAATTCGGCGGTCCAGCCATCGGCCCCCACCTCGGTCTTCAGATCCCAGACGCCGTCGTAGTCGTAGCTGGATTGGCTGTCGTTGAAAAAGGTGAAGTCACCCTCGACGCCAGACGGGTTCGCCTGAAACACGTACGCGTTCTGATGATCGTGCCGCGGGTCGATGTTGATTTGCACCCGATCGCTTTGCGGAAAGTTGTCGCGGCGGCCGAGGCCCGCGGTGACGCCGGCCGGGTTTCTGGAGAAACAGTGGACCGCCACATAGAGGTATCTGTCGTCGTAGGCCACCTGAACCGTCGTGCGCTCGGTCGCCGGCGCCATGTTGTCGGGATCGATCTGGACGAAATCGTCGGCGCTTTGCGCAAGCCGCCAGACTTCGTCGTCGAGGCGGCCATCGATGCGAGGGACCGTGCCGGTGATGTGAAACGCGTGCAGCTCTTTCCCCTCTTTATCTGCGACCGCCGGCTCGGCCGGAGCGGCAGAGCCCTGCGCACGCGCCGGCGCAGCGAACGCGAGCTCCAGCAGAACAGCGAGGCACACCAAAAGGCGCAATTGCGGGAGGCAGGAGTATAGCGTGCTTATTTCAGAACTTGCTCGAAGAAGCTCAGCGCGCGCGGATCTTTCGATTGTCCCAGCCAGAACATCGCCTGTTTCCGCACGCGGGGAGTCGTGCTGTTCCTGGCCAGATCGACGAGCGCCGTGACGGCGGCGGCATCCTTGTGCAGCACGATCGCTGCAAGAGCTGCGTCCAGTTGCGACTTCCGGCCGGCGCCGGTCTCATCGGTGGCGAATGTCTTGAGCAGCGCCACGCTCTGGGAAGAATCGACGCCATCGAACCAATATAACGCGAGGCCGCCGGCGTCAATCTGACAGTCCGAGGGCAGCGTCCAGATCCTCTGAACTTCGCGATTCTGCAACCGGAACAAGATCATGACCGCGGGCGCCGGCTCGAGCCTCACCACACCGCAGCTGTCGTTCCGCGACCCGCTCTGCCGGCCTTCGAGCGCGGGCACGACATAGCCGAGCCATGCCGGTTCGACCTGGTCCTTCACGATGGCGGCCGCCGCACGGGGCAGATCCGGCTGCGGCGTCCGCGCCACGAGCCGGGCATCGACGGCCTTGGGTTGCTGCGCAAATGCCTGGCAGGCGACCAGCGCACACGCGATCACGATTGGAGGCGTTCTCAGAGGCGTTCTCATTTGTTGCCGAGCAGCTCCATGAAGTAATCGGTGGCGTCTGGCGATTTCATGATCGAGAGGCGTTCGACAATCAGGCGCCTCATCTGGGGATCGGTTTCCTTCCGCGCCAGCTCGACCAGCGCTTTCCCATTCTTCTGGGCGAACAGCGCGTCGACGATCGAGCGCCGGAGACTCTGGTCCTTGTCGGACGCGAACGCGGCGATGAGGGCGTCGGTGCTCTGCTGCGACGGCATCACTCCCAGATTGCGGACGATCGAGCGGCGAAGGTCCGGGTCGGTCTCGGTCTTCAACAACTGAATCAGTTTGTCCTGGTTATGGCCGACAAACATCGACTGAATGATCCGTTTCTTGACTTCGCTCGACAGATCGGCCTGATAGAGCTGCGACAGTTCCTCCTGCGCGCCCATCGCACCGAGCTGTTGCACCGCCTCGGCGCGCAAGTCCGGATTCTGTTCCCCCTTGGCGATGTCGAGCAGGCGCGCGCGATCGCCCGAAGCCATGAGCGCACGGAGGATGCTCCGCTTCACGTCGAGGTTGCTGGATGCCTTGTAAATCTCCAGCAGGGCTTGCTTCGCATCGGCTCCGCCGAACGCTCCGAGATAGGTCACCGCTTTGGCTTGAAGGTCCGGGTTGGCGCCGCCCTTGGCGATTTCCGTGACGATGGCGCGGGCCTGAGGGGTGTCGTTCTGCGCCAGCACGAAGAGCGCGCGTTCTTTCAGCTTGGGCGAGCCGGTGCCTTTCACGATATTGACGAGCATCGGAATCGCGCGCTGTTCGTCCGCTCTGACCAGGCTGTTGAGCGCCATCAGCTTCAGCTCGTCGTCGGGCACGTTCTCCGGGCGTACCGGCTGGCCAGCGGCCTGACGGATTTCCACCTCGAGCGCGCGAGCCTCGGTCACCCAGCGGCTGTTGGGATAGGTCTGCCGGAGTCGATTCAGCGTCTCCAGCGCTTCGGCGTCGCTCCCCTGCTTGCGCTTCGCCCAAGCAATCCAATACAGGGCGCCGTCGGCGCGTGAACCGCCTATCGCGATCACCCTGCTGAATTGATCGATCGCTTCGTCCCAGTGGCCGTTGTCGAGCAACCTCGTGGCGTTCTGGTACAGGCGATCTTCATTGGTGTCTGCCCTGGTCACTCTCACGATGACCGGTCGCGGCGGCCTCGGAGGCGTCCGACCGTCCGGACCCGGCGCGGGAGTTTGAGGGGGCGCGGGAGTTTGAGGGGGCGTAGGGGCTGGGGTACCGGGCTGAGCCCACAGCGGCCCAGCCGCGACTACGGTCAACAGAATCAGTGTGGCGAAGGATGTTCTCAACATGGATGGTTCCAGCCTATGACACGGGTTTGGCGCGCTCGCGCATTTCCGAGCCGATGATTTTCACTTTGAAGAGGAGGCCTTGCGCTTCGATACGCTGCTGAAGATTGGCGAGCTGCTGGATTGACACCTGCGAAGGTCCGCGGGCCACCTCCACGAGCACGCGCTCCAGGTCGTCAAGCAGCCCGGCGACGTTCGTCTGGCCGATTTGCACCGCGGTCTGCCGATACAGCCGGTTGGACGCGAGGAGGTCATCGGCCGACTGGCGCTCGGCAGAAATATCCAGCTCGCCGGACGTCTGTGCGTTTGCCAGCTCGACCAGCACCATCTGCGATCGCTCGAGGTGATCGCCGACCGCCACGAGCAGGACGCGTTCGCGCACCTTGGCAGACGCGGTCGTCTCGGCGCGCTGCACCCCCTGCGCGTCCGCCTGTCGCGATTCGGCGGCTGTCTGCCGCAGTTCCCGCTGCCGCTGTTCGCGCTGTTCCCGCTGTTCAACGACGCGTCCGGTCAGAAATGCCAGCACCACGACCGCCGCCGTCGCCAAAGCCCACACCGGCTTCCAGGTCCAGCCTTTTCTCGTTCCGCCTTCCGGTCGCTCCTCGAACGTGGCGCGTCGGGACTCGCCGACCCGCGCCTGGAGCCTGGTCCAGACGTACGCCGGCGGAGGGACCGGCGGGAGCGACCGGGCCGCGCCAATAAGGTCCTGCAGTTCCGCGACCATCAGCGCACAGTCCGCGCACGTCCTGAGGTGCTCGTCGACCTCCGCCTGGACCGCGGCGTCCAGCGAGCCGTCGACGTAGTCGTTGAGAGCTTCGGTGGTCGGACACATAAAGTGAAAAGTGAAAAGTAGAAAGTTAAAAGTTAAAAGGCAAAAGTTAAAAGTTGGTCATGAGAGTAATTGGCGCAGCTTCATTCGCGCCTTGAACACCTGCGATCGCGACGTGCCTTCGGTGATCCCCAGCATCTCGGCGACCTGTTTGTGATCCAGCCCCTCGACGTCGTGGAGCACGAACGCGGCGCGGTAGCCGTCGGGAAGCCGCCGGACCGCGCGCTCCAGGTCGAGCCGCGCAACGGGCGTCTCGCGAGGCGCGGCGTGCTCAAAAACCCCATCCTCATCGATGGCGTCGGTCACCTGCCTCATCCGTGCCTGCCGGCTGCGAACGAAATCGAGGCAGTGGTTCATCGCCAGCCGGTAGAGCCAGGTGCCAAGCGCGGCATCGCCCCTGAAGCTGCCGAGCTTCTTGTGCACTTGCAGAAAGATCTCCTGGAGCAGGTCTTCACCGTCCTGCGGAGATCCGGCCATCCTGCACGCCAGGCTGTAGATCCGCGCCGAATGCTGACGATACAGCGCCTCGAACGCGTCGACGTCTCCCGCCTGGCAGAGCGCGACCAACTGAACATCATTGACACTGGCCGGTGTGATCACCCTTACCGGCTTAGACGGGAACGATACGGCGCCGCGTTGCCTGGTGGCGGTCACGGTGCCGCGATCGTAAGATGAACCCATGGGCATGCTTCGCTGGTTGCTCGGTCTGGTCGTGGCACTGCTGCTGGCCGTTGGACTGGCCTACTACATGGCGGGTAAAGCCTCCGGCCCGCTCATTTCGATCAACACCGGGCCTCTCGTGGGCCAACACTCCACGCTCGAGGTCGTGGTGGGCGCGCCCGGCGGCCAGCTCGACGCGCTGACGGTCCAGATCGAGCAGGCGGGCAAGACCATCCCGGTTTACGCCCTGAACCGCGCGGCGCCGCCGCAGCCGGATGGAGCCGATCGGGTCCGCCTGGGGACGGCAATCGGCAAAAAAGACCAGCCGGACCTGCAACCGGGCGCGGGGACCATCGTCGTGACGGCCACCCGGCCGGTGCTTGGCGGGCTGCGTCACCTGACATCGCGCGCCACCACCGCGGTGCAACTGCGGTTCGATCCCCCGCGCATCTCGGTGGTTTCAACCAAGCACTATATCAACCTCGGCGGCTCGGAAATGATCGTCTACCGCGTCTCCCCTCCCGATGCCCACTCCGGCGTCCGGGTCGGAGACGACACCTATCCGGGGTTTGCGGCTTCCGGGGCGGGCGTGCCAGCCGATCCTTCGCTGAAAGTCGCCTTCTTTGCGCTGCTCTACAACCAACCGATCGGTGCGCCGATGGAGCTCTACGCCAAGGATGACGCCGGCAACGAGGCCCGAGCGCCATTCGAGCACGAAGTATTCGCGAAAAAATTCAAGAGCAGCACCATCTCGCTGGATGACGCATTTCTAGGCCGCGTCGTGCCGGCCATCCTCCAAGCGTCCCCGGAACTGAAAGTCACCGCTTCGCCGGGCGATCTCCTGACGCCATTTCTGAAGATCAACAACGACCTGCGCTGGATGAACGCCGACAAGATCGCCGCGCTCGCCGGCAAGACCGCACCAACGATGTTGTGGAAGGGCGCGTTTTTGCCGCTCGCCGGCTCGCAGGTTGAAGCGGCGTTTGCTGATTTCCGCACCTACATCTACGGCGGCAAGGAAGTCGACCGGCAGGTGCATCTTGGGTTTGACCTCGCGCGCGTGGTCCACTCCCCCATTTCCGCCGCCAACGATGGACGCGTGCTTTACGCGCGCGACCTTGGCATCTACGGCAACTGCGTGATTCTCGATCACGGCATGGGCGTCCAATCGCTCTACGGGCACATGTCGTCGTTCCAGGTGCAGGAAGGGCAGGAGGTTCCCAAAGGGCAAACCATTGGCTTGACCGGGGAGACCGGCCTCGCCGGCGGCGATCACCTTCATTTCAGCATGCTGGTGAACGGCCGGTTCGTGAACGCCACCGAATGGTGGGATCCGCACTGGATTGAAGACCGCGTGATGCGGAAATTCAAAGAAGCTGGCGCGCCGGTTGCACAATAGCGGACTGATGACGACCGCAATTGACAACGACAAACTGAAGAGCGTGCTGCGCCTGGCCTTTTTCAACGACCGTGGCCTCTTCGATCGCTTCTGCCAGATCACCCGCGACGCGGTCCCCGAAGCGCATGCGGCAGTGCTGCGCGGCAGCTCGGTTACAGGCGTAAGGTATCTGGACGGCGCTCCGTTCGATGGCGACGGCCCCGGGACGAGCGATCTCGATCTCACGCTGGTCGGCGCCGACGTGCTGAGATACTTCAGCGCGTTCTGGATTCCGGGCTCCCACTCCAAGCCGTTGAGCGAGACCGACCCCGACATCGCCCCGAATCTGGTGCCGCTGCGGCGGACCTTGATGAACATGGTGAAGCGCCCGGTGAACATCCAGGGTACGCGCGACTGGGTGCAGTTCTTCCGGGGCGACATCATGGAGCAGCCGTACTTGACGCTGTACGGCAGCCTGCAAGAGCCGTGAGCCCCCGTGAGCCTCCGCATTCTGAGCTACAACATTCTCAAAGGCGGCGGCGGCCGCGAACAATCGCTCGCGACCGTCATCACCGCCTGCGCTCCCGACATCGTCATTTTTCAGGAGGCGTACAGCCCACCGGTGGTCAAACACCTCGCGTCGCAGTGCGGCATGGAATATTGGGCTGCTTCCGCCGGGCATTCGCTGGCGTTCATGAGCCGGCTGGAAGTGGCCAGCCATGTGTGGCGGCGCGTCCGCTGGGCCCGGCGCGCGTACCTCGAGCTGGTGCTCTCGGACAGCGGATGCAGGATCTTCGGCGTCCACTTGAGCGCGGTGCCTTCCAACCTCACCGAACAGCGGCGCGGGTATGAAGTGCGCGCCCTGCTGAGAAGCGTGGAGCGGCATCAGGACGGCTTGCACCTGGTGACCGGCGATTTCAACACGCTCGCGCCGGGCGAGCGGCTCGACATGCAGAGGCTCCCGCCGCACATCCGCGCGTTCGCGTGGATCACGGGCAAGACGATCCGCTGGGTCACGATCCGCATGATGCTCGAGGCCGGGTACGCCGACGGCTTTCGCGTGCTGCACGAGTCGGGCGAGGGCAACACCTTCCCGACGTGGGATCCGCAGGTGCGGATCGATTACGCCTTTGTGCCCGATCCGTTCAAGAACCAGGTGACGCGGTGCGACGTCGTGCGGGACATCGCCGCGGCCCGCGACGCCTCGGATCACTTCCCGTTGCTCACCGAACTCGCGGGCTGAACGGAGAACTCGCGCTTACTTGACCGCGGGCGTGGCCACCGCCACCAGGACCTTCGGCGCCTTGTCGACCTGCGAGACATACGTGTAGACGAATTTCTTCAGCTCCGGATGGAGAAAGTCAGCTCCGAAGTGATACTGCTTCATTTCGGAGAACGCCTGATCGGCCGTCCAACCGTCCTCGGTCATCCGGTAGACCGCCGTGAGGGCCCCGGTGCGATGGCGGCCGCCCATGCAGTGGACATAGACGGGTTGATTGGCCGGATCGTTCACGAGCTTCAAGAACTGATCGATGGCGGCCCGGGGAGGGGCGTCGCCGGTCGTCAGCGGAATCCGGACGAACTTCATCCCGGCTGCTTCGACATTCGCGCCCTCGCTCCTGTCGCCTTCTTCCGCGAGGTCGATGACCAACTTCACCCCGAGCGCCTTGAGGTCGGCAAAATCGCGACCCTTCGGTTGACCGCCGCGGTAGTAGTTGTCGTTGACCTTCCCGAAATTGTCTATCTTGACAGGAGTTGCGGCGGCGACGGGAGCTACGAGCGACAGGCCCAACACCAACCAGAGGGCGTAGTTTCGAGCGGCAGTTTTGTTGAGAGACATGGGGCACCTTGGGAGAAAGGCGAAAGTCAAAAGTTAACTTAAAAGTTAAAAGTTAAAAGTTACCAAACGGATGACGGGTAGGTACTCACGTCGGAGCAAATATAGTGCCAGCAGAATATACTGTAACAAGTTGATTTTATAGAGGTTGTAGCGATTCTGGTCCCTTGGACAGGACATCGAGAGCGCCCTGGTTGGAGGACGAGACAGACCCGGAGTCGATCGGGGCCGCTGGAGGATCGGAATGTCGAATGGCCATCAGCCAGGAAGACGTCGCCCGCGCGACGCCCGCCGCGGCGGAAGCGACGCCGATCGGGCGAGCCGGTCCGTCCCTCGTGTTTGACAGCCGGGGTCTCCTGGCCGGTCTCGCTCGAGGGACCCGACTACTGTTCGCTGCTCCGGTTAAGTTAAAAGTAGAGAGTTGAAGGTAAAAAGTAGAGAGTAGGGGTCATGTCACTATCGCGGGTTCGGGTGGGCGTCATCGGCACCGGATTCATGGCTCGTGTTCACGTCGAGGCCATCAGGCGTCTCGGCCTGGTCGAGGTGCAGGGCATCGCGGGAGGCAGTCTCGCAAAAGCGCGCGCGCTCGCCGATGCCTTCGGCGTGGAACGGGCGCACGGCGACTACCGCGCGCTGCTGCAGGATCCGGACATCGACGCGATACACATCTGCACGCCGAACGCGCTCCATTTCCCGATGGCGTCGGCCGCGCTGGCGGCCGGCAAGCACGTGCTCTGCGAAAAGCCGCTGGCGACGACCAGCGCCGAAGCCGCTGAACTGACGAGTCTGGCGGCCACCCAAGACCTTCGTAATTGCACGTGCCACAACCTGCGGTTCTACCCGATGGTGCAGCAGATGCGCCGCATGGTCGAACAGGGCGAGCTGGGCGACATCCTGATCGCGCAAGGTTCGTACGCGCAGGATTGGCTGCTGTACGAGACCGACTGGAACTGGCGGGTCGAGACAAGGAACGCGGGCCCGATGCGGGCGCTTGGCGATATCGGCTCGCACTGGTGCGACATGGCCGAGCATGTCACCGGCCTCCGGATCACGTCGCTCTCGGCCGATCTCGCCACCTTCCACAAAATGCGGAAGCGCCCGAAGACTTCGGTCGAAACGTTCGCCAACAAGAATCTGCGCGTCGACGACTATCAGGAGATGCCGGTGGACACCGAGGACTTTGCGTCGGTCATCTTTCAGCTGGGCGATCGGGGCCGCGGCGCGTTCATCGTCAGCCAGGTGTCGGCGGGTTGCAAGAATCGGCTCGCCATCGAGGTCTCCGGAACCAAGGCGTCGGCCGCGTGGAATCAGGAGAGGCCCGACGAGTTATGGATCGGCCATCGAGATCGCGCAAACGAGATCCTGCTCAAAGATCCCTCGCTGCTCGCCGCCGGTGCGGCATCGTATGCTGATTTACCGGGCGGCCACAGCGAAGGGTACGACGAGACGTTCAAGCAGATCTTCCGCCGGTTCTATCAATCGATAGCCGATCCCGGCGTCCCGATCGAATATCCGCAGTTCGCCGACGGCCTCAGGCAAATGCGCATTCTGGACGCCGAGCTCGCCAGCCATCAGACGCGGCGCTGGGTGGACGTGGACGGTCGTTAATCAGCTGTCAGCTCTCAGCTGTCAGCTGTCAGCTCGTCAGTTCTTCGGCACGGCGAACAGCCAGACGGCTCCGCCCTCCGGGACGTCAGGGAACTCGCCAGGCATCAGCCGGTTGAACCACCCCTGCATCGCCCGCGCGTCGATCCCAAACCCCGACTGCACGGCGACGTACTGCGTCCCGTCCACCATGAAGGACGAAGGCGACGCGATGATCCCGGAATTGGTCGGGAACTCCCACAACACCTCGCCGGTCCTGGCGTTGAACGCGCGAAACTTGCGATCATTGGTGCCGCCGCTGAACACCAGCCCGCCCGCGGTGGTCATCGTTGGTCCCCAGTTGGCCGACTTGGCAAAGTTGTGCGTCCAGACGCGCTTGCCCGTATCGACGTTCCACGCCTGCACCTCACCGATGTGATCGGAGCCCGGGAACACGTAGAGAGTGCTCGTGGCGCCCGTGTAATTGCGGCCCGGCGTGTACGCGATCTTGCGTCCGATGATCGTGCCGCACAGATTTTCGTTTGCCGGAATGTAGATCATCCGTGTTTGCGGGCTGAATGAAATCGGAGGCCAGTTCTTGCCGCCCCACCAGGACGGACAGAAATCGGCCATCCTGTCGGTGCCTGGCTGCTTGACGGGGTCGACGGCGGGTCTTCCGGTCTTCGGATCGAGGCTGGTGAAGACGTTCTGTCTGACGAACGGCTTGCCTTCGACGAAATTAATCTTGTCGGCGGTGCGCTCGAGGAACCAGAGGTAGCCGTCGCGGGCGACATCGATGAGTCCCTTCACGGTCCGGCCGTTGCGCTGGTAATCAACCAGGATCGGCGGCGACACTTCATCCCAATCCCAGGACTCGTTTGGATGGTACTGGTGGTAACCCTTGATCTTGCCGGTGGCGACGTCAATCGCGAGCGTCGACGCCGTGTAGAGGTTGTCACCCTTGCGCTGATCGCCCATCCACGGCCCGCCGTTGCCGGTCCCCCAGAATGAGAGATTCGTTTCGGGATCGTAATTGGCAGTCACCCACACAGAGGCGCCGCCGGTTTTCCACTCGTCGCCTTTCGGCCATGTTTCGCTGCCGGGTTCTCCCGGCGCCGGTATCGTGTAGGTTCTCCACAATTCCTTGCCCGTGTCGATATTGAATGCGGCGACGAATCCGCGAATGCCGAGCTCGCCGCCCGAACATCCGACGAGCACCTTGCCATCGGCCACAAGCGGGGCCAGCGACATGTAGTAGCCGCTCGCGTTGTCGGCTACCCTTGCCGTCCAGGCCTCTTCGCCGGTTTTCGCATTCAACCCCACGAGCACGGCCTCACCGGCGGAGAAAAAGATCTTGTCGCCGTAAAGGGAGACGCCGCGGCTCGTCGGATGGTTCACGATGGCATTGGGCGGCAGCGGCCGGCGATACCGCCAGAGCTGGCTGCCGGTTCTCACATCGATGGCGATCACCTGATTGCCGGGCGTCGACACGAACATCACGCCGTTGTTGACGATGGGCGGGGCTTCGTGACCGTTGGGCATACCGGTGGCAAAGACCCAAACCGGCTGTAGCCGCTTCACGTTGTCTGGAGTAATTTGGGTCAGCGGGCTGTAGCCCCAGCCGTCATACGTGCGCCGGGGCATCAACCAGTCGCCATCTTCCGGTTTCCTCAGCCGCTCGGCGGTGACCAGTTTGTAATTCTGCAACACCACCGGTATCGGAGGCGGCTGTTGGGTTTGCGCCTGGGGCGCTTGGGGAGCGGGCGCCGGCTGCTGGGCCAGCAGGGTCGCCGCCAGCCCGATCGCACCCGCCACGATTCCAGACAGGTTCCTTCTGTCGAACATTCGCCGCCTCCTGGTTGAGATTGAAGGCGGATTTTACCCTAACAGTGGGGGGGATGGCTTACCCACTCACCTTGCCGCATGAGCGGTTCGGCCGATCCGTTCGCCAGCACGCCGTCGATGTCAAGCTCGCCGGAGCCGATCATGAAATCGACGTGAATGCTGCTGAGATTGCCGCCGGCTTTATTGAAGTCCTCGTTACTCATGTGCTCGGTGCCTCCAAGTGTGAACTTGTAGGCGTTGCCGAGCGCGATGTGGCTGGCGGCGTTTTCATCGAACAGCGTGTTGAAGAAGAGCAGCCCCGACTGCGAGATGGGCGAACTGTGGGGCACCAGGGCAACTTCCCCAAGCCGGCGCGCCCCCTTGTCGGTATCGAGCAGCCGCTTCAGCACCGCTTCACCTCGATCGGCTTTCATCTCCACGACCTGCCCCTCGGCAAAGCGCAAGCTGAAGCCGTCGATCAGAGTGCCGCCGTAGCTGAGGGGCTTGGACGAGCGAACCCAGCCGTCGACGCGATCCTTGTGCGCGATGCTGAATACCTCTTCTGTCGGAAGGTTCGCCGTAAACGGCACGCCTGCGCGGCTGGCGGTCCGGCCGCTCACCCAGATGTGCGCTTCGGGAAGGCCGAGCGTGAGATCGGTGCCGGGGCCCGCATATTTCAGCGCCGTGTACCGGCGCTTGTTCAGAAACGCGGCACGCGCTTCGAGGCGCTGGAGATGTGTCTCCCATGCCGCCATCGGATCCGGTTTGTCGAGACGGCACAAGCGGCCGATTTCGTCCCAGAGGCGAGCGGTGGCCGCCTCGCAAGACAGTTGAGGAAACACGCGCGCGGCCCAACCCGCGCCCGCGGCGGCGATCACCGCCCAGTTGGTCTGATTGCGAGAAATCAGCTCGCGGAACGGGCGCACGTCGCGCGCGGTCGCCTCCTGCACGGTACTCACCCGGTCTGCCGGTTCGTGCTTCAGGAGGTCCGGATCGTTGGCGTACACCGACAAGATGGCGTGCCCCGCTTCGACATGCCTGGCCAGCGCGTCGGGGAGCCACGCGGAATATTCGGCGAGCGTGCCTTCGCGCGCGTGTTTGAAGCGGAGAAGCAGCATCGCCTCATCGCCGTAGATGGCTTCGACGAGCGACGCTCCAGTCTTGTAGGCGGCTTCGGTGATTTTCCGGATCAGCGGGACCGCGTCGAGCGCAGCGCCGCCGCTGGCCAGCGGTCCGATGATCAGCAGGCGCTGCCCGGGCTGAACATTGAGCGCGATCTTGACCGCGAGGTCGGCGTACATCTCCAGTCGGCGTTCGAACTCCAACGGCACCATGCGTTGATTCTACATTGGCTTCCGCCGGGCTACAGATCCGAAAACGCCAGCCGGCCGGCGACGTATGTCTGCTTCACCGAGAAATTTCCGTCGAGGACGACGAGGTCGGCGATGTTGCCGCGCGCGATCGCGCCGCAGTCGCGAAGGCCCAATTCGGCGGCCGGCGTGGTCGAGCACAGCCGCGACGCATCGTTCGGCGACAACCCGACCTGCTTCACCAAAAACCAGAACACCAAATCCATCGTCGCCACGCTTCCGGCCAGCGTCCCCTCGTCCAAATATGCGGCGCCGTCGCGTACGCAGATCCGCCGTCCGCCAAGCGAGGCGAAGGCGCCATCCGGAAGGCCCGCAGCAGCAGTGCCATCGGTGATGGCCATCATCCGATCGGCGCCCTTGGCGGCAATCGCGAGCTGGATCATCGGACTGTGCACGTGCACCCCGTCGCAGATGATCTCGGCGGCCACTTCCTTCCTGGTCAGCACCGCGCCCGCCAGACCGGGGTCTCGATGGTTCAGCGGCGGCATCCGGTTGAACAAGTGCGTCGCGTGACGGGCCCCGCTGTCTATGGCCGCCTCGGCGGTCTCGAACGACGCGGCAGAATGGCCGAGCGACACCACGATGTCGTTCTTGACGAGCCACTGAATCAGGTCCCGAGAGCCATCCAGCTCGGGCGCCACCGTCACGATGGCGACGTCGGGTTTGGCGCGGCCGATCTCAGCGAGGATGTCTTTCGCGTCGCCGCTGGAAGGGAGGTACAGATACTTTTCCGGCTGGGCGCCTCGGTATGCCGGATTGATGAAATTGCTTTCCAGATGCGCGCCCAGGATGCGCGCGCCACGGGCCAGCGGCTGCCGCCGCATGTCGTGAATGCCCGCGAGCGCCTCGCCGAGCGCGGCTGCGGCGCAGGCTACAGTAGTCGGGCAAAACGCGGTGACCCCGTACTTGGGCAGCGTCGCGGCGATCTTCGCCACGGCGTCATCGCTATCCAGAGTGTCCGTGCCCTCGACACCGTGCACGTGCACGTCGATAAACCCGGGAGCAATCAGGTGGCCGGCGAGGTCGACGTGCTGATCACCGGGGCCGCCGGGCCGCGTGCCGGTGGCCACCTCCACGATACGGTCGCCTTCGAGGATCAGGGTGCCTGGACCGCGAATTTCATCGGACAACACCAGATCGGCGCCGGAGAGAACGATCATTGCAACGTAACTTAATCCAGTTTTCCAGAATTGCGTCGTCGCGCGATTTCGGGGTCGATTGAATCGGGACGCAGCGCTTCAGATCTGCACGGCATTTTACAGCGTGACACGACGTTAGACGGCCGCGCCCATTCTCGTCGTCATTTACTTCATCTATCTGCAGGGCATCATCGAGGGCATGATCCATGGCCCGCGCGTGATCGAGATCAGCGACGTGACGTGGTCGCTCGCGAAGTATTGCCTGATTTCCGGCGCTCCCTTCGCTGTGCTGGCGGTTGTCGATCGTCAATGGCGATCGGCGAATGCCGCGCCTGTCGCGCTGGCCGCCTGGGTTGCCGTGTTCTGGTTCATTTCACGGAAATACGGCAGCAACGGGTGTCCGTTGGCGTTTGCGCTCTTCTTCATACCGTTGGTATTCAGCGCGTTATTGGCGCACAGGATTGGAAGGCTTCGTCAATCCACAGCGTTGGGCCAGCTCTAGCCAAGAACACTTGAAAATGTGTCGGATGCCTGCGTTCAGCTGTCAGCGATCAGCCGTCAGCTTGGAAGGCGTATCAGCGAAGTTGTGGGCTGGCACGATGAGCGTCGATAAACTGCCGAATCGCCTCAACGAACTCGGGTCGTCTTGCTGCCGCACGATCACCGGCGTGAGTCGCACCGTCGATGACAATCAATTTAAGCGACGGCAGAAGCGTTTGCAGTTCTCTGAACCCGCGAAGGTTCCCGTCGGCGCTCCCAACGATACCGAGAACCGGCACCTTGATGGCTGCAACTTCCGCATCATTTGCTTCGAGTTCGCGGAACCCGCCTCTGTTGTATGCCGCTAGAGCCTTGAGGTCATTTATCGCTGCAAGTGCTCCTGATCGCGCCCGGATATCCTCTTCCGTTCGTTTTGGCTCATCGATTGGCGTTATCCCTGTCACCAACCTTCGGAAGGGAACGTCGGTTTCAAGCTCCGCCGCCCACGATTCAGTGACCTTGTCATCTTCGGCTGTCCAATTCCGATAACCGCTTCCGGCGCCCAACGTCGCTGTCAGAAAGCGATTGGGATCCGTGGTCAGCAGTTTGGCCACGATAGAGGCTCCAAGTGAGTATCCGACAAGATGCGCTTGGGGGATCTTCAGGTGGTCCAACAACCGGATCGCGTCCTGCACAATTTCGCGCCCATATGCCGCAGGGTCGTGTGGCTTCCCACTCTTGCCATGACCCCGAAGATCGAATGCGATGACGTGGTGATCCTTGGCAAGATTTGCGAAGACCCCGGTGTCGATCCAGTTGGAGTCGAGGGTTTGAGTGTACCCATGGACGAGGACGACCGGCTCACCAGCCCCGCGTTCGACATATCTGATTCGGACTCCGTTCGAGTCGAAGAATTGATCTTGCGCGAAAGCGGGAGCTGCGATGGACGCTACGAGAAATGCCGCCGCCGTCAGATAGCGTTTCATGGCTTGTCGCCTTTCCCTGGGACCCGAAATCACAACCCCGGTCAGCCGATACTATGTCGCTATCGATGTAAAACCTGTTCTAAAAGGCACACATCGTGACGACGCGTCGATTGACTCATCGCTCACAGCCAGGTGCTGCGTCCAAAACGGGCGTTTCAACGCGCACGAATATTGCAACGTAAAATATCAATCATGCACGTTCTTGGCATCGACGTGGGCGGCACGAAAACGGTCTGCCTGCTCGCCGACGACGAGGGCCGCGTGGTCGCGTCCGCGCGCGAGGAAGGCGCCAACCTGCAGGGCGTCGGGGAGCTCGCGCTCGAAAAGGTGCTGCACCAGGTGATGGAAAAAACGCTGGCCGACACGCACGTGGTCCCCTCTGCGATCTGTCTGGGCATTGCGGGCGTCGATCGGGCCGCTGACGAAGCGGTCGTGCGCAGCATCATGAAGCGCATCGGTTACAAGGCCAGGATTCTCGTGGTAAACGATGCGCTGATCGCCTTGCAGGCGGGCATCGGCCACGAGCCGGGCATCGTGATTGTTGCAGGCACCGGATCGATCGCGTACGGCCGGAACGCTCGCGGGGAAGCCTCGCGCGCGGGAGGCTGGGGTTACGTGCTCGGCGACGAGGGCAGCGGCTACTGGATCGGGCGGTTCGCGCTGCGCGCGGTTGTCCGGCACGCCGATGGGCGTGGACGCTCGACGAGCCTTACGCCGCACCTGCTCGCGCATTTCGGCGCGGAGCGCGCGGCCGAGCTGATTCAGAAGGTCTACCACGAAGATCTCAGCCCGGCTGCCATCGGCGGGCTCGCCCATTACGTCCAGCAGGCGCGCGACGAAGGGGACCTGGTTGCGGCCGGCATTCTCAATCGCGCGGCCGACGAGCTGATCACGGCGGCAGCAGCGGTGATGGCGCGATTGGATCTGACGGCTGAAGCCTTTTCGTTCGTGCTGGCCGGCGGAATGTTCTACGCCGTGCCGTGGCTCTGCGATCAGCTGAAGCTGCTGCTGCCGTCGCTGGCGCCGCAGAGCAAGACGGTTCGACTCGAAGCCGACCCCGCGTCCGGCGCTGTCCAACTCGCGATTGCCGAGCTGCGGGGCGGCGCGAACTTGCCGGTGTATCGGCCCAACGCCACATGAGGCTTCGCATCTACGGATCGGCGGCCGAGGCCGCGAGAGCGGCTGCCTGGCTCGTCTCCGAACAATTGCGGGAGAAGCCGGATAGCGTGCTTGGGCTTGCGACCGGACGGACTTCGCTGGGCATTTACGACGAACTGGTTCGACTCCACCAGGCCGGGGACGCTGACTTTTCGCGCACCCACACGCTGAACGTCGACGAATTCACCGGCCTCTCGCCGGGAGACCGGCGAAGCTTCTGCGCGTTCATGCAAAAGCATCTGTTCCGCCGCGTCAACATCCCGTCCGGGCAGGTGCATTTTCTGGACGGCAGCGCGCGCGACCTCGACGCGGAATGCGCCAGGTATGAACGGCTGATCGACAGCCTCGGCGGCATCGACCTTCAACTGCTGGGTGTGGGCGCCAACGGCCACATCGGGTTCAACGAACCATCGCCTGCCGTCCACGCCCGCACGCATCGCGCGCGGCTGACGCTGGGAACCAGGCGCGCGAACGCCTCGCTCTTCGGCGGCGACGTGAGCGCCGTGCCGCGGGAGGCGCTGTCGATGGGAATGGCGACCATCCTCGAGGCCAGCGCCATCGTGCTGGTCGCGACCGGCGGCACGAAGGCGCGCGCCCTGGAATCGATGTTCACGGGAACGATTTCGACGTCAACACCGGCGTCGTTCCTGCAGCTGCACCCTGAAGTGGAAGTGATCCTCGACGACGAGGCGTCGGCTAGGCTTCCCCGATCGCTCGTCGAAGGGAGTCGTCGGCCGCACGCAGCCGCGCCCGGGCCCGGACGTAGCTGACGCGGGATTTCTGCATCACGATCGCGATCTTCACACTGCCCTTCGCCCGCCGGAGCAGCGCATCGGCTTCGCCAGAATCAAGCCCCGTCACGGCACTGACGATGCGCCGGCCGCGATCGCGCAGTTTGTCGGAATTGGCCTGCACGTCGACCATCAGGTTTCCGTAGACCTTGCCGGCGCGCACCATCGCGGCTGTCGTCAGGATGTTCAGCACAATCTTGGTCGCCGTCCCGGCCTTCAACCGCGTCGAGCCGGCCACCACCTCCGGGCCGACGCGCAGCGAGATCAGCACGCCGGCCAATTCTCCCATTCCTGATTTCGGGTCGCACGTCACCGCCACGATTTTCGACCCCGCGCGCCCGGCGCGCGCCAGCGCGCCACGCACGAACGGCGTGACGCCGCTGGCCGAGACGCCAATCACTACATCTTTTGTCGTGGGCGACAGCTTCCCGAGCGCATTCGCCCCTGCCCGCTCGTCGTCTTCGACGCCTTCCTTCGCGCGATGCACAGCCTCGTCGCCGCCGGCGATGATCGCCCGCACCACGTCGCGCGAAATGCCGAACGTGGGCGGCATCTCCGCGGCCTCGAGCACGCCGAGCCGGCCGCTGGTGCCGGCGCCGACAAAGATCAGCCGGCCGCGATTCTTCACCGCCTCGACCAGCAAGGCAACTCCGCGCACGATCTGGCGTTTCTCGCGCCGCACCGCCTCGAGCACGCTCTGGTTGTCCTCGACCATCAACTCGACGATGCCGTCGATCGGCAGGGTATCGAGATTCAAGGTCGATTCATTGATCGCCTCGGTCGGCAGCGTCTGCCACTTCGACGGACTCGTCATTAGGCGAACAGTAGCACAGCGTTCTCGGATAGATTTAAGGGATGTTCATCAACGGGCTCGGAACGGCCACTCCCCCCAATCGGTATACGCAGCCCGAATGCTGGGACGCGCTGGTGGCTTCCGGATATCTTCCCCGGCTGAGCTCGCGCTCTCAGGCGATTCTGCGAAAGGTGCTGCGCGGCAACAACGGGATCTGCAGCCGCTATCTCGCGTTCGACGATCTGAGCGAGGCGTTCGCCATGAACCCCGACGTGCTCGATGCGCGGTTCGCGAGGCACGCGCCGTCGGTAGCGGCCCAGGCGGCCGAGCGCGCGATGGAAAGCGCGGGAGTCACGTCGCGCGACGTCGACGCGGTGATCATCAGCACGTGCACCGGATATCTCTGCCCGGGGCTCAGCAGCTACGTCAGCGAACTGCTCGGCCTGGACCGCGACGTGCTGGCGCTCGACCTGGTCGGCCAGGGGTGCGGCGCTGCGCTGCCGAACATGCGGACCGGCGAGGCGCTGGTGGCCGGCCGGCGCGCGCGCCACGTTCTCTCGATCTGCGTCGAGATCTGCAGCGCCGCGATGTATCTGGACGATGATGCCGGTGTGCTGATCAGCGCGTGCCTGTTCGGCGATGGTGCCGGCGCGGCGATTCTCTCCGGCGAGCCAGGACCGCGCGAACGAACGATCGAATGGAAGGCCGGCGGCAGCTTCTTGAGTGTCGAGGATCGCGAAGAGCTGCGGTTTGAAAAGCGCGGCGGCATGTTGCGCAATGTGCTGTCGCCGCAGGTGCCAGCGCTCGCGGGCAAACACGTAGAGGCGGTGATGAACGAGGTGCTGGCCGGCGCGGAGGCCGATCGCGCAGACGTCCATGCGTGGATTCTGCATGCCGGCGGCAGGGAAATTCTGGCAGCCGTTCAGGATCGGCTCGGGATCACCGAACACGACACGCGCTGGAGCGCCGCCGTGCTGCACGACTACGGGAACGTGAGCAGCCCGTGCGTCTATTTCGTGCTCGAAGCAGCGCTGAAGGAACAGGCGCCCGGAGGGCTCTGGTACATGTCGTCGTTCGGCGCCGGCTTCAGCTGCCACGGCGCCCTGCTCGAAGTCAGTTAACGCACTGAAGGCAGAGAGACTCTCGCATGCATGGATACGACGCCCTGGTCATCGGCGGCGGCCCTGCCGGCTCAACTGCCGCGCTGCTGCTGGCGCGGGCCGGCTGGTCGGTTGCCTTGGTCGAGAGAGTCGCGTTCCCGCGGCGCAAGGTCTGCGGCGAATTTCTGTCGGCCACCAATCTGCCGTTGCTCCACGACCTCGGCGTCCGGTCTGTTTTCGAGGAGCTCGCGGGCCCCGAGGTGCGTCGCGCAGGTCTGTTTGCAGCCAATCACTGCATCACCGCAGAGATGCCGCAGCTCGCAGGTCACGCGCACGGCTGGGGGCGCGCGATCGGCCGCGAGCACCTCGATACCATGCTGCTGGACCGGGCCGCCGCCGAAGGCGCCGAGATCTGGCAGCCCTGGAACGTCGTTGCGCTTCGCGATGACGGGTGCACGATCGTCTCGGCGAAGACGCGGCAGACGACCGATCTGCGCGCAAGGTTCGTGATCGCCGCGCACGGCTCGTGGGAACCGGGCCAGTTGCCGACGCAGCCGCAGCGGCGCGCCGCGCGCGGTTCGGATCTTTTCGGCTTCAAGGCGCACTTCCTCAACTGCCGTTTGCCCCCGGGATTGATGCCGCTCCTCGCCTTTCCCGGCGGGTACGGCGGTATGGTACATAGCGACCAGGGCCGCGTCAGCCTCTCCTGTTGCATCCGCCGCGACGCGCTGCAGCGGATCCGCCGCGCGGGCGGGCCGAGCGCGGGCGAGGCGGTCCTGGCCCACATGCGAGCGAGCTGCGAGGGGCTGCGCGCCGCGCTCGACGGCGCGGTCATCGAGGACGAGTGGCGCTCGGCCGGGCCGATACGCCCCGGCATTCGCGCGACGCGCCGCGGCGGCATCTTCCTGGCGGGCAACGCCGCGGGCGAAGCGCACCCGGCAGTCGCCGAAGGGATCAGCATGGCGATGCAGTCGGGATGGCTGCTGGCGGGCCATCTCCTTGCCGGAACCGAACGTGCGTACGGCTCCGAATGGCGGCGCATGTTTTCCATACGTATTCACGCGGCGGCGGCCATCGCGCAGTGGGCGATGCGGCCCCTGGCGGTTAGGACGGTTCTGCCTCTGCTCGAGGCGTTTCCTGCCGTTCTTACCGAGGGAGCTCGCACCGCCGGCAAGGTGACTCCGATTTGCTCATCGTCATTCTGAATTCCGCCAGCGGGTCGGCCAACCAGCCGGACGTGGAACGCCACATTGCCGACCTGTTCCGCTCGGAAGGCAGAGAGGCCCGCGTCATTTCGTTGAAGCCGGACAAGGTGGATGCGGCGGTTCGCGAGACGTTGCGGTCGAAACCCGAGGCGGTTGTCGCGGGCGGCGGCGACGGCACCGTCAGCACGGTGGCCGGCGCGCTCGCCGAACGAGGTATCCCGTTCGGCGTTCTGCCGCTCGGCACGTTGAATCATTTCGCCAAAGCCCTGCGCATTCCGCTCGACCTCGCGCAGGCCGTCAAGACCGTCGCAGCCGGCGTCACCCTCAGCGTGGACGCGGCACGGGTGAACGATCGCATCTTCGTGAACAACTCGTCGATCGGCGTCTATCCAAACATCGTTGAAATGCGCGACGCGCTGCGCAAGCAGGGGCATCGGAAGTGGCCTGCCTTTGTCCTGGCCACGGCGAGGATCCTCCGGCGGTCGCGGGAAGTGAACGTGCGGCTGGACATCGACGGGCGGCGATTTGTCGCGCGGACACCGTTCGTGTTTGTCGGCAACAACGAGTATCAGGCGACCGGCATTCACCTGGGCGAGCGCGCCCGATTGGATGCCGGCCGGCTATTCGCATACATGGCGCCGCGCGTGAAGACGCACGAGCTGCCGAAACTCGCGCTGTCCGCGCTGTTCGGCCGAACCGGACAGCGCAACACGTTTCAAGTATTTCCGGCGGGAGAACTCTGGATTGAGACCCCGGGAAACCGCCACCTCTCGGTCTCGACCGACGGCGAAGCGGCGATCATGGCGACGCCGCTGCATTACCGGAGCATGCCCGGCGCGCTCGACGTTTTCGTGCCGGCTCAGGTCGCGGCCGCTTCAGAAGACAGCTGATGCGCACGATCGTTCATCTCTCCGACTTGCACTTCGGCCGCCTCGATCGGAGGCTGCTCACCCCGCTGATTCATGCTATTGGCTCAACCGCGCCCGATCTGGTGGCCGTCTCGGGCGATTTCACCCAGCGCGCACTGCGCCGCCAGTTTGTGGAAGCACGCGCCTTTCTCGATGCCCTGCCCTTTCGGACGCTCGTCGTCCCAGGCAATCACGATGTCCCTCTTTACAACATCGCCGCGCGATTCACGGCGCCGCTGGCGTCCTATCGCCGCTTCATTTCAAAAGATCTCGAGCCGACTTTCCAGGACGAGGAAATGGCCCTGGTCGGGCTCAACACCGCGCGCGCGTTCGTCGCCAGAGGCGCGGGGAGGCTGAACCAGGCGCAGGTGATGCGGGCTGCCGACCGTCTCCGGCGCGTGCCGGCCGGACTCATCAAGATTGTCGTCACCCATCACCCATTCGACGTGCCGGAAGGTGTCGCCGCCGAGCATCTCGTGGGACACGCGAAGATGGCGATGGCGAAGCTCGCCGAAGTGGGCGCCGATCTCTTCCTCGCCGGCCATCTGCACGTCAGCCACGTCGGGCGCACGGCCGAGCGCTACAAAATCGAGGGGCACTCGGCGCTCGTCATCCAGGCGGGGACCATGTCGACACGCGGCCGCGGTGAATCGAATACGTTCAACGTGCTGCGGATCCAGAGACCGGATGTGACGGTTGAGCGGCACAGCTGGGACGCCGAGCAAGGGCGATTTGTCGCCTCGTGGGCTGGAAAATTCCACCATTCGGATCAGGGCTGGGCACCGACCTGAGAGTGGGCTTCGGGCTCTGGGCTTTGGGCTCTGGGCTTCGGGGCTCAGGGCACAAGGCTCATCTGCGCACAGCTTGCCTGGGGCGACTTGTAGCTGGTAGTGGCGGCTGAAACGACTTCCCCGGCGATCCACGCATAGCCGATGTCGCTCGGGTGGAAGCCGTCGCTCGAATAGGTCGAGGCTTGATACGAGCGGGGGTCGCACATCATGTCGATCACCAGAGCGTTCCCGGCGGTCAGCGGATTGATGACCGTTGTCGTCATGCCGACCGAGAGCTTCTGTGCGGCCTGCCGCTGGGCAAGCGACGCGCTCGCCAGAAACGGCATCGCGCCCATGTTCGGCAAGTTCAACACGACAATTCGCGCCGAGGGCGCGCGGCCGCGCAGCAGGTTCAGCAGCGTCGCATAGTCGGCCCCGAACGCGCTCACTTGTTTGTTGATGTAGCCGAGCTGGTCGCTTCCGCCGTCGCCAGCTCCCAGCGCACCGGTGACGACGTTCACGTCATTGGCTCCTGTAAAGATCGTGATCAGCGTCGACTCCGCGTGAACAACCGGCGCTTCGTTCTCGATCAGGTTCCCGATGACGAGATGATTGTGCGCGTTGCCGAGATTCTCGAAATCCCTTCCGATCGTGGCCGTCGGAATTCCGAGCTGGGAAAAGTTGACCGTGAAGCCTTTCGCCTGCAGCTGGCGTCTCGCGACGAAGACATAACCGGTCGAGGCGGGACACTCTCCAAACAGATCCAGACACTCCATGCTTGCGCCGACGCCGTTCACATCGCTCGCGCCCATGGCGGTGTAGAACATCGTCGAGTTGGGCTGGGGAAGCGGAGTCGGTCCGGACGGACTCTGACTGCCGGAGCACGAAACCGTCAGGAAGACAGCCGGCATCAGGACGGCCAGAGAGGCGCGAGTCAGCATGTCCCACCGTCACGCAAAAAGCCTACCAGGCACGCCGCCAAGCGAGCCGAGTGGGGCCAGACAGGGGGACACACGGCGGGGGCTTGCGACACCACCTGGCACCCGTGGCACAGCCTGGGACCAGCGCCACAACCCCGGAGCACCCCTCGCACAACCCCGGGGCGGCGGCACAACCCGGGGGGGCACGGGCGGCCCAGGGGCGCCGGGAACCCTGACTTGAGTTTTCGCGTAAATTCTTTCAACCTCTCTGTCGTAGGCTAACCTTAGAGAACTACTTGTCGGAATACCTTCTGGAGGATCCTGTGATTAAGCGTGCTCTTCTCTTCGTTGTCGCCACATTTGCGTCACTCGCGCCGGCGGCCGCGCAGACCGTCAATTTCCCGCGCTCGCTCGCCATCAGCGACGCCGTGCTGCAACAGGCTGTGGCGCAAGCCGGCGCACCGGCTCAGCCCGCGACCGCCAAGCCGCGCCCGCCGACGTCTGCGGGACCGCGTGTGGCCTTGACCCTTGACGATACGGTGAAGATGGCGCTGGACCACAACCTCGACATCGCCGTCGCGCGGCTGAATTCGCCAACCTACGATCTGTCGATGGCGAGTCTCGAAGCGGTGTACAAGCCAATACTTACCTCAACAATCATCAGCCAATCGGCAACAACGCCCGCAACGACCACTACGAGCGGTGCCACCGTCGGCACAGGAATTACCGCGGGCACGCAGAATTACAATGCGGGTATCACGCAATCCATCAGATGGGGCGGAGGGAGCTTCGTTGCGGCGCTAAACAACGCTCGACAGACCACCACCGCCCAGATATCGCTGTTTGATCCTTTGTACACCCCGAATTGGTCTGGAACCTACACGCAACCGATGATGCGTAACTTCCGTATCGACACCAACCGCGAGCAGCTCGTCATTACCAAGCTCAATCAGGACATTTCTGATATTCAGCTGCAGGCTACCATCGTCAATACGGTCGCGAACACCCGGAACGCGTACTGGAATTACGAATTGGCCATCGAGGCTGTCGGCGTGGCGCAGCAGTCGGTGGACCTGGCTAACCAGCTTGTCAAGGACAACCAGACCAAAGTGCAAATCGGGACGATGGCGCCAATCGATGTCGTCACGGCGCAGTCCCAGGCCGCGACGCAACAGCAGCTGCTAGTCACCGCGCAGGGCACGGCGCGCACGAACGAAATCGCGCTCAAGCGGCTCATCGTGAGCGGAACAAACGATCCGGTCTGGACCTCGACTCTCGATCCGGTCGATCGTCCGAACTTTTCACCCGCTCCGATTGACGTGAACGCGGCCATCGAAAAGGCGAAGAGCACGAGAAGCGACGTAGCGTTGGTTAAGAAGGATATGGCCATCAACGATGTCACGCTGAAATTCCTGCACGATCAAACGTTGCCACAAGCCGATCTTGTAGGGCGATATGGCTTTATCGGACAGGGAGGAACGCAATTCGTCTCTTCTGGAACGGGCATCAACCGTGTAGTCACCGGCACCATACCGGGCGGATACGCAGACTCGCTTCACACATTATTGAAGGGCACTTATCCCACATGGACGGTCACGGTGAATTTCAGCTATCCGCTGGGGATGAGCGCGCAAGGGGCCGCATTGGCACGCGGGCAGATCCAGCAGAATCAGGTGAACGTTCAGTTGCGCTCGCTTGATCTGCAGGTGGCCACCGATGTGAGCAATGCGGCGGTCAACATCCAGAACGGCGTCGAGCGGGTGCGGGCAACGCAGTCGGCGACGACGCTCGCCCAGCAACAGCTCAACGCCGCCAACAGCAAGTTCAACGTGGGGATGGCCACCAACTTCGAGGTCGTGCAGGCACAGCGCGACCTGGCTACCGCGCAGAACAACGAGCTGCAGGCCGTGGCGGCGTATCAGACTGCGCTCGTCGAATTCGATCGCGTGCAGCAAACGGGAACGTTCAGCAACATCACCCTTGTAGGAAAATGAAGCCTGTTGTCGTCGCTCTAACGATCCTGCTGTCAACTGGCCTGATGGCCAGCCCCACATCGCGCTCTCCGGGTGTGGGGCTGGCTTTCAGGCCCGCGGGCCCAGCGGAATCGCCTCCCGATGCCATCCGGCTCGACGCCATCGTCACCGACCGCAGCGACCACCCCATCCGCGATCTGAAACCTGCTGACTTTGAAATCAGCGACAACGGCGAGACCCGGCCGGTCGACAGCGCGACGCTCGAATCGGGGCGCGATGGCCGGCTCATCGCGATTTTTCTGGACGACTATCACGTGGAGACCGGCGACAGCGCGCGCGCCCGCGCGGCGCTCGCGCAGTTCGTCGACTCCGATCTGCGGCCGAACGATCTTGTCGCCGTGATGAAACCGCTCGACCCGCTGAGAGGGATCCAGGTGACCGAGGATCGCCGCGCGCTCCACTCGGCGATCGACGCGTTTGACGGCCGCAAAGGCGACTACGCGCCGCGCACACCGTTCGAGGAAAGCCTGATGAGCCGCGCGCCGGCGGCCGCGGACGCTGGCCGCGCCCAGGTCGTCTCGTCGGCGCTGCAGGCGCTGGCGCTGCGCATCGGCGCCATGCGGGACGGACGCAAGACGATCGTGCTCGTGAGCGAAGGCTTTGCGCCGCCGCAGTCGCGCAACGACGGCCCGATGGGAAGTCTGCGGGGTGTGGTCTATGCGGCCAACCGATACGGGGTCGCGATCTATCCCATCGATCCTCGCGTGCCTTCCGCCGGGAACGGTTCCGATCAGACAATCTCGTCGCTCCGATCGCTGGCGGATCAGACCGGCGGCGAAGCCACGATCGACAACGTCGATCTGATCGCGGGCATGCAACAGTCGGCCCGCGACCTCGACAGCTATTACGAACTGAGCTATCGCCCGGCGAGCGCCGGCGATGGAAAATTTCATCCCGTCGGGATACGAGTGAAACGGCCGGGCGCGCAGATTCGCACGCGTTCGGGCTACTGGGCGCCGAGCGCAGAAGCGCTGCGTCTGGCCGCCGGACCTCCACCCCGCGCCATACCGATGGCGACAAAGACGCCGCATGTCAGCACTCTGGTTCATCCCTGGTTCGGTACCTCGCGCGGACCGAACGGCCTCACCACGGTGATCATGACGTGGGAGCCGGGCACCGCGCCGCCGCGCAATCAACACATCGGGTCGGTGATCCTCAAAGCGACCGCTGCTGACGGACGCGTACTGTTTCAGGATCGCGTCGATTCACGCGCCGCGTTCGATGCCCCGCCCGGGCACATCGAGCTGGAGATGACGGTTCAGGGCATCGACGGCCAGCCGATCGATTCGGATTACCGGGGGATGGACGTGCCGGACCTGCGCGTATCGCGCCCGACGATCGCGACACCGCAAATCCTGCGGACGCGCAACGCGCGCGAATTCACAGCGGCAAGCGCGAGCGTCGACGCCGCGCCGGCCGCGGCGCGGGAATTCAGCCGGACGGAGCGGCTGCTCGTGCGAATTCCAGTGTACTCGGCCGACGACAGCGCTCCCGAAGTCACCGCCACGCTGATGAACCGCGCCGGCACGCCAATCGAGACCCTCAGCCGGGTGCCGGCCGCGCTGCCGCCGGGCATGGTCCAGTTCGATCTTCCGCTCGCCAGATTTCCGCCGGAAGACTACCGCATCGAGGTGGTGGCCACCAGCCCGACCGGTCCGGACGCGAAGACCGTCATCCTCTTCCGCATCACGAACTGAGCCGCCCGGCGGAACCCAGTCGTGTCTGCACAACGCCTTCTCCATCGACGCGGCCGTCCGGCACTGCCAGCCTTCGCGCCGGCGGCGTTCGTGCTGGCGGCGGCCGTTTGTCTTCATGCGACCCGCCTCAACCCGGAGACGACTGCGGCGTTCGATGGTTATGTCGCGCTGACCGAGCAGCGGATTGATGCCGAGATGGCGCGCGGCCAGGCGTTTTTGTGGATAGACACGCTTTCGCAGGCCGGGCGCGAGGAAATGCAGCGCGGCCTGCACTCGGGCGGGATCGTCATCGAGCGGCTGGAAACGCTCGACGGATCGAAATCGATCGACGCGCCCGACGCCCTGATTCACCACTGGGTCGGCCTCGTGTTCGTGCCGGGCGTGCGCGTGGATTCAGCGGTCGCGTTGATGGAGGATTACGATCGCCACTGGCAGGTCTTCGCTCCGGGCATCGTCCGGTCGAAAACGCTGGAACGAACGGCGGATCATTTCCGCGTGGCGCTCCGCTTTCACTTCAAGAAGATTATCGGCGTGACCATGGACACCGAGAACGAGGCTGATTTTTTTCGACCCGCGTCCGACCGCGCCTACAG
This sequence comes from Vicinamibacterales bacterium, assembly GCA_035937795.1. Lineage (GTDB taxonomy): Bacteria > Acidobacteriota > Vicinamibacteria > Vicinamibacterales > JAMQPK01 > JAMQPK01. Next base: position 28,354 of record DASZHO010000129.1, on the reverse strand, counting down.
CCGGATTCGCAGCACGCGCATCGTCGAGATCGCCGATGCCGGCACGCCACGGGAGCAGCCGAAACGGGAGGGCGAGGAAAACGGCTTCATGTGGCGGCTGAACACGTACTGGCGGTTCCTCGAGCGCGACGGCGGCACTTACATTCAGTGTGAATCATTGACGTTGTCGCGCGAGGTGCCGTTCGTATTCCGGTGGCTGATCAAGCCGTTCGTAACAGAGGTCCCAAAGGAATCGCTCACGTTCATGCTCGAGCGCGCGAAAGCCGAGCTGCTCAAAGACCCCGTACGCTGAAATTCAGCGCTTCTGCCGCTTCAACTGCCGGTGCGCCTGACTCAACTCGCGCTGCTGAGCCGGGGACAGCGCCGGGAAGCGAAGATCGAACCCGGACAGCGTTTCGTAGAGAATTTCAGCGATTGCCGCGTGCGCGAACCACTTGTGATCGGCAGGGATCACGTACCAGGGCGCGTGATCGGTGCTCGTGGCGGCAAGCGCGTCGGCATAGGCGGCCATGTACGCACGCCACTTCAAACGCTCGGGCAGATCGCCCGGCGAGAATTTCCAGTTCTTGGACGGATCTTCGATTCTCGCCAGCAGGCGCTTTTCCTGCTCCCTCCGCGAAATATTCAGAAAGAACTTCAGGACGTGGGTGCCGTTTCGCCACAAGTGCCGCTCGAACGCGTTGATGTCTTCGAAGCGTTCACTCCAGATCTTCGACCCCACCCGCCTGGCGGGCAGGCACTCGTTTTCCAGCAACTCAGGGTGCACGCGGACCACGAGCACCTCCTCGTAATACGACCGATTGAACACGCCGATCTGGCCGCGCGCGGGCAAGACGCGGCATTCGCGCCACAGAAAGTCATGGAGGAGCTCTTCTGAAGACGGCTGCTTGAAGCTATGAACGGCCAGGCCGGCGGGATTGAACCCGCGAAAGACGTGATTGATCGTGCTGTCCTTGCCCGCGCTGTCCATGCCCTGCAGGATGACGAGCAGCGCATATCGCCGCTGTCCGTACAACTTGTCCTGCAGCCCCTCGAGGCGCTGGAGCCGGCCGTCGAGATGCTTCTGGGCGTCGTCTTTGCCGCTGAAGCCGCCGGTGAAGTCGCGGCGCTGACGGTCGAGCGGCTTTCGATCTCCGGCTTGGACGCGAAAGCGAGCCACATTCATAGGTGCAAAAGTATAAAGCGAGCGGCCCACGTTCGGCGCTCCGCCTTGAACTCGGGTTACGATTAGTGATGCCTCCAAGGATCACGACGTTTCTCAGCGCTGCACTCGTCGCATCGATGATGCTGGCGCGCCCACCGGCACTCACCGGCGCCGCACCGGATCGGGTCACGGTGACCGCGTCCTCGCTCCCGGAGCTTCGACAGTGGGACACGGCTGTCAGGCAGATGCAGCGGAGCGGCGATCTGCGTCTGCGCGCGGTCACCGACGACACCCTGCTCGCCGGGCGGTCGCACGAGCGGTTCGATCAGTACTATCAGGGCGTGCGGGTCTTCGGCGCAGATGTGACGCGCCAGATGGACGGGCCGCTGTCGGTCTCGGTGTTCGGCCAGATCTACCCTTCCGTCAACATTGACACCACGCCTCAGCTCTCCGCCGAAATGGCCACCGACAACGTGAGGCAGCTGGGGCCGCCGGATCTCGTGATCGATCAGGGCCCCGAGCTCGTGATCCTGCCGGTCGACATCGGCACCGACGCGGCGGGCGGCTACGCCCTCGCGTACCGGTTTCTCGTCAAAACGCCCACCGATCGGATCGTCTACTTCCTGGACGCGCGCAGCGGCGCGGTCATCCTGCAATACAGCAATATTCAGCGCCAGGCGGCGATCGGCAAGGGCACCGGCGTGTTCGGCGACACCAAGAAAGTGAGCGCGCGGGCCGACCGCGGCGCGTATGTCACCGAGGATCTCCTGCGGCCGCCCGACATCGCCACGTTCGATATGAAGGGGAATGTCTCGCGCTCGCTCGACTTCCTGAACGGCGTGATTTCGCTGGGCGTCAACGATCTGGCGAGCAGCCCGGACAATGTCTGGAGCGACGGACCAGACGTCGACGGCCACGTGTACGCGGGTTACACGTATGACTACTACTTCAAGCGGTTCGGCCGGCATGGTCTGGACAACAAAGATCTTGCGCTCACCGTCGTGCTGCATCCGGCCCGGCGGTCCGATCTCGGCTCTGCCTCCTCGGACATCGTCGGCCTCTTCTATCTGAACGCGTTCTACGCAGGCGATGGCATCGTCGTCTATGGCGAAGGGCTGCCGCCCGGGTTCAGGTCGGCGGCGTTCCACCAGACCGTCGATTTTTTTTCCAGCGGGCTGGACATCGTGGCGCACGAGCTCAGCCACGGCGTCACGGAGTTTTCCTCGGGGCTGATTTACATGAACGAGTCGGGTGCGCTGAACGAGGCGTTTTCGGATTTCATTGGCGTGTCGGTGAAATTCTTCTTCCAGCCAGCCGGGGACGGCCTCATGCAGGCCAGCTACGAGCTGGGTTCGGACGTCTTCCGTCCGGGGGGGATCCGGTCGTTCGACAATCCAGGCGTGTTCGGCGATCCCGATCATTACTCGAAGCGCTACACGGGCACCGGCGACAACGGCGGCGTGCACACCAACTGCACCATCGTCGACCAGGCGTTTTATCTGGCGATCGAAGGCGGCACCAATCGGACGTCGGGTCAGGCGGTGCAGGGCGTCGGCCCGGCCAATCGGGACCAGATTGAAAAGGTGTTCTATCGGGGCTTCACCCAGATGCTGACGGCCAACGCGAGATTCTCGATGGCCCGCGCGGCCACCATTCAGGCCGCCCGCGACTTGTATGGCACCGGCAGCGCGCCGGAGCGAGCCGTGACGCAGGCGTGGACCGCCGTCGGCGTCAATTGACCACTCTTCTATGCGCGAACGCGCAGGGCGCCCGCGTGAACGCGCGCGGCGAGCTCATGGCCACCTTCGACGACCTCTCCGTCCACATGAAAGAGCATTCGCTGGCTGGCGCGCACGCGCACTTCGCGCACTTTCCATGAGGACACGCCGGATCGCTTGTGAAAATCGCCGGTGAACAGAGACGGCACGCGCACCGCGTTGCCGAGAAACGACCGGGCCTCGACGACGACGAGATCGAGCAGGCCGTCATCGAGAAGGGCGAGCGGCGCGATACGCGCGCCGAAGCCGTACTGCCGAGAATTGGCGAGCGCCACGATCAGCGCGTCTCTGCGTACGCTGCCTGCATCGATGTCGATCTCGTAGGTCAGCGGAAGGTAACCGAGCACTTCCCGCGCGCTTGCGCGCAGATAGGGCCGCAGGCCGCGCTGGTTCCCGAACGTGCCGACATCGGCGGCGACCTTGGCGTCCAGGCCGATGCCGGCGATATTGAAGAACATTCTCCCTGCCATCTCACCAACGTCGAGGCGGCGATCGGGCGACGACAACGCGTGCCGAATCGCCTTCTCCGGGTCGAACGGGATTTTCAGCTCGCGCGCAAAGCCGTTTCCAGATCCGCCGGGAACGAAGCCGAGCGAGACATCGGTGAACGCCACTGCCTGCGCCACTTCGTTGATCGTGCCGTCGCCTCCCCACACGATCACAAGTGTGGCGCCCGCTTCCACGGCGGCCGCCGCCAGGTCATAGGCGTGATTGCGGCGCTTGGTGAGTTGTATGTCGTGGGAAACGCCCGCGGCCTCGAGCACACGCTTTGCGATGGCGACGCGTTCGGCTGACGAACCTCGCCTCGCAGGGCCGGACGTCGGATTGATGATGACCGCCGCGTGGATCATTCCGTGCTTCGTGGTCATCGGCGCAGGAGCAGCGACAGCGTCATGCCAAAACCGATGATGATCACGATGCGGCGGACACCCTGGGCGCCGATTTTCCTGGCGAGGCCGGCGCCACCGTACCCGCCGGCGATGGCGCCCACCGCCATGATGATCGCCTCGGGCCATCGCACCATGGCCATCGAGATGAAATACAGCGCCGCGACCCCGTTGATGGCGAGCGCAAGCAGGTTTTTCAGGCCGTTCATCTGATGGATGTCCGTGTAGCCGAGGATGCCCAGCGCCGCGAGCATCAGAATGCCGATGCCGGCGCCGAAATAGCCGCCATAGAGCGCCACGAAAAACTGGAACACGATCGCGCCCATCACCCAGCCTCTCCCACCGGCGTTCCCGTCTGTGGCGCCGCGCCGGATCAAGCGGGTGACCGGCTCCTGGAGCATGAACAGGAAGGTCGCAAACAGGATCAGCAGCGGCACGAGCCGGTCGAACACATGCGCAGGGGTCATGCGCAACAGCACCGCGCCGATGATGCCGCCGGCCGCGCTCGGGACAATCAACACGTAGCTCGACGAGGTCAGGCCCTTCAACTCGCGACGGTAGCCCCCGATGCTGCCGAGCGAGCCGGGCCAGATGGCGACGGTGCTGGTCGCGTTGGCGGTCACCGACGGCAGCCCGATCCAGATCAGTACCGGAAACGTGATGAGCGTGCCGCCGCCCGCCACCGAATTGATGGCGCCGGCCACAAGAGCCGCCGCGAAGGCCGCGAGATGCGCAGGAGAGATCAAATGGAAAGGAGCTACGCCGCAGATTCCGGTGCCTCGTCTCGCGCGTCGTACACGAAGTCGTAGGCGCGCAACACCTTCTGCGCCAGCCGGCGGCCTTTCTCGTCGTGCGCCTGCTCGAGACGCTCCAGGAGATCCTCCCGGTCGCCGAAAATCCCGTCGAGAATTGCCGTGCGGTCGGCCTCCGGCTCCTCGATGATCGACAGGAGCACGCGCGACCCATATTTAATCCATCGCGGCTGGGGCGCCACGCGCCCGTCGGGCCTGGTCTCGACGACTTGCCTTCGCAGGATGGTCAGCACCAGCTCGGCGTTCGTCTTTTCGTAAACCGTGCCCAGCCTGATGAACAGCTGCTTGACCGTCTCGCGGCGCTCGTCGAGCAGCTTCAGGAACAACTCCGGCGTCACCCGATCGCCTTTCTTGCTGTATTGGCCGTCGGCGGCGAGCTCGACGTGATGGAACACGGTGAGATAGAGGAAGTGCCAGAAGATCTCGTACGTCGCCAGGTCGTTCATGAAACGGAGGCCGGTGCGAGGGTCGTAGATGGCGGCGGCGTTGTTGCCGAGCAGCTGCTGGTACATGAACTCGGTCGCCATGTACATCGCGTAACGCAATCCATCCTCGGTCGTCGGGCCGCTTGGCCGCGACAGCAGCTTCTTGCGCGCTGCCTCGGAGAACAGTTTGTCGACCGCGAGGTCGGCTTCCGCCAGCTCCATCGGCGCGATGCGCCCGTCTTTCAGGAGGCCGAGATCTTCGAGCCGCTTCTTTTCATCCGGACGCAGCTTGTCGACCACCTTCTGCAAATCGTTCACATCGGCCACCAGCGGCTCGCGGCCGGCCTCGACGTACGCCGGCGCGATCGTTGCGACCCAGCTCTGCCGGTAGGTGTCGTACGTCCTGCCATTGATTTTGAACAGCCCCGTCAAGCGCTCGCGGAGCTTGTCGAACCAGATGTCGCGAAGCGCCTTGGCGTCATTCTCCGGCGCGCCGGGATTCTGCATTTGCGCCGCCATGCCGCCAATCGGCATGCCGCCGGCCAGGAGCGCCAGCAGCGCGTTACGCATGGTGTAATAGGTCAGCGACGGCTCGGTCATCGTCACAGTGTTCGGATCGGGAATCACCATGGCCGGGTCGTGACGGAACATTTCTTCGCGGCTGTTGAGGTAGTCCCACCGGCCCACATTGGGGCCGATGAGATTCTCGCGCAGCACCCACATGATGGCTTCCTGCTGCAGCGCGTATTCGGCGCGCTCGTTCAGCATCTTGATCTTCAGCGAGCCGCGCGCAAGACCGAGCGCCTCCTCGAGCATCTTCAGCAGCCGTGCCACAAGCCGCGCTTCCTGCCACGTTTCAATCTTCGGCACGTAGTAGTACACGCCCGAGCCGTTTTTCTTCTGCGTGTCGTAGTTGCTGACCGCGTGAATCACGAGCGCCGCGACGATGCCCGGCACCTCGTCGCCGTCCATCGAGATCTGGCGATTGCGCAGGTGCAGGCCCGGCACGCGATGAAAAATGGTCGGCCATTTCTCCGGCGGCAGATCGATCGAGTACTGCCGCGGCTTGCCGCCCTCTTTTTTCGTCGGATGTGAATACGGCTTGCCGTTCCATTTGTGCGCGAGGAGGTCGCGGAGGTTTTCCCAGGCTTGATACAGCTGGTCCTTGTAGTCGCCGCCGGCGTCTTCCCAATCCCACATCCACGACGCGGCGCCCGTGTTCAGCGCGCCCATCGCCATGCCGAGATCGATCGCCGGTCCTGTGCCTTCCAGACCCGGCGTCATCGTATCGGGCGGGATCGGCACGGATGAGTTCAAGCGCCAGGCGATCGCGGTCTTGCGGCCGAAAAACCCGTCGAGCATGCCTTGCCGGATGTCTCGCACCGTGGCGGTATTGCCGTCGGCGTCGCTGATCTTGGTTTCGGGCGCAAGAAACCCGTAGGCGCGCTCGCGCCGGCCGACCTGCTCCTGGAACGCATGGCGCGCGCCCAGCAGGGTACGGAACTCGTCTCGCGTATCTCGTGTCATCCGCGCGATGAGTTCCTCGACGTTGACGTTGCGGCCGTTGACGGTCTTGTCGCCAAACAGCGACTTGTGCTTCTCGTAGATATCGGGACGAATCTCAACCATCAGTCGATCCATTTTCCGTTGTGCATGACCTTGTTGATCTTATCGGTGTTGTAGATGTCCACGGTCGGGTCGGCGTCGAGCAGGACGAGGTCGGCGGCCTTGCCGGCCTGAATCGAACCGTAGCTCGGCGTCTCGGTGCGCTCCAGCACGCGCGCCGCGTCGAGCGTGGCATCACGAATGGCCGCCACCGCCGGCACCCCCGCCTCCACGAACAGCTGCAGCTCGCGGTGGGTCGAGTGCCCGATGGGCGTCGTCTGCGACGCTTCGGCGCCGCCGTCGGTGCCGATGATCACGCGAATGCCGTTGTCGTGCATCAGCTTCACAAACGGCAGCATCGCCGTGACCCGGGACTTGCGGTCCGCCAGCGTACTCAGCGTCTGCTGCGCTCGTGCAGGATCGGTCAGCATCGTCCGTCCGCGCGCGTAGAACCCGTCGAACTTCGGGCCCATCTTGAGAAACTCGGGATGCTCGTAGTAGTAGTAGGGCGATTCGCTGTTGGCGATCGTCGGCACGAACGAGATGTGATGCGCCTTGATGTAGGCGATGAGCTCGGGCGTGATCGGCTCTTTGCCGTTGTTTGTCGGCTCGTGCATGAAGTCGGTCACACCCAGCTCGGCAAGCTCGCGCAGGCTCGCCTGATCGGTCACGTGAGTCACCAGCGGAATGCCCTGCTTCTTCGCCTCGCCCACGATTGCTTCGACGATCGGCGGCGGGAAATTTCCACCGGTCATCCACAGCTTGACGAAATCGACTCCCTGATTCTTCAGGTCCTGCACATCCGCCCGCGCCTCCTCCGGCGTCTTCGGGCGGAACACGGGAGCCTCGGGGTACGGACCGGATGGACTGAAGCCCTGGCCGGCCGTGTACACGCGAGGCCCGGGAATTTCCCCCTTCTGCACCTGATGATAGATCGACACAGCTTCGCGTTTGTCGTTGCCGGTGACGCGGAATGTCGTCACGCCCCAGTGCAGCGCCACGAGAAACAACCGCTTCATCTCCTCGGGCGCCTGGTTGAGGTGATAGTGTGCGTCGACGAGACCCGGAATCAGAAACTTGCCGCCGGCATCCACGACCGTCGCGCCCTGCGGCACCTGAACACGCGAGCGGGGGCCGGCTGCCGTGACGCGGTCGCCGTTGACGATCACCACCGCGTTGTCGATCGGCGCAGCGCCGGTGCCGTCGACGAGCTTTGCCCCGACGATGGCGGTGACGGGCCCCGGGGCGCCCCGCTGCGCGTCAGGAGACACAACGGTCAGCAGAAGCAGTGCTATGCAGACAAGCAGGAGTCTTGATTTCACGGGAGCCTCCGCGAGGTCGTTTGTCGTGGTTACTCTATACGATCCAGGGGGGCTCTAGGCTCTGGGCTCAGGCTCGGGGGCGAAGGCTAATTGGGGACTTGCAGATCCGGCATCGGCGCCGTCACGAATAGCTTCCGGCAGGGGCGCGCGATCAGGCGCGCCCACCGCGTTGACTTTGTTTTCCGGGCGCTGTCGGTTGCGATGCCCGTATTGGCGTACATCTGGCGGTACAGCTTCGAGATCAGCACGAACGCCAGCCGCGACTTGAGCGACTTCACGACTCGCGCGCGCTCCCAAATCGCGGGGATGCTATAGAACTTATCCCAGGTCGACTGCGTCCCACGCCGAATGTCTTCCGCTGTCAGCGTTGGATGAGGCGTGTAGACTTTCGGGCGCTGCTGCGACGGAATGAGCCAATACCGCGTCAGCGGCACCCCTCCGATGCGCGTAGGATCGGACGCCATCGTCTCTTCCCACTTCGCGAAATCGACGGTGCCCGGGAACGGCGTCAGCATCACGAACTGCGCGAACGCGATGTCGGCCTTCTGCGCCAACTCGGCCGTCGCGCCGAAGGTGTCCGGTTTGTCGGTGGGCAATCCGAAGATGAACGAGCCGAGCACGTGCACGCCATGCTTTCTGAACTCGCGAAGCCGCGTGACCAGCTTGTCGCCGGCGTAGTTGAAGTCCTTGAATATTGCCTTGAGCCCCTCGGGCGTCACCGACTCCACCCCGACGAGCGCTCCGCGAATGCGCGCCTTGTTCATCGCTTTGAGGAATTCAGGATCCTCGGCGGCTTCCATGGTGATCTGCGTATAGAACACCATGTCCTCCGGCAGCTTCGCAAGGCGCTCCATCAACTCGAAACGCTCCCGCCTGATTTCCTTCAACTGCTCGAGCCGGGTCCTATTGCCCTGGCGCTCCGCCAGCCTGAGGTCTTCCAGCGTCACCGGATAAAAGTTGTCGTCCGACAGGAGAATGAAGCGGAAACCCTTCCGCCTCAGTTCCACCAATTCGCGCACAACGGCATCGGCTGCGCGCTGGCGGGGCTGCTGACCATCGGTGCGCCAGACCGAACAGAACGAGCAGTGCTTGGGACATCCGCGGATCGTTTGCACCGAACCCCACATGTATCGATCGGCCGGCAACAAGTCCCAGCGGGCAGGAGAGAACGCGTCGCCCGACACGCGTCCGCCTTCATAAGTCGGGAGCGGCTGCCCTTTGCGGCAATCCTCGAGCACCGTCGACCACACAAAATCACCATCGCCCTTCACCACCGAGTGCGCCGCGCCCAACTCGCGCGACTCGTCGGGATAGAGCGAGGGATGGATGCCGCCGAATACGACGTAGGCGCCGCGCCTGCGTGCCTCGCGGCCGATCTCATATCCGCGCAGCGCGTTGCTCGTGTGGATGCCGATTCCCACCACGTCGCCCGGAGCAATGTTCTCGTAGGCGATGTGCTCGAGGGTTTCGTCGACGATCGATGGATCGCCGTACTCGCGGGGAGTTGCGGCTGCCAGCACGTAAAGCCAGCGCGGGGTGATGACTGCGGTGCCGAACGCAACGTCGCTCGGATTGACCAGATGGACTCTCATTGAATCTCCAGCTCTACCTGCAGCCACCACTTCGGTTGATAAGAGATCAGGATTGGAATTTCGGCGAAGGGACCGCTCGTTCCGTAGACGAGCTCGAACCGGCTGCCGGAATGCCCCGGCCGGCCGGTTTCGAAGCGTCCACGAATGACGTCGTGATACGTGTGCCCGTCGCGCTCGAAGCGCGCGAGGGGCGTCGCGTCGAGCAGTTTCAATTCAAAGAGGCGATCGCCGTAGATAAAGGGAATGATCCGTGCGGAGAGCCGCTCGCCTCTGGCGTTCGTCGCGACGCTCTCGTGAATGATTTCTGCAACCGAGCTCAGGAAACCGGGACGCGTGCCGCTCGGCCTGTCGATCTGTTTCGTCCCGTCGGCGCTGGCTTCCAGCGTCAATCCGAGGACGGTGTCCGCATCTCTGTACGATGCATTACTCGACGCTTCGACGGTCGTCACCCGCGCAAATGCCTGACTGGGGGTGACGCGCGCCCGGATCGTGTCGAACGGACGCCCGGTGGTCTGCTTTTTCAGCCCCGCCCTGACTTCGGCGAGGCCCGTTTCGGTCGATTTCGACATCACGCCGACGACGGCGCATTCGCCGTCCTGAACTCCTTCGGCGAGGTAGCCCCACCGATTCAGCTTGCCGGGGGCCCGCAGTGGGTCGGAGCCGATCAGCAGCTCGTAGGCGTGATCGGCCTCTTCGGCACCCCGCCACCGGATCACCCCCGAACCCACATCGTCGCGCCCTATCCAGAGGAGCAGGATCCGGACGCGGCCCGACATCTTATAGGTGTGCTCGTGCACGACGGGAAGCGTCGAGCCAGGAAGCTCGCTCGGCAACACCCCATGCGGCAGCGGCGCGGGAGCGGCCGACAGGCTTGCCGATAACGCCACCGCTCCAAGCGCGATGCCGGCGTGCCACGTAAACTGCCAGGGAGACATCGGAGCAACTCGAAGGGTCACCACTTGGCCTCGAGGCGCTGCCTGACTTCGTCGAGCGCTTCCGCCGAGAACTGCTCGTCCTCCAGGAGGTTCAGCACCAGCAGTCGCGGCGAACCTTCGAAGAAGCGATCCACAAGCGACTTCAGCGCGCTTTTCCTGGCGTTCGAGCGGTCCACGGTTGGCAGGAACACAAATGCGCGGCCATCCTTCCGGTGCGTCACGTAGCCTTTGCGCTCAAGAATGCGCAGGAGCGTGAGGACGGTGTTGTAGGCGGGCTTCGGCTTCTCTTTCAGGTCGTTGAAGACCTCGCTCACGCTGGCTTCGCCCTTGTCCCAGAGGACCCGCATCAGCCTGAGCTCTCCGTCGGTAAGCGTTGGTGAAGTCGGCCTTGGCATCGAGTTGTCGAGTTGTCGCGGGCCTTCTCCTAATAAATTAAGAACTGAAAACCAGACTATGCCTGATACCGTACAGAGTCAACTATAAAATTAGGAATAAGAAAAAGCCCTGTGGGAGTCGAGAAAAGAGGCAGACCGTGCCCCTTTTTTTAATTCGTGAGAACGGCGGTGATGTTGCGCTTTGGTACGAAACCTACCGGAATACGCGCCACTTCCTTGCGTGTGGCCACATCGATCGCGACGACCACATCGGACCCGGCGCAAGCCACGTAGACCGTCTTGCTATCGGGAGTGAACGTCAGCCAGTCCGGATCGTGCCCGACGGGAACAAGTCCGAGATATTTCAGATCCGGCATCGAGTAGGCGGCCACGAAGAAGTACCACTTGCTCGTCGCCCAGAGCGTCTTGCCGTCGGGCGTGATGCCGATGCCGTGCGAGGGCGATCCCTGCACCCCGGCCAAGTCCCGGACCGCGGGAGGCGGCAGATCCGGAAGGGTCACTCTGGAAACCTCTTTGTGTGTCGCCCAATCAACGACCGCAAAGCCGTGGAACTCGGAGATCTGCGCGAACATCCGCCGGGTCGAGCCGTCCGGATTCTTCTCGAAGGTGATCGGCCGCACGCCATTCTCGAACCCCACCGTCCAGACCACGTGCTCCGTGCCCGCATCGATCACGCTGATCTTCCGCCCCGCGATGGAGCCGGCGACCACAAACTTGCCGTCGGGCGTCACGTAGGTGTTATGCACCGCGCCTTCCACGGGAATGCTATTCACCCTCTCCAACTTTGCGGTATCGACCACGTCGACGGCGCCCGGCGCCTGCGCGATCGAGACGTACACCTTCTTGCCGTCCTTGGCGATGTCGATGTTGTTGGGATGCCCGCTGAGCGGGACATGCCCGGTCACCGCCAGCGTTTTCGCATCGACGATGTCGAGCGTGCTCTCGGCTTCGTTGCTGACGTACAGATGCCTGCCGTCGGGCGACGCCGCCGCACCGTGATTCACCTCGATGCCCTTGATGGTGCCGACAACCTTGTTGGTGGCCGGATCGATGAGACTGACATAATCGCCAGCACTGTTCGTCTGAACGATCACCACGCGCCCGGCGCTGCCAAGAGACGCTGCGCATAAAAGGACGCCGAGCAAAGACAGCTGCGCTTTGTGAATTTTCATGGCTTACCTCGTCGCGTTGGTGAGGGTGGCGCCGTTGACCCAGGCAGACAGCATCTGCCACTCCGGATCGGTTTTGGAGGTCCAGTGCTTTCCTCCACCGTGGAATTCATCGCCGCCCGCTTCCTCTTTCAGGGGATGCTTCAACAGACGGCTGGCGTCCGGTTTGCCGGGCACGACGAACCGCTTCACCGACTGAAAATTCTTCTGCGACTGCGCCTCATCCCACATCGTCGCGCCTGGCGAGAGGACCTGCAGATACGAATTTCCCGTGCCGCTGCCGCGATGGCAGACGTAGCAACGCGCGTGGCCTTCGCGCCTGTACAGAAAGATGGGCTCCACGCGCTGCTTGAAGAACTCGTAGTCCAGCGTGGGACCGGCAGCCGGCGGCGGCGGAGCGGGTTGCTGTATGAAGGCGCTAACGACAAGCAGCCAGGACGCTAATGGCATGACACCTCCGGATTCGGCTTCAGCCTACGATTTCGTGGAGTGACTCGTCAAGCAGCCGTACGGCGATTTCAGCCTGCTCTTTTGTGAACACGAGCGGTGGAGACAGCCGCACCGAGTTCTGACCGGCCGCCAACACGAGCAGACCGCGTCTAAAGGCCGCCATCACGAGCGCATCGCGCTCCGCTTGGGCGCGTTCCTTTGTCTGGCGGTTCTTCACGAGCTCGATGCCGATCATGAGGCCCTTGCCGCGCACATCGCCGATGAGCGCATGGCGCTCGGCGAGCTCGCGCAACCTGGCCTGGAAGAACTCCCCTACGGCGGCCGCGTTGGCCATCAGCCCGTTGCGCACGAGCTTCAACGTTGCCAGCGCAGCGGCGCACGCGACCGGGTTGCCGCCAAAGGTGTTGGAGTGGGCGCCGGAGGGCCAGTCCATCACCTGTTCCCCGGCGACCGTCAATCCCATCGGCAACCCGGAGGCAATCGCCTTCGCGATCACGACGACGTCCGGTTTCACGCCGAAGTGCTCGACGGCGAACATCTTTCCGGTTCGTCCGATTCCCGATTGCACTTCGTCCACAATGAGCAGCATTCCGTGTTTGCCGGCGATGCGCGAGAGCCCCTGGATGAATTCGGACGGGGGTAGGACGTAGCCGCCCTCGCCTTGAATCGGCTCGACGATGATCGCCGCGACTTCGTCGGGCGAAACAAGGTGCACAAGGATCTGTTCCTCCAGGTAAGCGAGGCACGCCGCGGCGCAGTCTTCCGGGCGTGCGGCGACCGCGCACCGATACGGATTCGCAAAGGGCGCATGGAACACACCGGGCGCCATCGGTCCAAATCCGCGGCGCTGCACGCTCTTGCTCGACGTCAGTGAGAGCGCACCCAGCGTGCGCCCGTGGAACGATCCGAGGAACGCGATGACGTTCGGCCGCTTCGTGTGATAGCGCGCCAGTTTGATCGCGGCTTCCACGGCTTCGGTGCCGGAATTCGAAAAGAACGTGCGAGCGCGCCCTGCCACAGGCGCGATCTCGGCGATGGCCTCGCCGAGCGCCACCTGCGGTTCGTGGTAGTAGTCGGTGGAAATGTGAAGAAACCGCCCCGCCTGCGCAGTGATGGCGGAGACGACATCGGGATGCGAGTGGCCGGTCGCCGCAACCGCGATGCCGGCGCAGCAGTCGAGATAGACATTACCATCGACATCTTCGACGACAGCGCCCTCGCCGCGCAGCATCACAAACGGCGCGGAGCGCGGGTAGGAAGACGAAACCGTCCGTCGATCGCGCTCGACGATGGCTCGCGCTTTCGGGCCGGGAGGCGTGATTTTGATGTCAGGAACGGACATGGCTTTGGGCTTTGGGCTCTGGGCTCTGGGCTCTGAAGCCTCTTTTGCTATTGTAGCTACGGTGCTACCAGCCGTTCATGTCATCGGCGTTCCGCTCGATCTCGGCGGCAACCGCCGCGGCGTCGACATGGGGCCGTCGGCGTTTCGCATCGCCGGGCTCGGAGAGAAGATCGCGCAGCTGGGCCGAACCGTGGTCGACAAAGGCGATCTGCCTTCCTCCATTCCCGAAATCCAGCACCAGGGGGACCCGAGGAAGAAATTCATCGATGAAATCGCTCGCGTCTGCGAGCAGGTGCATCAAACGGCCCGATCGTCACTCGAGGAGGGCGCGATCCCCCTCGTACTGGGCGGTGACCACAGTCTCGCCGCCGGCTCGGTGGCAGCCTCAGCCGGATATGCCCGCCGCCAGGGCTTGCCCATCGGCCTGTTGTGGATTGATGCCCACGGCGACATGAACACGCCGGCCAGCACGCCCAGCGGCAACGTCCATGGGATGCCGCTTGCTGCTCTTCTCGGTTCAGAGCCGTCCGAACTGTCGCGAATCGGCGGTTTTTCGCCGACCGTGCTGCCGCGGCACACCGCGCTGGTCGGCGTCCGCAATCTGGACGAACGTGAGAAGGATCTGGTGAGGAGCTCAGGCGTGCACGTGTTCACGATGAAAGACGTCGACCGCCTCGGGGTGGCCACGGTCGCCGAGCGGGCGCTGGAAGTCGTGGCCGCCGGCACCGCCGGGATTCACGTGTCGCTCGACCTTGACGCGTGCGATCCGTCGATCGCCCCTGGAGTGGGGACCGCGGTGAAGGGGGGATTCAACTATCGCGAGGCGCATCTGTTGATGGAGATGATCGCCGAATCGGGCCAGCTGCGCGCGCTGGACCTGGTTGAAGTCAATCCCACCCTGGATCTCCGAAACGCGACCGCCGAGCTGGGCACCGAGCTCGCGCTATCGGCCCTGGGCATGAAGATTCTGTAGGCCGGCGACCGTACTTCTCAGTGGACAGCCTGGTCAGCGGGCCAATTTCCCGGCGAAAATCGCACTCCTCGAGTTGGCGTGAGTTTGGCTACGTACGGCCGGGAGTCTGTACGGAGGCCTACCCTACACCAGGAGTCGTTTATGCGGCAGATGTTCCGCAGCCCCCTGATCCTGCTTTCCACTTTCGCGGTGTCCTTCCTCGTTACCTCGGGCGTCCAGGCGCAGAGCTACTTCGGACGCAACAAAGTTCAATACAAGGATTTCAAGTTCGAGGTGATGAAGACCGACCACTTCGACATCTATTTTTATCCGGAAGAGAAAGACTCGGCCGCCCGGGTCGCGCGGATGGCCGAGCGCTGGTACACCCGGCACTCGGAGCTGTTCGGGCACGAGATGACGACGCGCCAGCCGCTGGTCCTCTACGCCTCGCATCCCGACTTTGAACAGACCAACGTCGTGGGCGGCGCCATCGACGAAGGCACCGGGGGCGTGACCGAGGGCATGAAGCGACGCGTGGTGCTGCCGTTGGCCGGCACCCTGGCCGAAACCGATCACGTACTGGGCCACGAACTAGTACACGCCTTCCAGTACGACATCGCCAGCCAACGCGCGGCAGCGCAGGGCGGCCGCCAGGGGGGCGGCGCCGGCGTCGAAAGCCTCCCGCTCTGGTTCATCGAAGGCATGGCGGAATACCTCTCGATCGGGCCGGTCGATGCGCACACGGCAATGTGGATCCGAGACGCAGCGCGCAAGGAGAAGCTGCCGACGATTGCCGAGCTCGACAACCCGAAGTACTTCCCGTACCGATGGGGTCAGGCGCTCTGGGCGTTCATCGGCGGCCGCTGGGGAGACGAGGTGATTCCGCGGATCTATCGCGATGCGCTCCGGTCGGGCAACATGGATGTTGCGCTCAAGAACAGCACGGGGTTCAACGCCAAGGCGCTGTCGGCCGAATGGCACGCAGCCATCCACAACCAGGAAGATCCGATTCTCAAAGCGAACGCCCTGGTCGGCACCTTCGGCACCAACGTCACCGGTCTGGACACATCGCCGCAGGCGATGAACGTGTCGCCGTCGTTGTCGCCCGACGGCAAGCGCATTATCTATTTCTCTTCGCGAGACATGCTGTCGATCGGGCTCTATCTTGCCGACACGGCCAACGGACGCATTCTTCGCAAGCTGGTCGATACCACGCTCGATCCGCATTTCAGCAGCCTTGAATTCATCAACTCGGCCGGCTCGTGGAAATCCGACAGCCGGCAGTTCGTCGTCGGCGCGATACGCAGCGGCACTCCCGAGCTGGCGATCATCAACGTCGAGAACGGCGACGTGGCCCGCGAAATCCCATTCCCGAAACTCGGCGAGATTCTGAATCCAACGTGGTCGCCCGACGGCAGCTCGATCGCCTTCTCCGCGATTACCGGCGGCGACACCGATCTGTTTGTGTACGACCTGAAGACGAACCGCGAGCGGCAGCTCACCAACGACCCGTTTGCGGATCTCCAGCCCGCATGGTCGCCCGACGGCCGCCGGCTGGCGTTTGTGACCGACCGCTTCTCGTCGCATCTCGAGAACCTGAGCGCGGGCGAGTATCAGCTCGCGATGCTCGATATCGCCTCGAGCCAGATTCAGCCGGTCCACACGTTCGACGCGGGCAAGAGCATTAACCCGCAATGGAATGCCGACGGCCGGCGGCTGTATTTCGTCTCCGACCGCGACGGCATCAGCAACGTGTATGTGGTGAACGTCGAGTCGGGCGCAATCGGCCAGGTCACGAAGGTCGATGCGGGCGTGAGCGGCATCACCGCGTTGAGCCCGGCGATTTCTTCGGGGATCGATGCCAAAACGCTCGCATTGAGCGCCTACGAGAACAGCAGCTATCACATCTATCTCGTCGACTCGCCCGACGCGCTGGCCGGACGGCCCGTGTCGGACGCCAATACGCGGCTTGAAGCGGCCGGGTTGCCGCCGTCCCCCCGCAACCAGAGCCTGGTGGCGAAGCTGCTGCACGACCCCGATGCCGGATTGCCGCCGGCGGCCCAAACCGCCAGCGTGGAGCCTTACCACACACATCTCTCGCTCGACGCCGTCGGCCAGCCCTACGTGTCGGCCGGCGTCAGCCGCTTTGGCGCACTCGTCGGCGGCGGGGTCGCCTTCAGCTGGAGCGACGTGCTCGGCAACCACAATCTGTACGGCGCGCTCAACGCCGACACGTATGGCAGCAGCTTTTCCGACATTGCGAAGGACACCGGCGGCGTGCTCGCTTACATGAACCTGAAGCATCGCTGGAACTGGGGCGCATCAATCGAGCAGACGCCATATCTGGCGGGCGGCTACGCGGCAGGAACAGGTACCACGGCGTCCGGGCAGGCGGCCTACCTCGATCAAACGATCATCCAGCGCGAGATCTATCGAAGCCTGAGCGGCATCGTCTCGTACCCGTTCAGCTCGTCGAATCGAATCGAGTTCGGCGCGGGAACGGCGCAACTCTCCTACGATCAGTCTGTCCGGACGGTCGCGACGTCGCTGACCAGCGGCAGCGTGATCAGCGACACCACAACGAACAGCGCGCTGGCGAGCACGCTGCACATGCAGACGGCCACGGCGGGCTTCGTGAACGACAACGCGCTGTTCGGGCCAACCAGCCCGGTGGCCGGGCAACGCGCGCGTTTCGAGGTTTCACCGACGTTCGGCTCCGTGCAGTACACCACGGGCCTGGTCGACTATCGCCGTTACTTCATGCCGGCGCGTTTCTACACGTTTGCCGGACGGATCCTGAGTTACGGCCGATATGGATCCGGCGCGGAGGATCCGCGGTTGATTCCGCTTTTCCTTGGCTATCCGGAATTTGTGCGGGGCTACGGCATCAACTCGTTCTCGGCGGGTGAGTGTTCAGCAACGACCGGCACATGCCCGACCTTCGATAGGCTGGTGGGCAGCAAGATGCTCGTGGGAAACTTCGAGTTCAGGTTCCCGCTGCTGCGCCCGTTCGGCGTCACCGACAAGATGTACGGTCCAGTCCCGGTGGAAGTGGCGCTGTTCACCGACGCGGGCGTGGCGTGGAATCACGGTCAGCGGCCGTTCACGAGCGAGCGCAAACCGGTCAGGAGCGCCGGCGTCACGCTGCGGACCAACCTGCTCGGCTTTGCGGTCGCTCAAATCGATTACGCGCATCCGTTCGACAGGCCGGGTCGTGGCTGGATCTGGGGGTTCTCGCTCATTCCTGGATTCTGAGGGGCTCTAGGCTTTGGGCTGTGGGCGCTGGGCTTTGGGCTTTACACGAAGCGAGTCAGCGTGACGTTCACCTGGCGCTGGCCGCGATCGGCCCGGCGCCATTGCACCATGATTGGCGCTTGATAGGTGCCTTCGATCACACAGCCGCAGCCGGGCGTGGCCGAATCCGAGATCAGCAGGTCGACCGAGCGCTTCATCCGGAGGAAGCGTGAGGCGGGAACGGCGAGGGCCTGCACGAGCAGGTTTTCGATCGCCGACTCGGCCAGGCCGAGCGCGTCGACCAGCCGGTTGACCGCGCGAACCAAGTCGTACTTCGCGTAGTCGATTGTCTTGGACGGCACGGCGCGCGGGTCGTCCCAGGCGTGCTTGGCCTTCTGCGCCGCGAAGCGCAGCGGGTTTTTCAGCACTTCCGCGAGGTCGTAACGCATCAACAGCGTCTCATACTCGTTCACGGTCAGGCTGGCGAATTGCTCACCAGCCGCCAGGTCGAGGCGTACGCGGCCTTTCTCCACGCCGTGCTTGGCGATGAGATCGGCGAGCTGTCCGTAGAGGCCGAGCCGCGGTTCCTTCAAGTTCACCGCGTCGACCGGGTGGCTGGCCGACACCGGCACATGCAAGGTGGTTCTGGCGACTTCGACTTCGGAGTCGTACCCGACGAGCCGCGTCATTCGCCGGCGAGGTTTGCCGGCGATCACGCCATCAAGATCGATGAGAGAAACCGGGCCGCGCCGCCGGGTCACATACGACACGCACGAGCGGAGGCCGCTGCCGATGAACGCGAGATGCGAATCGGCGTTGGTGGGCTCGACGGGCCTCTGTTCCGGCGTGAGCTCGGTGCGCAGATCGAGCTCGTCGTGGAGATAGCCCGCGCCCTCGGGAAATACCGTTGTAAACAGGTCGATATATGGGCGAACGGCTTGCGGTTCCCGGCCGAGGCGCGCCGCAAAACTTTGAGGCAGATACCCGGCCGTGGTGTGCAACGAGCAGTAAAGACAGCGGTTGTACCGTTCGAACACATCGCCGTACGTGGCGGCCGCCTGGGCGCGTACGTCAATGACATCCAGCCTTCCGCGAGGCGTGACTTCGAGGCTGAGTTCGAGGGGTGGCGCCGACAAACCGACCCAAATGTACCACCGACGGCTCGCCGGCGCAAAGCCTCAGGTGTATGCTGCAAAGCCTCAGGTGTATGCTGAGGACAGTGCAATCTCAGGCAAAACGGCTCTTTTACCTGGTCGCGTTCGCCGCGATCGCGCTCGCCGCGCGCGCTGTGTACGGCCAGTGCAATACCGGGACGCGCGAGGCCACAACAGCCATAGACAACGCACCTTACGACGCCCGCTTCACGTTTTGCCGGCTGGCATATCAAACCGGACCGGGCGGGTACTACTACTACCGTCTGCCTTCGTGGGCGCACGGCTATCCCACCTCCGACCGCAGCCTGATGAAAATCCTGGAAGGGCTCACGGACATTGCCAAACCGCGCATGGACAAGACGAATGTCGTCGCCATCGGCGATCCGGAGATGTTCAACTATCCGATTTCGTACATGACCGAAGCGGGCTATCTGACGGTGAGCGACGCGGAAGCGAAGGCGCTTCACGACTATCTGGTGAAGGGCGGGTTCATCATCTTCGACGACTTCCGCGCCGACTTCCAGCGCGGAAACGACGGCTGGAATAATTTTGTCGACGTCATGCGGCGCGTCATGCCCGAAGGCAAGCTCATGCAGGTCGACCGAAGCAATCCCATCTTTCATTCCTTTTTCGAGATCCCCGATCCGGGCAGCTTCGTGTCGTGCTACGACCGCGGCGGGCCGCCGGAGTTCTGGGGCATATTCGAGAACAACGATCCCACCAAGAGGCTGATGTTCATCGCCAACTTCAACAACGACATCTCGCAGTACTGGGAATGGTCCGATACGGGCCTGGTGCCGATCGATCTTTCCAACGACGCCTACAAATTCGGCGTGAACTACTACATGTACGGACTCACGCATTAGAGCTCAGTGATTGGCCGGCCCCACAACGTGATTGCGCTCCTGACGCTTGCGGCGAGCGCAACCGTGCTCTCTGCGGGCGACCTGCCGTCCGGCGAAAGGTTTCGCGCGCGCACGCTGACATTCCCGTACACGAGCGGCGCGATCTACGCGATGCCGCACGAAAAGCTGACGCTCGCCCTCACCGCGCCTGCGACACAGCTGTTCACCATCGGCGCTCCGCAAGGCGCGCTCACGGCCACGGGCCCGAACAGGTGGGTCTGGGAAGCCCCGGGCGACAAGGGACGATATCCGATCGAGGTCAGGAATCCCGCCGGGCGGAAGGTGATGGACTTCAGCGTCTTCGTGATGGTGCCGGCGACCGAGGTGCAAAACGGGTTTTTGAACGGCTTCGAGATCGGCCACTATCCGGCCGCGCCGTCGAAGCGAACCCAGGCTTACGTTCCACCGAAGGGCTTCATCGAAGTGACCAGGGATAACGAAGACACGAAGATCTCGCCTCACTTTCGTCTCAAACAATTTCTGACGAAACAGAAGAGCGGCTACCCGAAATATCTGGTGCTCGATGAACGGCTGATCGTCCTGCTCGAAGGGGTTGGAGCCGCTCTCGAACCGCTCGGCTACAACGCCGACGACATCTTCATCATGAGCGGCTACCGCACTCCGTTCTACAACAAGGCGATTGGCGACACCCCGCTCAGCATGCACCAGTGGGGGCGCGCCGCAGACATCTTCCTGGACAAGAATCACGATGGGATGATGGACGACTTCAACAAGGACAAGGCGATCGATCGGCAAGATGCCGTGGCGCTGGCGAATGTGCTGGAGGCAATGGCGGCAACCGCGGAATGGTCGCCGTTCATCGGAGGCATCGGCATCTACGGCGCCACGGCGGCGCACGGTCCGTTCGTGCACGTCGACACGCGCCCCTGGAAAGCGCGGTGGTCGGAATAACCGGACCGCTCTCGAATGCCTACTTCTTGTCTTCGTCCTTATCCGCTTCCAGATCCAGATCGACATCATCTTTTTTCATGATGTCGACCTCGATGTCGACAATGGGCGAGTCGTCCTCGGAGAAGCGGCTGTCTTCCTCCACGCTGAACATGCGGCCGCTCAGGCGCTCCTTCAACGGACCTTTGGCCTTGCCTTCCTGCTGCCGATTCTTCCCGAAGCTCGAGCCGCGCCCCTTGGGGGGCTTGTTGGGCCCGAAGTTGCGGTTCGAGTCGCCGCCGCGCGGCTGCCGATAGCTATTCCCGCCGTCCACGATTGGCGGCGCGCCGAATCCGGTCGACCGGGGCGGACCGCCCATGGGCCGCGGCGGACCTCCAGCGCCCATCGGCGGCCGCGCTTCGCGCGGCCGCGCCTCGCTCACGCTCAGCGGGCGTCCTTTGAACGGCTGGCCATGGAGCTGCTGAATGGCGCGCTCTGCTACCCCACGGTCGTCGTAGTCGACAAAGGCAAAGCCGCGGGGACGGCCCGTGTCGCGATCGGTGGGAATGACAACCTGGATGGGGTCGCCGACGGCTCCGAAGTGCTGGCGGATGTCGGCTTCGTTCGCGATGTAGGGGAGATTCCCGACGAATAGCCGGACTGACATAACGTTCCTGTTCGCCTCCCTTTACGACTGCGGGGTTACCTTCTTCTTTGCGCGGCGAGCCCCGGTCTTGCGCGCCGGGGCCGGAGTGTTGGAGGTTTCCAGCACCACGATTCTGGTCGAGAACCGCCGCGTGCCGTGCTCGTCGAATTCAATCACCGTGTGATGTTCATTGACGTCCACAATCGTGCCCGCGCCGTACTGCGCCTGGACCACTCGATCTCCTGCCGCATATCTGCGCATTCAGCCTCCTTAGGCCACCGCGAAGGATACCTGCAAAGACTTTTCGATGGATCGCAGCGCCGCCAGCTCTTCGGGCGCCACCAGGGTGAGCGCGGTGCCGGCAGATTCCGCGCGCCCCGTGCGGCCGACGCGATGCACATACATATCGACGGTCGGCGGCACCTCGTAATTCACCACGTGCGCGATGCCGTCGATATCGATGCCGCGCGCGGCGATGTCGGTCGCAATCAGCGCCGTATATTTTCCCGACTTGAATCCTTCAACCGCAGCCGAGCGCTCACTCTGGGTGCGATCGGCATGCAGCGCCACGCAGCGAATGCCGTCTGCGTGCAGGCGGCGCGCCAATTTGTCGGCGCCCCGCTTGGTACGCACAAAGACCAGACTGGGACCGCCCGTCCGCTGCAGAAAGCCCTTCAGCCACGCCGCCTTCTCCGACACCGGCACCATGCGCCCGATGTGCGCGATCGTGCTCGCGAGTCCTTCCACGCGCCCGACCCGGATGATCTTCGGATCGCGCATGATCTGGCGCGCGGACTGTGCGACCTCTTCGGACATCGTGGCCGAAAACAGCAAGGTCTGCCGATCAGGCGGCAACGAGGAGACGATGCGGCGGACGCTGGGCCAGAAGCCCATGTCCAGCATGCGATCGGCTTCGTCGAGCACCAGCACCTCGAGGCCTTCGAAATTCGCCGCATTGGTGCCCATGTGATCGATCAGCCGTCCCGGCGTGGCCACGACGATGTCGGCCGCACCGCGCAGACCACGTTCCTGCGGGCTGGCATCGACGCCGCCGTAGACGGCGACACTCGATAGATTCGTGTGATAGGCGAGACCCTGAAACTCGTCTTCGATCTGCACGGCCAGCTCACGAGTGGGCGCCAGAATCAGCACCCGCGTTCGCGGTCCGGTCGAGGCAAGGGCCGACCCCTGATCGGATCCGCCAGACACCGGGACGGCGTTCGAGCCCGCGCTATCGGCCTGCAACAGCCTGTTCATGATCGGCAGCAGAAACGCCAGCGTTTTGCCGGTACCTGTCTGCGCGCATCCGACCAGATCGACGCCCTCGAGCACGCCGGGATACACCGCGCTCTGGATCGGCGTCGTCGTCACGAATCCGCGGTCGATCACCGATTGCTCGAGGCGGCGATCGAGGCCGAGCGACTTGAAGGCGACCGGCGTCGCGTCGTAAAGCGCTGGGGCAAATGAAGTCGGCGGCGTGGCCACCCTCGGGTGCGGCCGCCCCGAAACGGGCCTCCGGCCGCGCGGCCGACGGCCCCGCGACGAGCGCGTATGAGAGATTTTCGACGAATCAGACAAATGCAAAATGGGCTGCTTGAGGATAAAAGGGCGGTTTTCCTGACTAATCATTGTCTCACAAAGCATGAATTTGCGCCAATCGCGCCCGAAATCTGCAAAAATATGCGCAGTTGATAGCCGGGGGGCTCCTTCTCATCGCGGCACTGCTGATAGCGGCCGGATACGCCCTCGGCATGAGGCGGGCGCGTGGCCGCGAGCAGGCGCTCCAGACCTCGCTCGAGGAGCGAAGCGAAAAACTCTCGCTTGTGGAGCACGAGCTGCTGCGGCGCTCCAGCCTCGATCCTGTGACGGAGCTTCCCGTTCAGGAGGCCTTTCAGGAATTTCTCGAGCGCGAATGGCGCCGAGCCGCTCGCGATCGCATACCGCTGTCGCTCATCACGATCGAAGTCGATCACTTCCGCGCCTACAACGAACGCCTGGGCAAACCCCAAGGCGACGCCTGCCTGAGGGCCGTGGCGGACGCGCTGAAAACGTTGATCCATCGCCCGGGTGATTTCCTGGCGCGCTACGGCGCTGGAAAATTCGGAGTGGTGCTGGGCGGCACAGACGTCAAGGGGGCGATGGTGCTGGCCGAAAAACTGCGGCTCGCTGTTGAGGCGCTCAGGCTACCGAACCCTGCGTCCACTACCGGCAACTACGTCTCGCTCACGCTGGGCGTCGCGTCGGTGAGGCCCGACCGCGACGCCGCCTGGCAGGACATCGAATTAATCGCGACCGCCGAGCGCGCGCTCGCCCAAGCCAAAGAAGCGGGCCGAAATCGCGTCGGCGTCGAGCAGGTCGGCGTCCCCACAAAATAGCGACAATTCGAGAGCGAGTATGCGGCCAGGGGAATATGCCCGCTCTGTCACCGCCCTGGTGCGGCTGGCCGGGCAAGGTTTATGCAGTTTCAACGGCATGGAACACATTACTTTCGACTTCCTGCTCGGCTTTCTGCTCGCGGTCGCGCTGATGGTCGTGCTCTGGGTGCCCTTGTTCTTCTTCGACTACAGCGCTGAGAAGAGGCGCGGGGGCGAACCGGTTGGTTCCGGCGAGAATCCGCCCAGCCCGCCGCTGGACAAGGTCCACATCAATTAGCCACTTCCCGGACCATTTGATCGGTACAATTCGGAGAGACGGAAGGTGACGCCGGGGGCACGTAAGGTGACACCGCCTGATGTCTGCGCGAGAGGACGCTAGTCTCGCAATTCGCAGCATTCACGAGGTTTTCGGCTGGCATAACCCTTGTTGTGGAGGGGAGTACTGAGGGTGCAGCACTTTGGCCGCTATGTGGCGCTCGCGGTTGTTGTCCTGGCGGTTACGCGTCCATCCGCTCAGCAGGCGCCTGACCCGGTGTTCAAGTCCGGGGTTGAGCGGGTGGCGCTGGCGGCCGTGGTGCGCGATGGAAAAGGCAGGCTTGTGACGAATCTGACCGCCGGCGACTTCGAGCTCTACGATTCGGGCCGTCGCGCGCCGCTCGTTGGCGTATGGTCCGAGCCGAGCGCCGCGAGCGTCGCCCTCTTGCTTGATGCCAGCGGCAGCATGGCGACCAAACTCGAGCGCGCGCGTGAAACCGCACGCTACCTGATTGGCGGGCTGCAGCCGGGCGCCGATGAAGCGGCGCTCTATTCATTCGATACATCGCTCAAGGAATTGCGCCCATTTTCCACAGAGCTCGACCACGCGGACTCCGCCTGGGCGGCGACCCGCGCGTATGGGGCGACATCGTTGTGGGACGTGATAGCCGAAGCCTCGAAACGCGTTGCCGAGCGGCAGAAGCGCCGCGCCTTGATTGCGCTCACCGATGGCGTCGATTCGGCGAGCCGGTTGACGCCCTCGGAGGTGTCGGCGCTCGCCAGCTCGCTCGACGTGCCCGTCTACCTCGTCGTCATAACATTTTCTCTGGAAGACGAGGCGCACGATCCGACACCCTTGCAGGGGCCGCTGGCGGATCTGGCGACGTGGACCGGCGGAGATCTGCTGGTTGTCCGCGACACCGCGAGCGCCGTCTCCGCAAGCCGTCGAATCCTGGCGGAATTGCAGCATCAGTACGTCGTCGCATTCGAACCTGGCAGCGTTCCAGGATGGCACCCCCTCGTGCTGCGAACCAAGAAGAACGGCCTCTTCGTTCGCGCGCGCAGCGGGTACATGGTCGGAGCATCGGCAAAGTCACGTTGAGGAGGATGGAATCATGCGCAAGGCACTCATAACAATCGCGGCGGTTTCAGTCATGGCGGGAGCCGGGTCCGCGTGCGCCACGAAGAAATTTGTCAAGGGCGAGGTCGATACCGTGAACGGCAAGGTTGAGACGCTGAGCCAGTCACTCGAAGCCACGCAGCAGCAGACGAAGGAAAACGCAGGGCGCATCACCCAGGTCGATCAGAAGGCCGATCAGGCAAACGCCGCCGCGATGACGGCCCAGAACTCGGCGACCGCAGCTCAAAGCGCGGCGACCGTTGCCCAGAGCGCGGCCAATGCAGCCGCGGTCAAGGCTACCGCTGTGGACGCGGCATCCAAGCGGCTCATCTTCCAGGTCGTGATTAACGATGCGGAAGGCGGGTTCAAGCTCGGCAAGGCGGATCTCCCCGACGAGGTGAAGGCAAAACTCGACGAACTGGCGAACAAGCTGAAGTCGGATCCGGCGGGCAACTACATCGAGATCGAGGGCCACACGGATTCGACGGGCTCGCCGGCGCTGAACGAAAAGTTGGGCCTGGCGCGGGCAGAAGCGGCAAAGAAATATCTCTACGACACCTATCAGATTCCGCTACACAAGATCAACGTGATCAGCTACGGCGAGGATAAGCCCGTTGCGCCGAACACCACGAAGGCCGGACGCGCGCAGAACCGCCGCGTAGTCATCAAGGTGCTCGCGTAACGACCACACATCGCTCGCTGAAAGGGCGCCACGGCGGAGGGCAGAAGGAGGATTTGCCTCCTTCTGCGTTCCTGATGCCTGGTCTTGTACGTTTCCTTTGGTTGTGCTAGGCTGATTGCCCGCCTCCGGCAGACCCTCCCGGCGCCTGCTGGCCAGACCTCGTCGCGCCGCGTGCAACGTCAGATTCTTACGGTGTGAAGGCTGCATTAAACCAATTGCACAGCCGATATGTCTCAAGACATCGGAGGCCGTATGTTCAGAATTCTTCGAGGTCTGGGAAGCCGGGCCCTGCCGTGCGGGTGCCTTGTTGGGGTGTATGAAACTTATGCCACCCAGACGATTGCGGTGATCGACGCAAAAGGCTCGTTTTGCGACAACAAGACGCATCGCGTGGATGCATACGTCGATTTCTCGATGGTGGCATCGACCGATCTTGTTCAGCCGCCAAGCACGATGCCGACCATGAATCGCTGAAAGCTCAGGCCGTTGGCCTTCCGGACCTTGAAATGGCGCAAGTCGGCGCGCACGCCGGCGGCCCGAGAGAACTGGTAAGTCACTCCCCCGCCCGCGCTGTAACCGACATCATTGTTCGAAAGATTCGAAAGAATCGCGCCTGTGCTCGCCGAAGTTCGCTGCCGTACAAACCCGTACCCAAAAATTCCGTAGGGCCTGATGGCGTGAACCGGCACCGTGAGGAGCACGCTCGCCATGAGGGTGTAGATTTTGCTCTCCTGGCCGGTTCGATCGGTGAAGTGCCCGGCTCGTGAAAATTCCAGCTCGGAGCCGATGCCGCGCGCGCCGCCGCCGCCAATCCCGACGGCCCATGTACTCGAGCTGATCTGAGCGGAACCGCCATACACTTTTCCGATCGATGCCACGAGCATGCTCTGCGCGAACACCGAGCCTTCGCACACATACAACAGCGCACAGATCGCTACGGAGATCTTCAAGGTACGCACGAATCCTCCTCGCCCGATGATAGTCGGGATTGGAGTTGCGGTGTTTTGGATGAGGAGGGACTCTACTGATTCTGTTGACCGATCACGTGCTCGTGTCCGGCAATCATGTAGTTCATCGGGCCCCACTGGTCCGGGGGCATACGCCGCCGATCCGTGCGGCGCCGCTCGCCTTCCTGCCGCCCGTCTGCCCGGCGCCGTTCGCCCATGCGGCGATCCCAGATGATGTTCACGCTGGGATCGTCGGCAAACGTACGGGTAAGCAGTTCAAACGTGGCGAAATGTCCGCGGCGAACGATCACGAGTCTGGGATCAGCAGCCATTATAACTCCGACTTCAATTGATGGTCTCGGTGTACTTGGCGCCCCAGACAGCCTTGGACCGGTACCAATCTTGTTCGAGAATCGCCCACAGTGCCTGGTCGTGATGCTTACCGCCCCGAAGGAATGATTTTCTCAAGATGCCCTCTCGTACTGCGCCAATTTTTCGAAGCGCGCCATTGCCTCGGCCGTTCTGCACGGCCGCCCGCGCCTCGAGCCGATGAAACCCGAGCACATCGAACGCAAACTCCACCACGAGCTCCGCGCCTTTGCTGAACAACCCGGAACCCCAGAACGCCGACCCAATCGCGAAACCCCATTCGGCGGTGCCGGTCGCCTGGTCCAGTTGACGGACCTGGAACAACCCGACCGCCGTGTCGTAACCCTCGGGCACTACCGCGAAGCAGACATAGCGGCCGGCTTCGCGTTCGCGCACGGCCCATTCGATGAACCGCTGGAATCCTTCAATCGTCGTGGGCGGCGGCGAAATGAACCGTGTCACCTCTTCGGTGGTCAACAGCGCGAGCAGTGCCGGCGCGTCGCTCATCCGAAGTTCGCGCAGCGTGATTCCCACACCCATCAGCACGGGCAGTTGTCGTCGCCAGTCAGAGGAAATCGGCCTGGCTTGCCCGGTGATGCCTGATTCGGTGACGGCAAGTTGCGTGTGCATTGATGTCGTCATCGCAGTCGGTTGTAACGTGAGTTCGAGGGCCATTAGTTGACACCTCCCATGGCGACGCTGTTCCCCCAGACGATGTTGTCATCGAGCGAATTGCCCCAGACGACGTTGTCGTCCAGCGAATTGCCCCAGACGATGTTGTCGTCGAGCGAGTTGCCCCAGACGATGTTGTCGTCGAGCGAATTGCCCCAGACGATGTTGTCGCCACTGTCGAGCGAGTTGCCCCAGACGATGTTGTCGTCGAGCGAGTTGCCCCAGACAATGTTGTCGCCACTGTCGAGCGAATTGCCCCAGACCGTGTCGCTCGCCCAGGCCGACCGTTGCCTGGCGAG
>DASZHO010000128.1:0-13914 GCA_035937795.1 Vicinamibacterales bacterium | reverse complement strand
GCCGGTCAAAAACAGCGCCACGACGCCGCCCACGGGCGCCATCGCGACGGTCGCGAGGATCAGCCCCGCCCACTTCATCGACCCGAACATTGAATAGAGAATCATGAAGATCACAAGCAGCGTCAGCGGGATCACGATTTCGAGGCGTCGCTGCGCGCGCTGCTGGCTGGCGTATTCCCCCGCCCAGTCGATCCGATAGCCCGGCGGCAGCTTCACCTGCCGGGTCACCTTCACGATCGCTTCCTCGACCGCGCTGCCGAGATCGCGTCCGCGCACGCCGTACTTGATCGCCACGTATCGCTGGTTGCCCTCGCGGTACACCTCCGAGGCGCCGTCCTCGGCGTCGACCTTGCAGAGCTGCGCGAGCGAGACGCGCTCGCCCGAGGGCGCGACCAGCCGCGTCTGCTGGATCGCTTCCCGCGAATTCCGGTAAGTCGGCAGGTAGCGCATGACGAGGTCATAGCGCTGCTCACCCTGGAGCACCTGGGTCAACGTGTTGCCGCCGATTGCCGTCTGAATCGCGTCCTGGACGTCGGCTGAGTTGATTTGATAGCGCGCCGCGGCGTCGCGATCGACCGTGAAGTTCAGATTCGGTTGGCCGAGCACCCGGATGAGCCCGAGATCCTGGATGCCGGCCACCGTACGCATGACGTTGACGATCTGCTCGCCTTTGTCTTCGAGCGTCCGCAAATCGTCTCCGTAGACCTTGATGGCGAGCTCGCCCTTGACGCCGCTGACCGCCTCCTCCATGTTATCGGCAATCGGCTGCGAGAAGTTCCAGATCGCGCCGGGAATCTTGTCGAGCTCGCGGTTCATCGCTGCGATCAACTCGTCCTTGTTCTGGTGGAAGGCCGGCCGCCACTGCTCTTTCGGCTTCAGATCGACGAAGTACTCGGTGTTGAAGAAGCCGGTGGTGTCCGTCCCATCGTCGGGCCGGCCGACCTGGCTGGTCGCGACGGTCACTTCGGGGAACGAGGCAAGGATCACGCGCACCTGATTGGCCAGGCGGATGCCCTCGCTCGGTCCGGTGCTCGGCGCGAGCGTCCCGCGCACCCAGATCGCTCCTTCGTCCAGGTGTGGGAGGAATTCGGAGCCGATCGTCCGGCTCAGCACGTAGGTTCCGAGGAGCGCCACCGCCGCGATCGACACCGTCACCCAGCGCCAGTCGATGGCGAGGCTCAGCGCGCGCGCGTACGCCCGCGTCAGGACGCCCATGAGTGGATTGCGCCATTCGCGCGTGCCTCTTGGAAACATGAGGCTGGCCAGCACCGGCCCGACGACCATCGAGAACAGGAGCGCGCCGAGCAGCGCGAACGCCACGGTCCAGGCCATCGGCTTGAACAGCCGGCCTTCCACCGCCTGCAGCGTGAAAATCGGCAGGTACGCCACGATGATGATCGCGATCGAGTAGAAGACCGGCCGCTGCACTTCGTGCGCGGCGGCGCCGATCTTCCGGGCGACGGTCTCGTTCGTCTCGTGGTCGCCGTGGGAGAGCATCCGGACGATGTTCTCGATCATCACGACCGCGCCTTCGACGATCATGCCGAAGTCGAGGGCCCCCAGGGACAGCAGGTTCGCCGGAATGTGCCGCAGGTTCAGGCAGATCGAGGCGAACAACAGCGAAAACGGAATCGTCAGCGTCACGATGAGCGCGCCTCTGACGTTTCCCAGAAAGACGAACAGGATCAGCGACACGAGCACGATGCCCGCCGTGAGGTTGTGCATCACCGTGTGCGTCGTCAGATGGAGGAGATCACTGCGGTCGAGGAACGGCACGACCTTGACCCCCGGCGGCAGGATGTGATCGTTCAGCTCCGCCACCTTGGCGTGGATCGCCTCGAGCGTCGAATCGGCGTTCGCCCCCTTCCTCAGCAGCACGATCCCGGCGACCACGTCGTCGTTGTCGAGAATCCGTCCGTCCGCACGATGGATCGCCTTGGCGAACTGGCCGAGCCGGATCTTGGCGCCCTCCTGGACGGTCGCGATGTCCCTCACTCGAAGCGCGGTGCCGGTCCTGGTCGTGATGACGGTCCGCTCGATGTCGGCGACGGTTCTGACCTGCCCGACCGCGCGCACGTTGATCTGCTGCAGCCCCGCTTCGATGAAGCTGCCGCCGCCGTTGACGTTGTTGTTCGAGAGCTGCTGTTCGATCTGCCCCAGGCTGAGCCCGTAGGCGACGAGCTTGTTCGGATCGACCCGCACCTGGTACTCGCGCGTCGGCCCGCCGAAGCTGGCCACGTCGACCACGTCCGGCACCGATTTGAACTGCTTCTCGATGGTCCAGTCCTCGGTCGACTTCAGATCCATCACGTCGTATTTCGGGTTCGTGCTGTGCAGCGTGAAAAAGTAGATCTGCCCGACCGGGCTCCAGTCGGCGCCCATCTGGGGCTGCACGCCCGCGGGGAGCGTCACCTGCGAGAGCCGCTCGAGGACCTTTACGCGGTTCCAGTCATTCTCCGACTCGTCGTCGAAGATGAGCATCACGCTGGAAAGGCCGAAGAGCGACGTCGACCGCAAATGGTCCAGGTGCGGGATGCCGTTCATCACGATCTCGAGCGGGATCGTGACCTGCTGTTCGACCTGTTCGGCCGAGATGCCCGGCCACTGGGTGATCACCTGCACGTAGTTGTTCGCGACGTCGGGATAGGCCTCCACCGGCAGGTTGCGAAACGAGATCACGCCCCAGATGAACAGGAGCACCGCGACCGCGAGGACCAGGAGCCGGTTGCCGAGCGAGAAATCGACGAGCGCGCGGAGCATTACTCAGATCTCCGCATGGCTACTGCTCCACCGTGTTCTGAAGC
Organism: Vicinamibacterales bacterium; assembly: GCA_035937795.1. Classification (GTDB taxonomy): domain Bacteria; phylum Acidobacteriota; class Vicinamibacteria; order Vicinamibacterales; family JAMQPK01; genus JAMQPK01. The sequence goes on along the minus strand of DASZHO010000128.1, from coordinate 11,110 downwards.
ACCAGCGCGTTGGAGACGACCCGTTGCCCGGGCTGAAGCCCCGATACGACCTCTTGCATGCCGCCCGGCAGCATATTGCCGCTCGTCACCTCAACACGCTGGAAGCGCCCGGGCGCCGCCGGGACGTACGCCCACTCCCGGTCATGGAGGTGAAGGATGGCCGTCGAGGGCACCACGGCCCGTGTCTGTTTCGTCTGGCCGTGAAAGGTCGCCGTCACAAACATGCCGATGCGCAAGAGGCCCGGGTTGGAGACCTCGATCCGCACCTTCGCGGTCCGGATGGCGGGATCGAGGATCGCCCCGATGTTGCTGATGCGCCCGGTCAACGCGCGATCCGGATAGGCAGTGAGATGGATGTCGGCCGCATCTCCCACACGAACCATCGAGAGATCGTTCTCGTAGACATCGCAGACGATCCAGACGCGCGACAGATCGGAAATCGTGAACAGGTTTGGCGAGTTGTCCAGCGACTTGACGCCCCCCGCGCCGGTCACATTCTGCTCGGTGATGACGCCGGATACCGGGGCCAGGACCTCGACCACCGACGTGGGCGCCCGATGCGCGTCCATTCCCAGCACGCGGAGATGTTCCGCGGCGTTCTCAACGTCGACCTGCGCCTTGTCGGCGGCGTCCTGGGCCACCTCCAGATCCTTCTTGGCGATTGCGCCACGCTGGAACAACGCCTGCGCACGATCGAGTTGCGTTTGCGCCAGCACCTGGTCAGCCACGGCCTTCCGATAGTCAGAAAACGCCGCGGATACGTCCGCGCTTTGAATCCGCAGCAGCAGCTGCCCCTTCGTCACCTGGTCACCCAGGCGCGCGCGCACGTCGATCACGCGGCCGGAGGAGAGCGACACGACCGGCACCGCGCGGGATACGTCCGGACTGACGACGCCCGTCACGCTCAACTCGGGCGCCGCGTCCCGGGCGATGGCGGTCGCCAGCGGAAACTGCTCCGGGTGATCGACGTGGACGATGCTGGTGTCCCCTTCGCGATCCACGACCGCCGGCGGCGGCGCGCCCGATGCGCTGTCGGTGTCGCCGTGGGCCGTGCAGCCGATGATCAGCGCACTGCTCGCGCAGGCGAAGATGACGGTGATGATTCGATTTTGCTGTAGGCGTGTCACGGGATGACCTCTTGGCCGACCGCAAGATTCAGTTGATTGACCGCATTCAGGAACGCGGCAATGAGGTTCACGTAGCTGACCTGCACGGCGCGGTACTCCTGCTGGGACTGGAGAAACTCGATGAGCGAGGCGCCGCCGCGCTGATACGAGAACGTCATCGTGTCGCGAACACGCGTCGCCTGGTCGAGGTACCTGTCTTTATAAGGTTGCAGGAGTGCGACAGTGCTCATTACGGTGGCGTAGGCCGTATCGACATCCCCGAAGACCTGTAGTCGTGCCGCGTCGGCGAGTCTCTCGTTGCGAGTGATATCGAGCTCGGTGCGAAGCTTCTCGCCCTGATTGCGATCCGAAATTCGGAGAGGCACGCCGATGCTGATGCCCACGAACTCACGCAGTGGCGGTTGATAGCTTTGCCAGACTTGAGATATCGCCGGAAACGCGGCGTCTACCGCAATGGTTGGATCCGTGGACCCGTTCGCAAATGCCAACCGGTGGTCGATTCTCGCCTTCTCGACAGCCTGCACGGCCGCCCGCAAGTCGGGCCGGACGTCGAAGGCGATCCGCCGGACGTCATCGAGCGATTGCGGCGGAGCGATGAAATCGAACGGTCCCGAGACGTCGAACTGGTCGACGGGGCTCGTCTGGTCGTTCAGCAGTCTGAGGAGTTGAATCTTGGCCGTCCGCAGGTTCACCTCCGCCGTCTGGACATCGGACTCGTACTGCACTCGCTGGAGCTCCAGGCGATCGAGATCGATCTGGGCGATGTCACCCGCCTGCAACCGATCGCGGCTCAGACCGAGCACCTGGTCATAGTTGGTGAGATTGTCCCCGGCCAGGGCGCGAAACGCCTTGGCCTGCAGCACTTGCACGAATGCCGAGTGGAGCGTGAATATGAGATTCCGTGCCAGGTCGGCCTGGGTCGAGGTCGCGATCGAAGTGGCGCCTTGCGCGCTGTCGCGCCGCAGCTCGCGCTTGTTCTGGCGTTCGTGCAGGTAGCTGAAGGTGCTGCTCAGTATCGAGGCGGAGAAGGTACCGGCGCCCACCGTGTTGCCAATCTGATCGAGTGTGAGCGATGCCACCGGATTCGGACGCAGGTACGCCGTAATCTCGGCGGCTCGGGATTCGTTGATGCCGATCTCACCGGCGAGCAGCGTCGGATTGGTCGCGTCGAACCGGGCGCGCACTTCCGGCCACGTGAGGGCCGTCTGCGCCGCGGCAGTCGACGCCAGACAGCCCACAAGTACACATCCCAACGCGCTATGCCACACGGGGCGCATGTCATCTCCTCTGAGTTGATGATGCTCAAGACCGCGAGCTCAGCGCATCGCGGTCAGCCTGCCGGAAAGCGAAGGAAGGCGTCAGGAGAGCGGAGGGCCGCGCGGGGACCGGGCAGAAAGATACGCCAGCGGGCTGGCTTGAACCTCGCGCGCCATGAATCGCGCCGAGGACCGAACAGGGCTTACGGCGTCACTGCACGATGCCGGCAGACCACCTGAGGCGGACAGCCACACGCTGTCGCGGCTGCTCGGGGCCACGTTCGTCCCGCTGATGGATCTGTCCACGCGAAACGGATCGGTGAGCGGCGCAAGCCTGTCGACGTCGCCGCTCCGGCGAACGGGTTGCGGCTGGTGAGCGACGAGTTGCGGCTGGTGACCGAGGATGCTGACGGATGGTTTCGACTTGAGCCGTTTCGAGAAAACAGGCCGGCCATCTTGAAACAGGACGAGGAGGTCGGCCGTGCCGTCATAGTCGAGATCGACGATGGATCGGACCCGTTCGTGCGTCGCCGCGTCGAATTCCTCCACCAAATCGACCCGGTCATCAAAATTCCGATCCGATTCACGCCGGACCAGCGTCCCGTGCTCGTAATACTCCTGGACGTCGGACCGGCCGTCGAAGTTGGTGTCGATGCCTACCTCGGCGGGCTCGCCCTGATCGTCGTAACGGCACCAGACGTCGGGCCGGCCGTCGCCGTTGCGATCTTCCGTCGTGATACGCGGATGGTGCGGCCATGCCGCGAGGGCCATGGCAGCCGCAGAAGCCAGCACGCAAAGAGCGATGCCCCTGGCGAATAAATGCTTCATTTCCGGACTTTTGAGAGTAGCAGGACGCTCCACGATTGGCAACCCGCTCGACCAATACCGCCAGGCCGGTCGTTGGGTGGTGCTCGTGCGCGCTGGCAGGGCTTGGATCTATTCAAAACAATCGCCGGCTCGCTCCCCGAATTCCGGCAGGACCCTCGATCGGACGCTCGCCTCACCCGTGAACGATTCCCGCGCGTCGCTTTCCAGGTCGACGATCTCGATGCGGCGATCGTGCGGATACAAGAGCCAACATTCCTTCACACCGTAGCGCCGGTACCACGCGAGTTTCAGCGTTCTATCGTGAATTTGTGTACTCGGTGACGCGACCTCTACAACGAGATCCGGCGCGCCCCACACATGAGAGCAAACAATGTTCAGCCGGCCGCGTGCAATGAAAAGTACATCCGGCTGGACGATCAGGGCGGCCTCGGGATCCAGCACGACGTCAAACGGAGAGATGAACACCCGGCCCAGGCCGTAACGCCGGACGTGTGCGTCCAGGAGTACGGCAACCCTGAACACGGCTGACTGGTGGTCGCCGAACGGAGTAGGAGGCTCGCGCACGTAGCCGTAGACGAGCTCCATTGGCCGGTTGGTCTCCGGCATCGTGAAATATTCCTCCGTCGTGATCCTCTTGCTCATACCAGGACGACGTTGCCATCGTCGTCAAGGGAAAAGCAAGTGCGGCTATACTTGAAGGCTGCCGAAGCCCTTTATGAAGATAGGAAGCATTTCGCTGTCGTCGCCGTTCGTCGTCGCGCCGATGGCCGGCATGACGGATTCTGCCTTTCGGCGTCTTGTGAAACGCCACGGCGGCTGTGGCCTCGTCGTTACCGAGATGGTGAGCTCTGAAGGCCTGGTGCGCGGGATCGACCGCACGCTCGAATACACCGAGTTCACCGAGGAAGAGCGGCCCGTTTCCATCCAGATTTTCGGCGGCGATCCCGAGAAGATGGCCGACGCCGCGCAGATTGTCGAGGGCCTCGGCGCCGACATTGTCGACGTGAACATGGGCTGCCCGGTGCCGAAAATTGCGAAGCACAACGCCGGCTGCAGCCTGATGCGCGAGCCCGAGCACGCGGCGAGCGTGATTGCGGCGATGACGAAAAAGGTGCGCATCCCGGTGACGGTGAAGATGCGCGCGGGGTGGAACGAGCAGTCTGTGAACGCGCCCGATCTTGCCAGGCGCGTGGAAGACGCAGGCGCCTCGGCGGTGGCCGTGCACGGACGGACAGCGGCGCAGTCCTATAGCGGGCAGTCCGATTGGTCGCTGATCGATCGCGTGGCCGAGTCTCTCAGCATTCCCGTGCTTGGCAGCGGCGATTGTATCGAGCCCGAGCACATTCTCGATCACATGCGCACCGGCAACGTCAGCGGCATCCTCGTGGGCCGCGGGGTGCTGCGCAACCCGTGGATTCTGGCGCAGGCCGGAGATCTTGCCGCGGGCCGCCCCGCGCGGGAAGTGACACTCGACGATCGCGGCCGCTTCCTGCTCGATTACATGGAGCTGCTCCTGAACGAGGGCGAGAACGAGGCGGAAGGCTTCCGCCACAGCGCGAATTCCGAATCCCAGCCCCGGCGTGAACGGTGGGTCATCAACAAGCTGCGCGCCCTCATGTCGTGGTACTCGAAGGGTCTCCATAACGGCGGCCACTTGCGCACCGCAATCAATTCCGCCGCCTCCATCTCCGAGGTCCGAGACATCGTCGAGCAGTTCTTCGTGATTGCAGAAGCTGCAGCGCGCTTGACGCTTGTCCAATAGTGTCGCTAAATCAGCCATCGAACCACACCCAAGCTTGAAAGCTCCTCCGGCCGGCGTGTGTCCAACAGCACAGCCGGATTGGCCGGAATCCTGCATAGTGGGACCGGGGATCGAACCGCTTGCGCTCCGGTCCGGACCAGCGGGGGTGTGCCGCCAGCCAGCCGTGTCCTCGAGTGAAAAGGAGTTGTGTTTTGCCTCTTGCAGCGCCTCAACCAGTGCCATCACCGCAGCCGGTGCCGCCGACGATTCCATCTCGCCCGGCCCCTGCCGTGAAGCGCCCCCGGAAAAGCTGGACCAGGACAGTGCTGATCGTGGGCGCCGTCGTGGCGCTGGCCGGCGGCGTGGAATGGTGGCGGGTGCGCGCGGCTGGCGCGATCACGTATGACACCGTGCCGGTGGAGCAGGGAACGGTCCAGTCAAGCGTGACGGCTTCGGGCACGCTGAACGCCGTTGTGGATGTGCAGGTGGGCAGCCAGGTGTCGGGCAACATCAAAGCGCTCTACGCCGATTTCAACACCAAGGTGACGAAAGGCCAACTGGTCGCCGAGATCGATCCCCAGGTCTTTCAGACGCAGGTTGATCAGGCTCAAGCCGCGCTGGCCTCCGTCCACGCGGGCACCCTGACGGCATCGGCTCAAGTTCAGAAGGCAAAATCCGATCTGGCGGGGACGATGGCGAGCGAAAAGGCCGTGGAGTCCGTGTTGGCCAAGGACCAGGCCAATGCACTGAACGCCGCCAATCAAGACCAGAGGCAAGACACGTTGTTTGCCGGTGGACTTATTTCCCAAACGGATCTCGACCTGGCGAAAGCGGCTGAATCCGCTGCTAACGCGCAGACTACCGCGGACGGATCGCAGATCGACGCGTCCAAACAGACCATACAGTCGGCGCAGGCTCAAGTGGTGGTGACACAGAACCAGTTGAGTGCTGCGCAGGATCAGGAGCGGCAAGCGCAAGCGTCGCTGGCGCAGGCCAAAATCAACCTGGAACGGACCCGGATCACCGCTCCCGTGGACGGCATCGTGATCGCCCGCCGCATGGATGTGGGCCAGACCGTCGCCGCATCGTTCTCCGCCCCGACGATTTTCGAAATCGCGCAAGACCTGACGAAAATGCATTTGGATACCAACGTCGACGAGTCCGACATCGGCAACATCAGCTCCGGCCAGCAGGCGACGTTCACCGTCGATGCGTATCCAGGCACCACATTCCGCGGGCAGGTTGCGCAAGTCCGCAAAGCGCCAATCAGTGCGGCGAACGTCGTCACATACGACGTGGTGATTTCGGTGTCGAACGCCGATCTCAAACTGTTTCCCGGGATGACGGCCAATGCACGCATCATGACCGCAAAGGTGGACAACGCGCTGAAGGTCCCAAACGCCGCCTTGCGGACGCATCCTACCCCGGCGATGCTGACGCAACTCGGCTTGCCGGCGGTAGCGGCGAGTAAGCAGCAGCAGGTCTATGTCGTACAGGGCGGGAAGGTGCAAGCGGCGTCGGTGACCCTGGGGCTCTCGGACGGAAAGTACACGGCCGTCACCTCCGCCGATCTACATGCCGGTGATCAGGTAGTGTCGAGATTCACGGTGGCGGCCAGTGCGCCGATTGTAAGTGCGCCTTCGGCTCCCGGCGCTGGCGGCGGACGCCGCGGCCCAGGCGGATTGTGATGCGTCAGGGAGCCAACCGTGCCACCGCTGATTGATGTCCGGAACCTGACGAGATCCTACTGGCTCGGGGAAGTGATTGTGAACGCCCTGGCCGGGGTGACCGTCGATATCGAGAAAGGCTCGTACGTCGCGATCATGGGGGCGTCAGGTTCGGGCAAATCAACCTTCATGAACCTGATCGGCTGCCTTGACCACCCGACTTCCGGACAGTATCTGCTCGCCGGCGTCCCGGTCGAAAGCCTCGATCGGGACCAGCTCGCGGAGATACGGAACCAGAAGATCGGGTTTGTCTTTCAAAACTTCAATCTTCTCCCTCGGATGAGCGCTCTGGAGAACGTGAAGCTGCCGTTGTTGTACAAAGAGACCGACACGCCCGACGCGGACGAGCAGGCCCAGCAGGCGCTGTCCATGGTCGGTCTGGCCGACCGGGAGCAGAATTTCCCCGCGCAGCTCTCGGGTGGACAGCAACAGCGGGTGGCCATCGCGCGTGCGCTGATCAACAAACCGGAAATCCTGCTGGCCGACGAGCCCACCGGCGCCCTCGATTCCCGCACCAGCGCCGAAATCATGAGCATCTTCCAGGACCTCAACCGCACTCAGCACATTACCATCGTCCTGGTCACACACTCGGATGAGGTCGCCGCGCACGCGGACCGGATCATCGGCTTTCGTGATGGGCTCATCGTCAGCGACACGGCGGTGATCCATCCCACCGGCGCAGGCGAGGTTCCCGCGGCGGGCTTGACGCTCACGGGGGTGGCGCCCTGAAGAACATGAAGAACGTGAAGAAGTTGAAGTCATCGATGGGCATTGCCTTTCGGGCGCTCACGATGAACAAGCTCCGCTCGGCGCTGACCATGCTGGGTATTGTGATCGGGGTCGCCAGCGTGATTGCGACCGTGTCGATCGGCTCGGGCGCGACACAGCGCATCCAGGACCAGATCGCGAGCATCGGCAGCAACATCATCATCATTACCCCAGGGAGCACTAGTAGTTCCGGCGTGCGACTGGGAACAGGCAACGCGGTGACACTGTCTGAGGCGGACGCGAAGGACATCCCGGCGCAGTGTCCGGACGTTGCGCTGGCCGCCCCGTATGTTCGCGGCGGAGCCCAGGTCGTCAACGGGAATAACAACTGGGCAACAACAATCTATGGCGTGACTCCCGACTACCTGGCCGTTCGCCAACTCTCCGTCGCTGCCGGGGCTGAGTTCACCCAGCAGGATGTCGATTCGGCCAACAAAGTGGCGGTGCTCGGCCAGACGCCAGTGAACAATTTATTCAATGGCGACCCGATTGGCCAGACGATCCGCATCAAGCAGGTCCTATTCACCGTCGTCGGCGTGCTGACGCCCAAGGGGCAATCCGCGCAGGGTCAGGATCAGGATGATGTCATCCTGCTCCCGATTTCAACCGCCAAACGGCAAGTCGTGGGCGCGAAAGCGGCCAACTCCGACGCCGTTGACACCATCATGATGCAGGCAAAATCGGCCGCCCAGATACAGGCCGCGCAGGACGAGGCCGAGGCGCTGCTCCGGCAACGGCATCATCTGCAGCCATCCGGCGCTGACGACTTTTCGATTCGTAACTTGCAGGAGCTGTTCGCGGCGCAAGAGGCGTCCGCCAGCGTCATGGCGATCATGCTGGCGGCCGTCGCTTCGGTGTCGCTGGTCGTGGGCGGCATCGGCATCATGAACATCATGTTGATCTCGGTCCGGGAGCGGACACGAGAAATCGGACTGCGTCAGGCGATCGGCGCCAAGACGCGCGATATTCTCACGCAGTTTCTGGTTGAGGCCATCACGCTCTCGATCGCCGGCGGGTTCGTCGGGGTCCTGCTTGGCATCGGCGTGTCGGCTCTCATCTCGCGCCTGGCAGGCTGGACGACATCCGTTGGACCGGGCGCCGTCGCTCTCGCTGTCTTTTTCTCCGCGCTGGTGGGAATCGGTTTTGGCTACTATCCCGCCAGAACAGCCGCCTTCCTCGATCCCATCGAGGCCCTGAGGTCCGAATAGCGATCGCAGAGACTGCAGCGCCCCTCAATTCTTTCGATTGCCATCGCTGCACGCTCCGAGCAGTTGCTCGGAATTTCTTCGACAGATCAGTCGGCACCGCTCTTGATATCGCCTGGGAGCGCGACCTCTTGACCGACGACGGTATACTCGATCTCGAGCCGCTTTGGGAGGCGTATCCGATGGAACTTGATCGCGAGCGGCTGGCACAGCTTGAGGTGCGCGTGGAAGAGCAGGGCGGCAGATTGATCGAGATTTCCCAGCAACTGAGAGATCTGGATGGAAAATTCGACGGGAAGTTCGAAGCGTTCGACACCAAGCTGGATGGTCTTCGTTTGGAAATGATGAAGCAATTCCGGTGGATTATCGGGATCATGGTGACACTTGCCGGTCTCTTTGCAGCGTTCCACCGCTAGCATTTTCCATTTCGATTAGCCGAGGTCGCCAGGCTGGTAAGAGCGTGATCGCGCCCAACTCCATCTCCCGGTTCTTCCCTAGGCCTGATCGAACAGCTTGAGCGCCAGCGTTCCGTGGGTCACCGCCGCCCCTGCGCGCAGCGCCGCAGCCAGGAAGGCGGCCTCAGCCACCTCTTCGCGCGTGGCGCCGGCGCGCTTCGCGTTTTTCGTGTGCACATCCAGGCAGTACGGGCACTGCGTCGTGCAGGCCACGGCAAGGGCAATCAGCTCGCGGTACTTGCGCGGAATTGCACCGTCGTCGCGCCCGACGATCGCATCGAGCGCAACAAACCCTTTGAATTCGGCGGGCGCCAGCGTTTTCAATTCACCAAGCTTCTTGAGATCGTCGGAATCGTGATAGCAACTCATCTTGCCTCCCTGATCACTAAGTAGTACCACAAGAGAACGTATACTTATTGACACAACCCTGTTTTATATCGTGTCAACCCAATTTCAGAAGTTTTTGATCCTCGCGGGCGCGCTTGCCGCATGCTGTGGCGGCAGTCCGCCGAAAGACAATCGGGTCCAGGCCACGTACGACAAGCAAAGCGGGAAATTAGTGCAATTGACCATCGAAGCGAAGAAGGACGGTAAGGGAAAGATTTACAGCTACATGGACGGCACGAAGTTCCTTCGCATCGAGATCGATAACGACGGAGACGGCAAAATCGATCGCTGGGAGTATTACGGTCCGGACCAGAAGCTCGAGAAAGTCGGTTTTTCCAGGGCGAATGATGGAAAACCTGACGCCTGGGCGTATCAAGCGCCTGACGGATCGATCGGGAGGGTCGAGATTTCCAGTCACCGCGACGGCAAGATCGACCGCACCGAGTACTACGAGAAGGGCGTGCTGGTGCGCGCCGAAGTAGACGGCGACGGCGATGGCAAGGTGGACAAGTGGGAGACCTACGAGAACGGGGTACTTGCCACGGTGTCCTTCGACACCAACCATTCCGGCAAGCCGACGACCACGATCGATTACCGCAAGGAACCGGTGAGCCCCGCAATGCCCGCAAAGCCCGCTAAGAAGGAAGCGGGAGCCCCAGCAAGGAACTGATAATGGCCGGACTCAGTGGGTCATTTCGTAGAGGATGAGGTCGATGCCCACTGCGTAGCCGGGGACCGAAAACTTGTAGAAGTACGTCGGGTCATCTCCTTCGCGCTCGTACCCGTCACCGAAGTCGGTGTTGTGGGACATGAAAAACATGATGCGACCCTTGGAATCAAGAATCGCCCGGCCGTGAGGCGTGGCGCTGTCGGCGCCGCGCTCAGAAGTCGTGTGCCAGCGTTCCCACACTCCGATCCCCGGAATCTGCGGAAACTCCGTGACGTCGAACAAGGAGTGGAACATCGCGTGGTTCAACGGCACGTCGATGATTGGATATTCGCTCTCCTCGGGAAAAATCTTCCGGACCTCCCTCACCCAGTGTGCCCACGCGTATTCGCCCCAGAAATCGTCCGCCCAGAGGAAGCCGCCCTTCAACATGTAGGTCCGCAGCGCCTTCGCCTCGTCATCATCAAAATAGGTTCCGCCGGGCTCGGTCATCATCGTAAAGGGGCAATTGAACAGCTCCTCGTCGGTGGCGTGCATCACGTAATGATTCGGATCGCCGTTCTTGTCGAAATCGACCCGCGTCTTTGACAGCTCGGAAAGGCGGATGGACAGGTTTTCATCGGCGCGAGGGTAGTCCACCCACCAGCCATTGCCGTCACCATCTTGGGCGTCCCGAAACTCGATACGGCAGAAGGTAAAGTCGCCCGTGAAGCTGTTCTTGTTCGCGCGACTGATGTCGCCCCTGTACCCGCGCCTCCGGCCGCCGCCAAAGCGCTGGGCGTAGCCGGCGGCCGCGACGGCGAGCGCGGCGACCATGAGGAAAGCAATGATTTTCCGCCCGGGCATGAGAGCTTGCCGAAGTCTAGCAGAAAAGAAAATGGCCGGTGGAGCTCTGATCCACCGGCCTTCTCGTCGCGTCGCGGTGCAATCGGCTACGGTGCTTTCGTGC
>DASZHO010000127.1:0-3251 GCA_035937795.1 Vicinamibacterales bacterium | reverse complement strand
CGGCGATGAGGTTGCCGCGGAACGCCCCCCACTCGAAATACCCGGCCTTCGAAAGCGCCAGCGCCACCCCGAAGGCCTGGCGCTCCCAGGGATGGCCGAAGTAGAGCGCGCCATTGGCGCGCGGCGGCGTATCCGAGGCGCCCAGCATCTCGGTTACGGCGTAGTGCTCGTACCTGGTCAGCATCGCATCACTCTCCCGCGTAGGTTTTCAGGCCGCGCGCGGCAGCGCGACGCCCATCATGGATTCGGGGGTGACGAGGGCGGCGAGTTCGGTCTCGCTCATGGACTCCGTGCCCGAAGGCCGCTCGGGGATGACGAACCAGCGGATCTGCGCACTGCTGTCCCAGATCTTGATCTCGGCCGAAGGTTCGATCTGCACGTCGAACTCCGCGAGTACCGTGCGCGGCTCGCGCACGGCGCGCGCCCGGAAGGTCGGGTCCTTGTACCAGTAGGGCGGCAGGCCCAGGACCGGCCAGGGATAGCAGGAGCAGAGCGTGCAGACGATCAGGTTATGCACGCCCGGCGCGTTGGCCACCGCGCGCATATGCTCGCCCTCCGCGCCGGCCATGCCTTCCGGAAAATCCAGTTCGGCGATGGCGGCGGGGGTATCGGCGACCAGCCGCTCCTTGAAGGCGGGATCGACCCAGGCGCGCGCAACGAGCCGGGCGCCGTTGAACGGACCCATCTTCGTCTCGAAGACGCCGAGTACCTTGTCGACGGTTTCGCCGGTGATAACGCCCTTCTCGATGAGCAGGGATTCGAGCGCTTTCGTGCGCGCGGCGTTGCGGGCTTCGCGATCGGCGGGGAATTTGAAACGTTCGTTCATGACTGCGGCTCCTGATCAGGCGGCTTAGGCGACCGCGTCGCCGAGATAGTGCTCGAAAAGATCGGCGTAGATGGAGAAGCCCGTCTCGGTCTTCTTGTCCCAGAGCGTTTGGGGGTCGAAGCGCACGCGATAGACCGGCATCGGCGCGCCAATACCGTCCGGCCCGGTGTCGCAGAGATAGGCGTACGGCGCGTCGTAGACCTCTTCGACGATGCCGGTCTTGCCGCGCAGGTAGCCCGGCAGCCGCGTGTGGTCCGCGGCGGGGACGTTCTTGATCGTCACGCGCTCGCCGACGGCGAAGAGCGGGGTGAAGGGCACGTCGCGCTTGGGTGAGGCGCCCTCGACCAGGTACCGATGCACCCGTGCATCGATCGTCGGGTCGCCGCTACTCGGGGTCGCGGCATCGGGTTTGCTGAGGAATGCCTCGGTCCGCGCGTCGAGTTCGGCCTCGGTGATGTAGCTGTTGGCGATGAAATTGCTGGAGACGCCGCCGAGCCATCTCTCATAGTAGCGGAACTTGAAGTAATCGAGCGGGTTCATTGCCTCCGCGCCCGCGCGGAGGTCCGCCCAGGTCCAGACGGTCCGGAAGATGCTCGGCGTTTGCGGCAGGTCGAGATAGGTGCTGAGCGCCATCATCGCGACATGGATGCCGAAGATACGCGTCTCCCAGGGCTCGACGAAGACTCGGGTCTCGAAATCGATCGCGCCGAGACCGCCGATATAGTGCTGCAGTTTCATGATGTGGGATTCGGGTTGCGGTTGGCGGAGAAACAGCGATCAGGTTCGCCTGAGGAGCCTGACTGCTGCGCTTCGATGGTTACCGACGAGACCGATATCGCCGCCGCCGAGGCTGAGGGTCAGTGCCAGGTAGATATCCATGACGATTCTCCGGAATTTTTCACGGTTGCCGGGTGGGCACTCACGCCGTTGCGGCGTCGTTCTGGATGCGGCAGGAGTCAAGGCCTTCCCGCAGGGCATCGGGATCGAGGTTGCGGCCGATGATAACGATCTCGCTCTGCCGGGGCTCGCCGGAGCGCCAGACCGGGCCGGGCGCGCCGTCGAACGTCATGTGCACGCCGTGGAAGACGAAGCGGCGCGGCTCGTCGGCGAGATGCACGATCCCCTTCATGCGCAGCAGATCGCGGCCGCGTTCCTGCACAAGCTGGTTGAGCCAGCCGTTGAGCACGGCCCCGTCCAGGGGCGTCGCCTCGCGCAGTGCGACACTCGTGATGTCGGCGGCGTGTTCGTGGGCGAAGTCTTCAAGAAGCGCGGGGTCGATCCGGAGCACGATGCGAACGTCGAAGGCGCCGACATCGAGCACGAGGCCGGAGGGGATCTCAGCGGCCCGGACCGCGTGGATCGGCGCCAGCGGGTTGAGCCGGCGCAGCCGTGTCTCGATCGCTTCCAGGGCCTCGCGCGCTCGATCGGATTTGTTGAGCACGATAACGTCGGCGAAGGCGATCTGCTCGCGCGCCTCGTCATGCTCCAGCTGGAGCGCGATGTACTCCGCATCGACGACGGTGACGAGCGCATCGAGGATGAGATTCTTACGCAGCACATCGTCGAGCATGAAGGATTGGATGACCGGCGCGGGATCGGCGAGACCCGTGGTCTCGACGATGAAGCGGTCGATGTTCGGGCGGCTTTCCAGGAGACGCGCGACGGCGCCGATCAGGTCGCCTCGCACCGTGCAGCAGATACAGCCATTGCTGAGCTTGATCACCGTCTCGTCGGTCGCGTGCACCAGTCGCCGTCGATGCCGATCTCGCCGAACTCGTTGACGATGACCGCGATCTGCTCGCCGGCACGCTCCTGCAGGAGGTGGTTGAGCAGTGTCGTCTTGCCGGCGCCGAGAAATCCCGTGAGGACGGTCGCTGGAATCTTGCGCACGGTGTGGGTCCTGAAGCGACGGGGGAAATCGGCGGCACTGTTGCATTAGCTGATTCTGAGCAAAAATTCGCGTAATGGCAGATTGATTTCATTGATATTTTTCTCCGCGATTTGGTCGATTTTTCGCCAATGCAACAGTGCCCTTCATCTCGTCATCGACCGGCAAGGTCTTCGCCAATTTCAAAAGCGTTTTCTTGCTGACGCAACCATAGCGAACCAAGGCTTGATTAAAGACAATGTCCTTCTCGCGCCCTGCGACGTATTTCGAAAGAACAAGGTCGTGAGCGTCCAGACAAAACCCCGCCGCGGGCTTCTGGGCTGCTGTCCGAAGTCCTTCTTCGTGTCGGACGATGGGAGGCGTCCCGACGATTGTACCGCTCGCTATAACTTCGCGTCCGTCTGCCAGCGCATCGGATTGCGGCCCACGCAAAGGTTCAATCGGCATGGCCGTGGTCCGCGCATTCACGATCTTCGCCACAGCTTCGCCGTCCGGACCCTGGTGAATTGGTACCGCACCGGTAAAGACCCGGAGCGG
>DASZHO010000126.1:0-2575 GCA_035937795.1 Vicinamibacterales bacterium | reverse complement strand
CATCAATTGTCATCGAGCGCGCCCGCCCTATTCTTCAACGCGGGCAGTGCCGCGAGCGAGATGAGCGTCGTGGCGAGGCCGAACGCCGCGATGGCAAACGACGTCTTGAACGTGGCAAACAAGTATGTCGCCACGAGCGGTGCCGGGCCGCCGGCCGTGATCGCGGCGAGGTGGTAGCCCAAGCCCGAGCCGGTGTAACGGCGCGACGCAGGAAAGTTCTCCGCAATCACCGCGGCCTGCGGTCCGTACTGGAGGTCCTGGAACAGACCGTCGACGACCAGACCGAGGATGATCAGCGCCACCACCTTCGTGTTCATCAGACCGAAGAGCGCGAACATCCAGAGGCCGGTCCCCACACAACCGATGGCGACAATCCGCTTGCGGCCGTACTTGTCGGAAAGATGACCGGCGATCGGAATGACGAGCAGCGCCGCGACGGCGCGGATCGACACGCAATTCAGCAGCGTCGCGCGGCTCAGGCCGAGGACTTGCGTGCCGTACGAGAGGATGAACGTCGTCGTGATGTAATACGGCGCGAGCTGCCCGGTGCGCAGCAGCGTCGTCAGCGCCACCTCGCGCCAGTTCTCGCGCAATACGAGCGCCACCGGCACCGTGACCGTCTTCCCGCGAGCCTTGATGTTGGCGAACACCGGCGACTCCAGCACACCGAGACGGATATAGAGGCCGACGCCGACGAGCAGGATGCTCATGAGAAACGGAATGCGCCATCCCCATGCGAGGAAGGCCGACTCGCTCTGGAACGACGCCATCACCGCAAGCGCGCTGTTAGCGATGATCAGCCCCAGAGGCGATCCCATCTGCGGAAAGCTGCTCGTGAAGCCGCGCCGGCCCGGCTTCGCCCACTCGCTGGCCATCAGCACCGATCCGCTCCACTCTCCGCCCACGGCAACGCCCTGCAGCATCCGCAGGCTCGTCAGGATCACCGCGCCCCACACCCCGATCGACGCGTAGGACGGCACGAGCCCGATGGCCGCCGTCGAGACACCCATGACGACCATCGTGACGACGAGCAGTGACTTGCGTCCGATGCGGTCGCCCCAATGACCGAAGAACGCGGCGCCGAGCGGCCGGCCGACAAATCCCACGGAAAAGGTGACCCAGGACAGGATCGCGGCCGTTGCCGGATCGAGCTGGGAGAAAAACAGCCGCGGGAGCACGAGCGCCGCGGCAGATCCGAACAGGTAGAAATCGTACCACTCGATGGTGGTACCGATCGCCGATGCGACCACGGCGCGGACGAGCTGCTTGCGGCGGGTTTCCTCGTCCGGCTGCAGCAGGCTGGCCTTCTCGTGGGGGACCGCGCGACTGACTGCCCTCGTGGCTCCTCTCCGGCGGCGCCGGCTTCGCGGCGCCTGTTCGATGCGTTCACTTCGCGGTGCCTCCATTCACGCGTGTGCGTTAAAGCTCAGCACAAAACAGGTCTAAAAGGAGTCCAGCGCCTTACTCTTGAGTGAAGGGCTCACGCCGCGACGACGCTGATCCGACCGGCCTTCCGGGAGCGCGGCTTTCGCCGAATCACGATCTCGATATCCTGGTCGAGCGCGGTCAACAAGTTCATCAGGCGTTCAACGGAAAAACCGGCCAGCTTGTAGTGACGGAGCGCGGAGACCTTTGGCTGCGTCACTCCCAGCACCTTGGCCGCATCGGCCTGCGAGAGCTTTCGCCCGTCCAGCACCTGATTGAGCGCATACGCCAGGCGCAGCTTCGCCTGACGCTCGGCCGCATCGGGAAACCCGAGGTCGGCGAACACGTTGCCGGTCCCACGGGTTACCCGTTCTCTCCGTTCAGCGCTTTTGCTTGCCATAGTGTTCCTCGTGATCCATCTCGGCTGTTTTAAATCGCTCAGCGACGAGATCAACATCCCGTTTTGCCGTCCGGATGCCGGACGGCGACTTCTTCTGGAAGGCGTGAAGAACGTACACGGCCCGCGGTTCCACCGAACTGCCCAATGCCGAGGGCGTTTCCCATGTCCCCCTTGACCGCCGCGGGAAAACTCAGGGAAGTCGCGCTTGGAGGAACCGACCCAATGCAGCGGTTTCTCGTTGGCAGCCCGGACACGTCGCACCCTCACAATTATCCCAGTTCTGGGATATTCAAGCAAGCAGGTTAGCGAGCGTGTCCATCAACTTCGCTCGTGTGCTCGTTCAAATGCATCTGGCCGCACAAGCCTCAGCTAATGACGGACGGTTGGCGGCTGCACCTTACAGGTCAACTCGGTTCCTCCGCACGCCGCGTTCGAAGGGGGGCGATAAGCTTGTCGAGCGCGATCAGAGGCGCTTCTGTGAGTGTCTCCTTGAGGTCCACCCACTTCAGAAGAGCGTCGAGCGCCGGACACAGCGCCTGTCCCCAATCTGTGAGGCTGTACTCCACCTTGGGCGGGACCTGGTGATGAACGAAGCGCCGGACGATGCCATCTCGCTCCATCTGGCGCAGCTGCTGAATCAGCATTTTTTCAGACACGGCAGGGATCGCGCGGCGCAACTCTGAAAAGCGCCGGACGTTGCCGCCGAACAGATGAAAGAGAATCACGAACTTCCACCGGCCCTCGAGAACG
>DASZHO010000125.1:0-3732 GCA_035937795.1 Vicinamibacterales bacterium | reverse complement strand
AAGATTCTCAAGCCCAATTTCAGGCTGATCTGCTCGACGAACGTGAACGTGGAGAGCGCCTTGAAGGACGGCAGGCTGCGGGAGGATCTCTATTACCGCGTGAACACGCTGACGCTGACGGTTCCGCCGCTTCGCGATCGCCAGAGCGACATTCCGGTGCTTGCCGAGTATTTTCTGCAGAAGTTTGCCGCGCAGCACGAGCGGCAGATCACCACGTTTCATCCCGATGCGATTCGCACCCTGGTCGACTACGCGTGGCCGGGCAACGTGCGAGAGCTGCAGCACATCATCGAGCGCGCCGTGATTCTTGCCAAAGGCCCCGTCATCGGCGTCGACGATCTGCCCGACGAGGCCCTCGCGCCGGCCAGGCCCGCCTCGCGCTAAGCGCGAAGCTTAAGGCTAAGCGCGAAGCCTGAGGCTAAAATGGTTCGGTGCACCGTCCACGGACTCTGAAGGAATACCTCCTCTGGGGAGGCGCGATTGTTCTCGGATTTGTCGTCGTCCTCACCGCGGCGTGGGTGGTCAAGTACACCTTCGCCGTTGACAAGCTCGCGCGCGGCATCGGCCAGACATTTTTCTACGGCGCCGACGGGAAACCGTGGTTCCCCCTCGAAGAACACCGCCTCGATGTCCCGCTGAATCGCATTTGCCCGGACCTGCAGCACGCCGTGGTCGCCGTGGAGGACCATCGGTTCTATTCGCACATCGGCATCGATCCCATCGGCATCGCGCGAGCCACGTTCCGCGACCTGCGCGCCCGCGGAATCGAGCAGGGCGGCAGCACGCTCACCCAGCAGCTGGCCCGCACGCTGTTTCTATCGAACCAGCGCAATTTCAGCCGCAAGTTCAAGGAGCTGGGGCTGGCCGTGATGATCGAGCGGCGGCTGTCGAAGGCGCAGATTCTCGAGTTGTATCTCAATCGCATCTATCTGGGCAGCAGCGTCTACGGCGTGGAAGCCATGTCGCGCAATGTGTTCGGCAAGAACGCGGCCGACTTGAACCTTCCCGAGTCAGCGTTCATCGCCGGCCTGATCCGGATGCCATCCGGCCTGTCGCCGTGGAACCATTACGACCGGGCGCTGCAACGCAGCCACGTGGTGCTCGACCGCATGCGCCAAGAAAAATTCATCACGCCCGAGGCCGAACGCCTCGCTCTGGCCGCACCGCCGGCCATCCTGCCGCGCCCCGGTCTGGCCGCTGGCGGGGCAGGTTACGCCCAGGACTATCTGCGCCAGCAGTTCAAGGCAGAGTTTGGCGACGACAACCCGCCCGACTGGAAAGTGCAGACCGCGTTCCTGCCCGCGATGCAGAAAGAGGCGGAGCGGGCGGTGACGGCCGGATTGCAGCGCTGGCGCGAGCCGCAGTTGCAGGCGGCGCTCGTGGCGATCGATCCGCAAACCGGCGATGTGCTGGCGCTGGTCGGCGGGCGCAACTACGCACAATCCCCGTTCAATCGCGCCGTGAACGCGAGGCGGCAGCCGGGCTCGGCCTTCAAGCCGATCCTCTACGCGACGGCGCTCGAGCACGGCATGTCTCCGGTTTCGGTCGTCTCCGGACTCAGTCAGTTCCGGGTGCAGGGGCACGACGAGTGGGTGGTCAAGAACGCCAGTGCCGAAACGCGCGATGCGCTGACGCTGCGCGAGGCGCTGTACGAATCGAACAATCAGGCTGCGGTGAAGCTGCAAACAGAGGTCGGATCGCAACCGGTCCTGCGGCTTGCGAAGTCCCTCGGGTTGCCCAACCTTCCCGACGTCCCGTCGCTCGCGCTCGGCGTCGGCGAAGTGACGCCGTTGCAGTTGACCGCAGCGTATGCCGCGTTCCCGAACGGCGGCTTCGCGGTGACAACGCGGCCGATCATCGCGGTGTTCGATCCCGACGGCCATGAGATCCTCAGGAGCGAAGTGAAGCGGCAGCCGGCCGTCTCCCCCGCCACCGCGTTCCAGATGGTGACCATGCTCGAAGATGTGCTCGACACGGGCACGGGCGCCGCCGCGCGATCGCTTGGCGTGCGCTTTGCCGCCGCCGGCAAGACAGGCACGACCGACGACTTCAAGGACGCCTGGTTTGTGGGATTTACCTCAGGGGTGGTCGCGGGCGTATGGGTCGGGCTCGACCAGCCCGCGCCGATCGCCCCCGATGCGTTCGGCGCACGGTACGCCCTGCCGATCTGGGCCGATTTCATGACGCACGTCGCGTCCGTGCGCCCACCCGAGCAATTTCAGCCGCCATCCTCGGTGACGCGGGTCTCGCTCTGCTCCGTCAGTCATCTGAAGCCGACCGAGCTCTGTCCCGCCTACTCGGAGTATTTCAAAGCCGGAGACGTCATTCCCACCGACACCTGCCAGATTCATCGCGCGCCGGCGCGGACGGCCGTGCAAGTCCTCGGCGGCATCTTCTCGCGCATCGGCCGCAGTATCGGGTCAATTTTCCGGAAGCACTGATCGTGAACCCGCGCGTCCTATACTCGTGAACCCGCGCGTCCTGTCGTCGTGAAGCGGCGCGTCCTATCGCGACTCTGAGCTTTTGTTGGCTTCCTTGACCCGCTCGCCGTTGAGCGTGCCGACCATCGCTTCGTTCCCCTCGTGACAGGCGTACTCGTAGATCTGATCCTTGCTGCTCTTCATGAACAGGACCGCGGTCCACGGTTTGGTCCAGGTGCCCGGATCATCGACGGTGACCTCGTACCGGAGGGTATCGGGCGCAACACGCGAAAAACGCTCGATCAGTCGAGCGTTCTCGGTGACGCCGCCTGGCGCGACCGGCGAGTCGCTGCGAAAGTTCGTCGTGTCCACCACCAGGGTGTCGCCCTCCCAGCGGCCAATCGGATCGCCCAGCCACAGATGGACGCTCTTGGGCAGATGAGGACGGCTTTCGAGAGGAATGAGTCGCGTGTCGTGCCTCATCTCCATGTTGATCGCCACGGAACCCGGCGCCTGGACGATTTGATAGTAGTTGTTGTAACCCGCACCGAGCATCGGCACGCTCCCGGTGATACAGCGTTCGCCCAGAGCAATGTCCTCCGGTCCATCGAACGGGTGCAGCTTGCGGTGCTCGGCCGCGGCCGCCCGGCGCTTCTGGGCGTCGGCCGTCAGCGGTGGCAGCTTACCGTCAGGCGGGTCGGTGAGAAGCGAGGTCCGCTTCTCGAACCATCGATCGACCGTCCAGAACGAGTTGTAGTCACCCGTTGTCACGTCTCTGGACGTGAACCCCTTCTCCTTGCCGAGGACGTTCCGGATGGTGGCAATGTAGACCGAGTCTCCGAACGCGGCATCCCCGTTGCCGTTGAACAACTCGGCCGCTTTCCGCTGCAAAGCCGTCACCTCGTCATCGGTCAGGAGCGGCTTTCCGGCCAGCTCGGCCGGGCGCTCCAGCGGCGTCGCGGCGTTGTGCGCCCAGACCCCCGACAGATCCGCATGGCCGTCGGCGCCGCGGGGCGGCGTCCAGGCTTTCTGGCTGTTCGAGGCTGGTGCCGTCGCCTGACCGGCCAGGACTACCGACAACGACAACGTGACAAGCGCGATGAACAGGCTGCAGAGTGCGAGATGTCTTTGGCGCACGACACCCTCCTTTTCACAGCACGGGCTAACTGCTTCACAGCATACCGTTGATTTTACTTCTTGCGCAGGTGCCCGTACATCAATTCCTCGACAAACTCCACACACTTGTATTCCATCAACTGCGCGTGCGGCTCGACGTGCCGATAGAGAGGCATGCGAATCGTCCAGGGCCGCG
>DASZHO010000124.1:0-45475 GCA_035937795.1 Vicinamibacterales bacterium | reverse complement strand
CACGAGATTGTCTCCGCTTTGAATGATGGCGCAATTCCGGAATGTGGCGCCGGCGGGAATCTTGACCTTATCGGCGACGACACACCGGTCGAGGCTCGCGCCCTCGCCCACCTCCACGTCATCCCATAGCACGGTGCTCGTCAGCCGCGCACCCTTGGCAACGCGCGAGTGCTGTCCGATCTGCGGCGATGACACCCCTTCGGCTGCGCCGACTGAGAGCGTCGCATCCAGGTAGTCCGCGGGCGTTCCCACGTCCCAGAACTGGCCCTTGGCCAGAAAAGCCCCGATGCTCCCGCGCCGTTCCGCGATCAAGGCTCGATAGACATCGCGCGTGGATTCCGCGCGCTCACCGAAGGGAACGCGTGCGAAGGCGGAAGGGTGCGCCATCTGCACGCCGACGAAGTGATAGCCGGCGGCGGTGGGGCCCCGCGGCACGAATCCGTAGACGATGCCTCTGGAGTCGGTGATGACGCCGCCGTAGCGTTCAACCAGCGATCGGCTGTCGACGACCGCCATGGTGACGATCGCGCCGCTTTCGCGATGCTGGGTCGCAAGCGCGTGCAGGTCGACGTCGGACAGCGTGTCACCGTTGATGATGAAGAAATCGTCGTCGGGCAGGAGGGGCAGCGCCTTGCGCGGCCCGCCGGCCGAACCGAGGACGGGAGATTCCCACGAGTAGCGTACGCGCGCGCCGAACTCGCAGCCATCGCCGACGAGCGCGGTGATGGTCTGGGGAAGATGGTGGAGGTTCAACACGACGTCACGAACACCGTAATCGGCGAGCCCGCGAAGAATGCGCGCAATTAGCGGCCGCCCGGCAATGGGGACCGCCGGTTTGGCCCGCACGAGGGAAAGCGGTTGAAGCCGGGTGCCGAGCCCTGCGGTCAGCACCAGCGCGGCGCTTCTCCTCGCAGGCAGCTAGGACTCCTCGAACAGCATGTCGGTGACGGGCAACCCGCGTTGCTGACAATGTTTGACGAACAGGCCGCGGTAGGAATCGAGCACGTAATCGGCAGGTTTCCGCGAGAGCGCCGCAGCCATCTCGTGGATGCCGTTTTCGCTGCCCTCGATTTCCACGAACGTGCCCACCGGCGTTTCATCCAGGGCCACCGTGACGCACTCGTGGGCAAATTCCTCACGGTATTTCTGGTACCTGAACCAGACACGGAACCCGAGCTCTTCGAGCACGCGCAGCAGCAGCAGGCCGTCGCCCACGATGGTCTCGAGCTCCTCGCGCAGCTTCATCTCCGACGCCTGCACCGGCCCCTTGAAGGTGAGGAGCGTCTTCCCGCATTCGAGGCGCACGCGCAGCACGCAGCGGCGCTGGTGCAGCTCGTCGTCGCGGGTGTCGAGCAGACAATCCTCCTGAAGACGCCGCCCCCGCAGAGGCGTGGCGCCGGCGGCAAGGATGGCTTCCCGCGCCTCGGCCGCCGTGCGGAAGCCCAGCTTGATCTCCCGTTCCAGAATGGCATCCATAAGGGGTCGATTATAGCCCGATGGGACGCGTCTGCCCGCGCCACATCGCGCGCCGCGCAAACGCATACATGGCGAAGCATTCGAGGGCGAAAGGCGGAAACCCGAAATACCCCAGCACCGGCATTTCAAAGATTCTCACGCTGGGGAGATAAGGAACCGTGTAGATCCATTTTGCGCCGGCCCAGTAGTTCCAGAATTCCCAGAGCACGCCGCACACAAGTCCGGCAAGGGCAAGGTTGACAAGCCGCCGCGCGCCCGCTCCGGCCCCGTCAAGATCGCCAATGAGCGACTCTGCTCCGAGCAGATAGTTCAGCGGATCGAGCAGCAGGATGAAACCCAGCCACACTGCTGGTGCGAGATAGGGTGACGGCCGGACGATGGGCCAGGCGAGCATCGCCGCGCCCGCCAGCATCAGCGTAAAAAGAGACCGGGACTCGGTTCTCGCGCGCTGCGGGAACAACGGCCGAACAGATTGCCCCCGATCTCGTTTCGGCGGCAGGCCTAGCCCGACGAGTTCCGCGGTCTCGAAGATGCCGGGCCAGATCGTCGCGAAGGCCCAGCCGTAGCCGATGTTTCGCGCCCATGGATTCTGCGGCAGTCCGACATAGTGCCAGTTGTGGATCAGCAGATTGTAGGCCTCGAAAACCAGCCACAAGGGAATCGACAGCGCTGCCAGAAACCAGAACTCGTTGCGGTTGGTCGTCAGCCACGACGAGCGCCGGTTCGCATGAATGATCCCGTCGGCGAACAGAATGTAGCCGGTCCACGCCAGCGGGGTGTGAAAGGTGCGAAATGGCTCGACGTGCGCGAGCATGCCCGCTTCGGAGAGGGCCACGATTCCGAAACCGATGTACGCGTACAGCGGAAGACGCATGGGTGAGCGCTGTAAAGTGAAAAGTGAAAAGTCAAAAGTCAAAAGGGAAGCGGATCTAATTTTCGACTTTTGAGATTTGACTCTCCACTTTTGAGATTCGACTTTTTACTTTTGAGATTTACTTTTTACTTTTGAGATTTAACTTTTCACTTTCAAGTATCAAGTGATCCTCTCCCTGTACGCGACGCCGAGAAGTCTGGGAGCGCCGACGTCCTTGCCGAAAATCAACACCTTGTGAGTGCTTCCGAGTCCTCCGGGCAGCATCAAGGTTTTCAGCGCGAGGCGGCGCTGCAGCGCGGCTGGCTCGAAATTCTGCAGGTTGTTCGACATGGCCTGCAGTTCGGCCAGACCGAGACCCATCAGGAAATACGTTTGATCGAGCCGCCCCAGCAGCTGCATGCCCTCGTGCTCGGCGGCGCGCCGCACCGCGCTCAGATCGACATGCGCCGTGATGTCGTAGCTGCCAGGCTCCTGGAGATCGAATTCCGTCGTGTGCTGTTTGAACATGGTGAGCGTGCCGGCGGAGTGGGGTGCGCCGTACAGCTCGGCCTCTTCGTGGCCGTAATCGATCATGACCAGGAAGCCCTCCCTCAACGAGCGGGCGGCGGTTCTGACCCAATCTTCGGCCGCCAGATTGACCTCGGCCCGCCAGCCGGCGGCGAGCGACGCCCCGGCCCGCGATAAATATTCCGCGATGCGAGGCGTCGACAGGTCATTCAGGCACTCCACAAACCGGCCGTCGCGATAGTCGACATGCACCTCGCGCAAACCGTTCTCGGTCATGGCGACCGCGTGTGTGGGCAGCGCATCGAGCAGCTCGTTCGCGAAGACGACTCCGCGGATCGGCTCGGGAAGCCCCCCGAGCGAAGACGCGCTGTGATGGAGCCGCGCGGCGTGTGGCCCCAGCGTCCCCGCTTGCGCAGCGCGCGCGGTCGGCGACTGCTCGACCAGAGACAGCCGGATCGCGGCATAAAATGCCGGGTCGTTTCGTGCGGCGGCGTCGAGAATGTCGCGGGAGAGCCTGCCGTTGCCCGCCCCAGCCTCGACGATGTCAAAAAACGGGGATGGGGGCGCCCCTGCGGGGGAATCGGACGAGCCCAGGATGCGCCACATTTCGGCGAACTGCTTCGCGATGAGCTCGCCGAACACCGGTCCAACATCGACGCTGGTAAAAAAATCGCCCGCGCGGCCGGTTCGCTGGGCCGCGCGGGCGTAGTAGCCGTGCTCGGGATGGTAGAGCGAAAGCTCCATGAACTCGGCGAAGCTGATTGGACCGCCTGTGCGAATGCGATCGGCAATCAGCTCGCCGAGAGGAGACATGACCCTTACTGCTTGCGAACGGTCACGAACTGCTCGCTGCTTCCGCTCGCGCCACGCCGCATGATCAGCATGCCGACGGTGCGCCCAGACGGAACGGCGCGCAACAGCTGGCTCGCTTCCGACGCGCTCGACACCGGCTGGCGATTCACCTGCAGAATCACGTCGCCGGCTTGCAGCGACCGGGCCGCGGGGCTCTCCTGGTCGACATCGGTAATCACCGCACCCTTGGTGCCCGCGGCCAGATCCATCCGGCGCGCGATATCCGGCGTGATGTTGTTCAGCGTCACGCCGAACCCGCCGCCGGACTGGCTGTCGGGCTCCGCGTTGTTGCTGCTCTGCTGATTCCCGTTCTCGGACTCGAGGTCGAGCTCTTCCACTTTCACGCTCAACGTGCGCTCCTTGCCGTCGCGCCAGACCTTCACCGGTACCGTCGTCCCCGGTGTCGTGCCCGCAACCAGCTGCGGCAGGTCGTCGTTCTTCGACACGGTCTTGCCGTTGAACTGCAGAATCACGTCGCCCGGCTCGATGCCGGCATTGGCCGCAGGACCGCCCTTGGACACCTGCGCCACGAGCGCACCCTTGCGGTCTTTCAAGTTCACCGCATCAGCCGATTCCGCCGTCAGTGCCAGCACCGAGACGCCGATACGTCCTCGCGTGATCTTGCCCGAGCGCAGCCCCGGCAGCACGTCGCGGACGGTGTTGATCGGAATCGCGAAGCCGATGCCGATGTTGCCGGCCTGGCCCATGCTGCCCGTGTTGCTGTAGATCGCGGTGTTGATGCCGATCACTTCGCCGCGCACGTTCAGCAGCGGTCCGCCGGAGTTGCCGGGGTTGATCGCCGCGTCGGTTTGCAGCACGTTGGCATAGCGCGAGCCGCCGGTCGATTCTGAAACCGGGAACGGCCGCGACGTCGCGCTGATCACCCCCACGCTCACCGTGTGGGCCAGGTTGAACGGATTGCCGATGGCCATGACCCAGTCGCCGGGTTCCATCACGCTGGAATCCCCGAACTTGGCTTCCGGCAGCGGCCGGCTCGGCTTGTCGACCAGCTGGATCAACGCGCTGTCGGTCAGCGGATCGCGTCCGACGACCTTCGCCGCGTAGTAGTTGTCCTCCTCGTCGAAGAACTGCACTTCGATCTTGGTCGCACCCTCGACGACGTGGTTGTTGGTGAGGATGTAGCCGTCTTTGTTGATGATGAAGCCCGAGCCGGCCGCCTGCGTGAGGTGCTCCTTGGGCTGCTGCTGCTGCCGCTTCGGTGCGCTCTGGCCGCCGCCGAAGAAACGGTCGAGCAGGTCGTCGCTGCCTCCGCCGAAAAACTCGCTCAGATCTTGCGTCTTTTGACGCATCTCGGTCCGGATGCTCACCACCATCGGCGACTGCGCCTTGGCGATGTTCCGGAACGTCGTCGAGTCAATCGGGACGTTCAGAGGCGCGCTGTTGGTTGAGGGAATCGCCAGCGTCTGCGCCGACGAGGTTGGCGTAAGGTCGAGCCGCGAGGCAATGACCATCCCGACGACCAGCGAGGCCATGGCGATCAGGGCCACGTAAAAGATCGTCGTCTTGCGCGTAGATGATGGAAACGAAGACATAACAGAACCCTCCGCTACACAAGCTTCAGAATTTCGGTCTGCACCGGCCCGGTAATGAGCGCGTCATGCTCGCCGTAGAACACATTGATTTCCGACCGCACGCCGAACGAAGCGAAATAGAGACCTGGTTCGATCGTAAACCCGGTGCCGGGAAGAAGCCGCCGATCGTCGTGGCTTTCATAGTCGTCCATGTGCACACCGTTTCCGTGGACCTCACGCCCGAGGTTATGACCGGTACGATGCAGGATCTGTTCCCCGTACCCGGCGCTTTCGAGAACCTTTCGCGCCGCCTGATCCACCTGCCAGCCCCGTAAGTCCTGACGATCGCGCGCCGACTGCTGCGCCAGGCCTGCCGCCGCGTCCCGCGCCGCCGCCACCGCCTCAAACGCTCGAGAGATTTCGCGTGGCACCATGTTCCCCGTAAACCCTACCCACGTGATATCGGCATAAACCGCATCGGGGTTTCCAGCCTTCTTTGCCCAGAGATCCAGCAGCACCAGCTCATCCGCGCCGATTCGCCTGTTCCTGGCCGCGGTCGGCAGATAGTGCGGGTTGCCCGCATTTTCCTGCGAGGCCACGACGGGGTCCGAGTCGCTCACGAGGCCTTCTTCCTTGAAGAGTCCGGCCATCAGCCGCTGGATGTCGAACTCCGATACGTTCGCACCTTCGCGAATGTTTCGGGCCACGGCCTCGAACGCCCGATCCTTCACTCGGTAAAGCGCGGCCGATGCCTCGCGATGCGTGGCCAGCGCCTGCCCGTCCCACGCGGCTTCAAACCGTTGGACGAGATCCCCTGAAGATTTGACGTCGACGCCGCGCTTCCGGACGGCTTCGATCGTGCCCGCATCGACCCGCGAGATGTACGGGATGGCGCAGTCGGGCGAATACTCCATCGCCACGCGCCTCATCCCTGACAGCAACTCGGTGAGCCCGGTCTCGAGCTGCCGCCTTCCCGCATACACACTTTTGTCACCGGGCAGGCCGTCGAGTGTCGTCTTTTCGATGGCATGCACGAGTCCGCGCGGCTGCCCGGCCGACGGCACCAGATAGAACCACCGCCGCGTAGTCATTTTGCCGCCGGAGCCGGTTCCGAGCAGGCGCGACGCGATGGGGTTGGAGCCGTGAAAGTCGTAAAGCAGCCAACCGTCCAGCCCCTCGGCGGCGAGCGACTGCTGGATGGCCGCCACGTCAAATGACATCCAAAATCAGTATAGCCCGCTACCTGTGTTGGACGTGCCGGAGTTGCCAACGGTTTGTTTATAATAGGACTCAAAAGGATAGCAATGCTTAAGCAAGTCTCGTCTTCGACCGCTCTGGCCCTGATGGTGGCCACCTCATTTACCGCCGCGCAGGCCCAGAACCAGGCGACGCCGGCCGCCCAGACCGATACCACGCCGCGCACGCCTGAGGTGACATTTAGAACCGAGGTCAACTACGTCGAGGAAGACGTCCGCGTGGTCGACAGCAAAGGGAACTTCGTCCCCAATTTGAAGCGCGAAGACTTTCAGCTGTTTGAAGACGGGAAACCGCAGAAAATCAACACCTTCGGCATAGTCGATATGCCGGTCACGCCGACGCCCCGGCCGCTGTTTCTGGGGAGGGATTCGGTGCCGATCGAGCCCGACGTGGCGTCCAACGAACAGTTGATCGACGGCCGCCTGTACCTGATCCTGCTCGACGACTATCATGTGGCGCCGCTGCGCAGCCAGAACGCAAGAAACCTAGCGCGCCGCTTCGTCTTGGAGAAACTCGGCCCCGACGATCAGGCCGCGGTCGTGGTGACGAGCGGCCTGACGCGGGCCACGCAGGATTTCACGATGAACCGCCGGATGCTGCTCGACGCAATCGATCATTTCGTGGGCCAGAAGCTGCCATCGGCGACCGCCAACAAGATCGACACGGCCGTGCAGAACCAGAGTGACCAGCAGACCCAGAACGGGCAGCCCGATCCGATCACCCCCGCAAACATGTTCGTCGAAGACGCCGACTCGTTCCAGCGCAACTACAACGCCCGCGCCGCGCTGAATTCGCTGCGGAGCATCTCCGAATGGATGTCGTCGATTCAGGGACGCCGGAAGGCTATCGTCTATATCAGCGAAGGCGTCGACTACAACCTCTACGACATGTTCACCGGCGCCGACCCGTCCCAGTTCAATTTCGAGAACTTCAATCTGATTCAGCAGGAAACGTGGGACACCATCTCGGCCGCGTCCCGCAGCAACGTCCAGATCTATCCGATCGATCCGCGCGGCCTCACGACGATGGCGCAGGAGGACATCGAGATTCAAGGGTTGCCGCTCGGCGCGCTGCACCTCGGCACCGAGTCGCTTGCCCAGGAGCTGGCGACGTCGCAGATGAACCTTCGGCAGCTCGCCGAGGAAACGGGCGGCGTGGCGGCGGTCGGCACCAACGACATGAACAAGGCGTTCGATCGCATCGTCGCGGAGAACAGCTCGTATTATGTGGTCGGCTATTACCCCACCAACGACAAGCGCGACGGGAAACTCCGGAAAATCACGATCAAGGTGAACGGCTATCCCGACGCGCAGTTGAGCTTCCGCAAACGCTACGCCGCGGCGCACGGCAAAGTGCCGAAGAACACGGTGGCGGGCAAACCAGTCGATCCGGCCGCCGGGTTGACCGCCGAATTGATGGCCGCGATCGCGAGCCCCCTGCCGAAAGCGGGTCTGCCGCTGCGCATCACCGCGATGCCGCGCAAAGGCCTGAACGGCAAGACCACCGATCTCGAAGTGCTCGTCGAGGCGTCGGGCAAGGAATTGACGTTCGCGCAGGCCGGGGGCACGTTCAACGACAAGCTGTCGCTGTCGATCGGTGTGTTCGACAGAGACGGAAAGTCCGTGGCGGCCGAACGGCCGGATGCCGCTCTCGCGCTGAGGCCCGAGACGTACGCGCGGGTTCAGCACTCGGGAATTCGGATGCTCCGGCACTTCTCGGTGCCGCCCGGACGCTATCAGGTGCGCGTGGCGGCGCAGGACAGCGGGAAGACGAAGCAGGGAAGCGCGCACCTGGACATCGACGTGCCCGATTTCACGAAGGATCCCGTCGCGCTGAGTGGGATTGCGCTCGCAGCCACGGCCGATACGGCGCCCACGCACAGCGCCGGTGCCGATCCGTTCGGCGGCGGGTTGCCGGGGCCGCTCACGACGCTTCGCGAGTTTCCGCCGAACACGGAATTTGCGGCCTTCGTGGAGGTCTACGACAACCAACCGACGCCCGTGCACGGCCTCGACATCACCACGACCGTGAAGGCGGATGACGGGCGGGTGATGTTCACCAACGGCGCCGAGCGCTCCACCGACGAACTGCACGGCACGCCCGGCGGCTTCGGCTACTCGGTCCGGATCCCGATGCCCGGCTGGACGCCCGGGCTGTACGTGCTTTCGATCGAAGTGAAATCGCGCGTGGGCAAGGCGCAGCCCGTTTCGCGCATGATTCAGTTCAGCGTGAAGTGACGAACGCGAAGTGGTGAATATGATGTTCGCGCTCGCGCTGGCGGCGAATGTGTCGTTCACATCGATCGCGAAAGGCGACATAAGCGACCAGGAAACGGCGCGCCAGGCCGTCGCGCGTACATCCGCCGAGTGGCAGGCCCTCTGGAGAGATCACGCGCCGGCCGGGAGGCTGCCCGCGGTCGATTTCGACAGCCAGATGGTTGTCGGCGTGTTTCTCGGTACGATGCCCAGCAGCGGGTATGGCGTGGAAATCGTCGGTGTAAGAACGGATGGCGACGCGCTGGTGGTTGAGTACGTCCAACGGCAGCCCAAGCGGGACACGTTGGCGGTGCAGATTCTCACCCAGCCGTTTCACCTGGTGACGGTGACGAAGCATGCGGGCCCGGTGCGCTTCGTTCGCGTTCCGGATCCGGCCCCGCCACCTGCACCCGCCCAGAAATAGTTACTTCAGCGTCTTCAGCGCTTTGGGCGTGATCTTGCCATCGCGATACGTGAACTTGTATTGCGGCGACGTCATCCCTGGCGCCGTATTCGAGGTCAGCGTCACGCTGATCACCTCGCCGGGTTGTACCGGCTGCTTGATCCGCTGAAGATCGCCGGTCCCCTGCAGCGGATTTCCCGCCTTGTCGTAGAAATATTCTTCGACCTGGAGTCCGACGATTGCACCGGTGGCCGACAAGTTCTTGATCTGAATCGTCTGGACGAGCTTGTCTCCCTCTCGCTTCATAGGCGACATCATGTAGCCGATGTCGATCTGTCCCTTCAGCGGAGGCGCCATTTTCTTCGCCGCGGGCGCCGGCGTCTGGGCCGAGACGACAAGGCTCGTCGGGGCCAGCAGGGCGGCAGCCGCCGCAATTGCGAGCGCATATCGAATACGCATGTCGTGCTCCTTCAGCAGTGATGGGGAACGGGTGTTAAGCCTGCGCATTATAGACTGCTACATCTCGCCGTTCCAGTCCTCCGGTTCCGGGTTCACCGATCGGAAGATTTCCAGGTGCCATTTGCCGCCGCCCCACGGCTCGATCACCTCGGTGGCCACCACGTCGACGAGAATCTCGGCGAAGGTGCGCCCCTCGGGGTCGCCTTCGAGGTGATAGGCGGGCTCGTCCCACCCGAAATTCGGGAACAGCAGGATTGTTAGGAACAGATCGTACCCGTCATCGACGACGATCAACTGGCCGCATGGCCGCTTGATCGTCGAGTGATAGACCAGATATTTCTCGGCGCTGTGCGCGCGGATATAGCGTTTGAGCGCGAACTCGCGCGCGACGATCTCTTCGATGGCGATTTTCTTGTCCCAGCAGTCGCGGCAGTAGCGCTCTTCGCCGCGCGGCTCGGAAATCTCCTTGGCGCCGCAGAGCGCGCACCGCGATTTCTCAACCGATTTTCGGGGCATGGGCCTGGGAAAATTCTAGCAAACTCCGGAGCCCTTCGTCTGTTCGGCCGCCGGCGCATACATCTCTTCGACGTACTGCTTCACCATCCGGAGGGCGCTGTATTGAGGCGTCACGGAGCGGATCGATTCTCTGACGATTTGCAGCCACGCGTGCGGAATGCCGCGCTGGTCGCGCTGGTAGAAGGTGGGCACGACCTGCTCTTCGAGCAGCCGATAGAGCGCCTCGGCGTCGGCGGCGTCCTGCGCGGCCGGATCGTCGGTGGTGATCCCGCCCTCGATGAGCCATCCGTTCGAGCCGTTATAGCCCTCGGCCCACCAGCCGTCCCCGATGCTGAGGTGCGGCACGCCGTTGACGGCCGCCTTCATGCCGCTCGTGCCGCTCGCTTCGAGCGGTTTGCGCGGCGTGTTCAGCCAGACGTCGCAGCCCTGGGTGAGGAAATGCGCCAAGTGAAGGTCGTAGTCGTCGACGAATGCGATCCGGCCGCCATACACCGGGTCGATGGCGTGCCGGTAGATGTGCTGCAGATGTTGCTTGCCGGCATCGTCGGCGGGATGGGACTTGCCGGCAAAGACAATCTGCACGTGCCGACGCGTCGCGGACAGGATCCGGATCAGGCGGTCCGGATCCTTGAAAATCAGCTCCGGGCGCTTGTAGGCCGTGAAACGGCGCGCGAATCCGATCGTCAGCGCACCGGGATCCAGGAGTGGACCCGATGCCACCACCTGCGCGGCGCTGACGTTTTCCTGCGCCCACCGATCGCGCGACCGCTGCCGGATGAACGCGAAGAGGAATCGCTTCAGCGCCGAGCGGGCGGCCCACAATTCTTCGTCGGGAATCTTCTGGATGCCGCTCCAGAACGCCGGGTCGTCGCAGCGTTCGGCCCAATCGGGCCCGAGATAGCGCTCCCACAGTTGGATGAACTCGAGCGACGCCCAGGTCGGCACGTGCACGCCGTTGGTCACCGTCGTCAGCGGATGCTGGTTTCCGCTTCGCGTCGCCAGAAGCGGCGCCCACATCCTGGAGGTCACTTCGCCGTGGAGCCGGCTCACGCCGTTCACCCAGCCCGCGGCGCGAATCGCCAGCGCCGTCATGTTGAACTGGCCGTCGTGTTCACCAAGCGCCAGGAACCGCGCGCGAGCGTCGGACAGAGGTCCCCAGGCGCCCGCAAGGTGATGCTCGACGCGATCGAAGGGAAACGCGTCGTGTCCGGCGGCCACCGGCGTGTGCGTCGTGAAGATCGTCGACCGCCGAACGCAGTCGAGCGCATCGTCGAAGCCGGCGTTCTCGCTCAACAGCTCGTAAATTCTCTGAAGAATCACGAAACCGGCGTGGCCTTCGTTGAGGTGCCATACAGCAGGGGCGATGCCGAGCGCGCGCAGCACGCGCACGCCGCCGATGCCGAGAATGATCTCCTGCTGCAGGCGGGTTTCCCGATCGCCGCCGTACAGCCGCGCAGACAAATCGCGATCCTGCGGCGCATTTTCCTCGAGCCCGGTGTCGAGCAGGTAGAGGGTGACCCGGCCGGCCGCCACTTTCCAGACGTTGGTCAGCACCGCGCGATCGCCGAGCGGCACGGCCACGACGCACGGATTGCCGTCCGGCTTCAGCGCCTGTTCGATCGCCACGTCGGGCCAGTTCAGCCGCTCGTAGGTCTCCTCTTGCCAGCCGTCCGCGGAGATGTGTTGATGGAAATATCCCTGCGGATACATGAAGCCGATGCCGACCAGCGGCACGCCCAGGTCGCTCGCCTGTTTGCAGTGGTCGCCCGCGAGCACGCCGAGGCCGCCGGCGTAGATCGGCAGCGACTGATGGATGGCGAACTCGGCCGAGAAGTACGCAATCGTGGCGTGCTGCAGATCCGGAAACTTCCTCGACATCCAGTTATCTTTGGAGGCCTGCGCGTTGTCGAAGCCGGCCACGGCGGCGTCGTAGATGGTGAGAAATTCCGGATCGCGCGCCGCCTGCTCGAGGCGCTCGCGCGAGATCAGCCACAGCATGCGCACCGGGTTGTGCGCCGTAGCTCGCCAGAGCTGATAGTCCAGCGTGCGAAAAACCTGCCGGGGTGTGTACTGCCAACTCCACCAGAGATTCGCGGCGAGCTCGTCGAGGCGCCGAATGCGGTCGGGCAGCGGTGGGAGACCCGCGTAGCGCGTCATCGAACGACCGATCGTAGTCGCGCTGGCTCGTCGGCGTCAACGACGCCGCGGCGATAATGTCGAAGCGCCGGAGTCGTCGCCGCGATCCAGGCCGTCGCGATCAGGCAGCCGAGGCCGCCGGTCACCACCGACACGCGCGCTCCGAGCCACTGCGCGACCCCGCCGGCCTCGAGCTCGCCAAGTTGCGGGCCGCCCATGAAGAACACCATGTTCACGCCGATCATCCGGCCGCGCAGACGATCGGGCGTTTCGAGCTGCCGGACGACGTTGCGCAGCACCATGCTGACGGTATCGGCGGCGCCGGTGAGCGCGAGACAGAAAAACGTCAGCCAGAACGTGCGCGAGAGGCCGAAGACGGCCGTCGCGCCGCCATAGAGCACCACGCTCCACAACAACACAATCCCGCGGCGCTCGATGTGTTCGATCGATCGGACCATGACGAGGCTCGTGAGCACCGCGCCCACCGACGGCGCCGCGTAGAGCCAGCCGTATCCGCGCGCGCCGACGTGCAGGATGTCCTGCGCGAAAATCGGAAGCAGCGCGGTGGCGGAGGAAAAAAACGTGGCGAAAAAATCCAGCAGCATCGTGGAGCGGATGATCGGCGCCGCAAAGACGAAGCGCAGGCCTTCGCGGACCGCCCGCCAGCTCACGTCGGGCGCGTGGGACGCGTCGCGCGGCGGAATGTTCCGCATCATCAAGAGCGCGGCGATCACGCAGCCAAACGTCAGCGCGTTGAACGCGTACACCCACGCCACACCGAGCGCCGCAATCACGAGGCCGCCAAGCGATGGGCCCGTGACCGACGCGATCTGAAACATGATCGCGTTCAGGCTGATCGCGTTCGGCAGGTGCTCCCGCGGAACCAGCGTTGGCAGCATCGCCTGGCGCGCAGGGCCGTCGAAGGCGCCGGCCACCGCGCCGAGGGCCGCGAGCACGTAGATGGGCCACGGATGCGTCAGCCCGCGAAATGTCAGCGCGGCCAGCACCACGGCGACCGCGGCCGCCGCGCTCTGCGTGTAAAGCATCATCCGGCGGCGATCCCACGCGTCGGCGACGGTGCCGGCGGCAATCGAAAAGAAGATCACCGGCATCAGCCGCACCAGGCCGACCATGCCGAGCGCCAGCGCGCGGCGCTCCGGCCGCACGAGCAGCGACACGTGCCACAGGATGGCTGCCATCTGCATCATCGATCCCGAAAACGAGATCAGCTGGCCGATCCAGAGAAGGCGGAAGTTGCGGTGCTGGAGAGCGACGAATGAGGAAAGACGGCTGGACAAGAAACGACAGTATCCTTTTTCCTTCTACTTCTTACCTTCTTAACTTCTTACTTCCCTACTTCTACTTTTAACTTTTAACTTTTAACTTTTAACTTAACTTTCCACTTTTAACTTTCTACTTTCAACTTTCAACTTTAAGTTACTGCGTCCACCCCGGCTCCGGTTCCTCGATCTGCGTTTGCACGCGCTTCACGGCATTCACATCGACGCCAGGCCCCCGGATTTCAGGAAAGTCCTTCCTGTGCGACGTCAGGTCGACCCGCCTGGCGGTCTCGTCCACCGGGACGCCGTTGTTCAGCAAATCGGTCGTTTGCGCGAGCACGTCGCGCAGATAGCTTTGCAGCGCGCTCGCCTTGTCCTTGCCGGTGAACGGTGCGCCGCGTCCGGGAAGCACGGTCTGGAAGTCGATCGTCTTCAGCAACTCGAGCGTGGAGACCCAATGGCCGATGTTGGCATCCGACATGTCGGGCAGCTCGCCGACCAGCAGCTCGCCGGAACACAGGATGTGCTCTTTCGGCAGAAAGACGACGAGGTCGCTGTCGGAGTGGCCCCGCCCGAGGTACAGGATGCGGATTTCGCGGTCTCCGCGGTACAGCGACAGCCTCGTCGTCATCCCCAGCGTGGGCAGTGTGGCGGCCGGATTCAAGGGGCGCGGCCGCCCCCTCGCGTCAAAGAGCAGCGTGCGCCGGGCCAGCTCGTGGCCGATCACTTCAATGCCCGCCGGGTACGCCTCTTTTGAGGCATCCTGCGGGGCGTGGTAATGCGTGTTGACGATGAAGCGGACCGGCTTGTCCGTGACCGTTTTCAATTGGGCGATGAGGCTGCGCGCGGCCGCCGGCGTGAAATGGGTGCCGACCAGCACGACATCCTGATCGGTGACGATCGCGGGAATGTTGGCGGCCCCGTGCGCCGGCGCGGCCGGTACGGCCAGCCATACGCCGGCGGCGACCTTGTCGAGCCGGTAGGCAGCGACCTGCGCCCCCCCGGGCGTCGGCGGGGCCAGGAGCGCCAGGATCGAGAGCGCGAGAAACCCTCTCCGCATCGGGTGCCCATTATGCTACCTTTTCCCAAGCATGCTTGAGTCTCAGCGGCACGAAGCCTGGTTGAAGCCGAGACCCGCGTTCGGGCAGCGGCAATCGTGGATTGTGCGAGGTGGCGCGGCCGTTGTCGCCATCGGGTTGATCGGCGCGCTGATTGGGTCGCCGCTGCATGGTCAGCGCTACTCGAGGTCGCGCCTGAGCCCGCACGAAACGGCGAACAGCGTCGTCGATGGCGCGAAGATCGCGATCACCTACGGGCGGCCGTCGATGCGCGGCCGGAAGATTTTCGGGTCGCTCGTGCCGTACGGCCGCGTGTGGATGCCGGGCGCAGACGAGGCCACAATCTTCCAGACGAGCGCGCCGCTGCAGTTCGGCGACTTCAAGCTCCCCGCTGGTTCGTACTCTCT
Organism: Vicinamibacterales bacterium; assembly: GCA_035937795.1. Classification (GTDB taxonomy): domain Bacteria; phylum Acidobacteriota; class Vicinamibacteria; order Vicinamibacterales; family JAMQPK01; genus JAMQPK01. Next base: position 30,463 of record DASZHO010000124.1, on the reverse strand, counting down.
CTACACCCTTCCGTCGGAAAACCGCTGGACGCTGATCATCAACAAGATGACGGGCCAGTTTCATACCTACTATCCCGAACAGGACGACCTCGCCAAAATCCCGATGACGATCGAGCGGCTCTCCGCGCCAGTCGAACAGCTCACCATCTCGGCCGTCGCGCGGCCGCAGGGCGGCGGTGCGCTGCAGCTCGAATGGGAAACGACGCGGCTCTCCGCTCCGTTCGCCGTCGTTCGCTAGCACCTTCAGCGTCCGTCGCTGGAAGCGGTTTCACAACCTCGTACGCGGGTGGCGCCGATTTTTTCTTGCCCGCCGCGCGAGCCGCGAGCGGCGCGGGGCGAAGGGGCCCCGCAAGCGAAGCGGCCAATAGAAGGACGGGCGGGAAAAAATCGGCGACAGGACCCGCCAGGTGAGGTTATGAAACCGCTTCCGGCATTCCTCATCTGATAGAATCCGGCGCTGCATGCGATTTGATTTCCTCGACGGATTGTTTGTGCTGATGCTATCGACCTTCATCGGTCTGATGGTCATCCGCCGCGTATCCCGCCTGCTGCACACCCCGCTCATGTCGCTGACCAACGCGATCTCGGCGATCGCGGTTGTCGGCGCCATTCTTCTGGCGGGCGAGCAGGAATCCCGCCTCAGCACCGTGCTCGGCGCGATCGCCGTGTTTGCGTCGACCACCAACATCGTGAGCGGATTTCTCATCACCGACCGCATGCTCAAGATGTTCAAGCGGCGCGAGCCGATCCCGCGCGAGGGAAGCGAGTCGAGGATCCGATAGATGATCGATCGGCTCACCCAGCTGACCTACCTGGTTTCCACCGCCCTGTTTATCTTCTCGCTGCAATGGATGAGCGACCCGAAGACCGCGCGCCGCGGGGTGTTTGCCGGCGTGGGCGGCATGGCGCTCGCCGTGGTCGGCACGCTGCTGCACCCGCAGATCATCAGCTTCGACTGGATTGCGGTGGCGCTCGTCCTCGGCATCGTTGCCGGCATACCGTTGTCGTGGGTGCCGCTGACGGCGGTTCCGCAACGGACCGCGCTGTCGCACGCATTCGGCGGACTTGCCGCCGGTCTGGTCGGAGTGGCGAAGTACTACCTGTGGGCCCGGCAGGGGCAGCTCACCAGGTTCCGCATGGGCGCGATCGCGCTCGAGGTGATTCTCGGCTTCATGACGCTGACCGGAAGCCTGATCGCCGCCGGAAAACTGCAGGAAGTGCTGCCGACGCGGCCGATCATGTACCGCAATCAGAACCTCATCAACTTCGTGCTGCTCGGTGCGGCCGTTCTGATTGCCGTTCTGCTCGTCATCGATCCTGCGCGGCAGCCGCTCTTTCCAGCGCTGCTGGCCCTCGCGCTGACCTTCGGCGTGCTTCTGGTGCTCCCCATTGGCGGCGCCGACATGCCGACGGTCATCTCACTGTTGAACTCCTACGCGGGGCTGTCTGCCGTGGCGATGGGGTTCGTGATGGAGAACAAGCTGCTCATCACCGCAGGCGCTCTCGACGGCGCATCGGGCCTGATTCTTTCAATCGTGATGTGCAACGCCATGAACCGGTCGTTCAGCAACGTGCTGTTCGGCGCGTTCGGGCAGGTGCAGGCCAGGTCCGGAGAGGTTGAACAGCGAACGGCGAAGGCGGCGACTGCCGAGGACGCCGCGGAGCTGCTTGCGAACGCGTCGCGAGTGGTCATTATTCCGGGTTACGGGATGGCGGTGTCGCAGGCCCAGCACCGCGTGCACGACCTCTACGAAGAGCTGGCGAAAAAAGGCGTCGACGTGAAATTCGCCATCCATCCCGTCGCCGGGCGCATGCCGGGCCATATGAACGTGCTGCTGGCGGAAGCCGAAATTCCCTACGACCGTCTCGTGGAGATGGACGATATCAACCCCGAGATGCCGCAGACCGATGTGGCGCTCGTGATTGGTGCCAACGACGTGGTGAATCCAGCCGCGCGGCGCGACAAGAACAGCCCGATCTACGGCATGCCGATTATCGATGCGGACAAGGCGAAAGTCGTGCTCGCCATCAAGCGGTCGATGAACCCGGGCTTCGCCGGTATCGACAACGAGCTCTACTTTGCCGACAACACGCTCATGCTTTTCGGCGACGCCAAAAGCGTCGTCAGTGAGGTGGTCAAGCACCTCCACGGGCAATCGGGGCACTAGTGGCCTATGGACGGCGACTGGCCGCTAGCTGGCTTTCTTGCGCGGCACCTTGGCGCCGGCTTGCCGCGCTTCCGAGAGACCGATCGCGATCGCCTGTTTCCGGCTGGTGACCCGCTTCCCCGACCGGCCCGAGCGCAGGGTGCCGTGCTTCCGCTTGAGCATGGCGCGCTCGACTTTCTCCGATGCCTTCTTTCCGTACTTCGCCATTCTGCCACTCCCTTCCGTAGCTCCCGACCGCTGACCGCCGACTGTCGACTGCCGACTGTCGACTACCGACTGCCGACTACCGACTGTCTGATATCTAGCCACTTTGTTTACAACCGACCACTTAGTGCCATCACAATCAAGACGATGAGCACGAGCCCGGCTGCTCCGCTGGGGTAATATCCCCACCTGCGGTTATAGGGCCAGACCGGAATCAGCCCGATCGCCGCGAGAATCAACAGCACGAAGAGCAGCGTCACCACGGCCGTCACACGAAGCAAAAGTCAGGCCGAAGAATTGCAAAGCGAGCGTCGCATTTTTGACGGAGGAGACAAATGGCTAACGATCAGAAGAAGTCAGACGACCAGAAGACCGGCGGGGCGGTCACCCGGGCGCAGTTGATTGCCGCGCTGAACGAAGATCTGGCGCGCGAGTACCAGGCGATCATCTCCTACGTCGTGTATTCGCAAACGCTGAAAGGCCCGCAGTACATGGCCATCGCCACGGAGCTGGAAAAACACGCCGGGGAGGAGTTGAGCCACGCGCTGATCGTGTCGAAACTCGTCGATTACCTGGGCGGCGAGCCGACAGCCACGCCCAAGCCGGTGAAGACATCCGAGAAGGCCACCGAGATGCTGCGCTTCGATCTGCAGAATGAAAACGACACGATCAGGAATTACCGCGAGCGCGTGCGCCAGGCTGAATCACTGGGCGAGTTCGCGATCGCCGAGCATTTGCGGGAAATTCTGAAGCAGGAGCAGGAACACCAGATCGATCTGGCGACGGCGCTGGGCGAAGACGTGCCGGATGTCTCGAAGCAAAAGGGATAGCTGCCGCGGGCCGGCAAGCCGCTCACACATTCAGGCTGCGGTCTCGCGTTTCCGGGCCCATCCAGATCACCACGGCGACTGCGAGCCCCGATGCCGCGATGGCTGCGGTCATCGCGGTGGCGAGCGCCATGCCGCCGTCGCGCATGTGGCCAATCACCGACGGCGTGACCGATCCGACGAGCGATCCGGCGTGATAGCAGAACCCGGCGCCCGCCCCGCGCACAGCGCTGGGAAAGCGCTCGGACAGATAGGAGGGAAACGCACCCCACATGCCGTGCGCGCCGAATCCCACGAGCAGCGCACCGAGCAGGAGCAGGCGCGGATCGACGCTCATCACGTAGAGCGGCGAGACGGCGATGCCGAGCAACGCCGCGGCCGTGACCGCGCCGCGGCGCCCCAGCCGGCCCTGAGAAATCCATCCCCAGAACGCCGAGCCGACGATGCCGCCGAGGCTGAGCGTCACCACGTAAGGCAGCGTATTCAGCTGCCTGTCGCGCAGAAACGTCGCGTACCAGTAAACGACCGATTGATACGACACCATGAACCCGGCCGCGACAATCGAGGCGTGGATCGTCGTGCCGATCAAATCGCGGTTGAAAATTCGCGCCAGCGAGACGCCGTCCAGCTGCAGTGCGCCCGTGCGACGGCGCTCGAGCCACACCGGGCTTTCGGTCACGCGCGTCCGGATCCACAGCACCAGCAGCGCGGGAACCGCCCCCACCCAGAACATCACGCGCCACGCAAGATCGGGCCGCGTGTCGATTAACGGGTAGATGAACTGAAAGACGCAGGCCGACACGATGAAACCCCACGTGAACGAGCCTTGCAGCATGCCGGCGGCGATGCCGCGCAGCCGGTTGGGGAGATGCTCGAGTGCCAGCGGCATTCCGGCAGCCCATTCGCCCCCCATGCCCACGCCGAACAGCGCGCGGCACGCGAAGAGCATTCCGTAAGAGGTCGAAAACCCACTGAGAACCGTGAAGATCGAGAACCACAGGATGGAAAGAATCAGCGGAAGCTTGCGGCCCCATCGATCGGCCAGAGTACCGGCCGCGGCGCCCCCGATGAGTCGGAACATCAGCGTCACGGTCCCCAGGGCGCCGGCGAGCGTGTTGTCGATCGTGAAGCTGCGCTGAATGTCGACGATGACAAAGGTGAGGATGGTGTAATCGAAGCCGTCGAGCATCCACCCGAAAAATGCGGCAAAAAACGCGCGGCGTTGGTCCGGCGTCAGCGATCTGGCCTCGCGAACGATCTCCGGCATGACCCGGCCAGTCTACCGGATCGGCGATCCGGTCGCCCGTGTGGTTGTAGGGAACCAATACACATTTGGACCGTGCAGCCTCAGAACGGGGACGTGGCCAAAGTCTTGCTACTCGTGAGTTGAACTTCGTATGCAGCAATGACGACAAGAACGACACGAAAATTAGTCCTCGGCGTTGGTCTGGCCATCTGGGTGCTGGCCGCCGTGAGCGCTGCGCCGATCGTGCGTGCCCAGAAGGAACCCGACGATACTCAGACTCAAAGCGCTCAGAGCGCTGAGAAGGAGCTCGTCGCGCCGAAATCGTCGAAGAAAGCGGTCGCGCCATTGACCGGCGACGCACGCGACGAATGGGAGCACACGCTCGATCTTCACGCCCTGGTCGCCTTGCCGCTGGCGGCCGCCTTGGGCGCGGCGCTGGCGCTGCGGCCGCGCCGGCGAGGTACTCCGAACCGGTCGTCCCCCGTCATTCAGACCCAGATCATCCTTGCGGTGATCGCTGCGGTGGTGATGCTGGTGGTGGGCTCGAGCCTGGCGCGCGCGTTCGGCGTGGTTGGCGCCGCGGGATTGGTGCGGTACCGTTCGAAAATCGCCGATCCCAAAGACGCAGGCGTGATGTTGTCGACGCTGGCCGTCGGGCTTGCGTGCGGGGTGGGGGTCTATCCGCTCGCCATCTTCGCCACGATCTTCATCGTCGGGACGCTTTACGTGATCGAATCGTTCGAGCCGCATCCGGGGAAGGTGTTTACCCTTGAAGTGAAAGCCAAAGAGGCCGCCAAAGTCCAGCCGAGGGTGGAGTCGCTGCTCCGCCGGCGCAAGGTGAAATTCGAGCTGCGCGAAGCTTCGCCGGATGAAATTTCCTACGAAGTGCGCCTGCCCATGGAGGCGAAGACCGACACGCTGTCGGCCGAAATCATGGAGCTCGACCCCGACAAGGGCACCGCCGTCAATTGGAGCCCCGCAAAGGAGAAGAATGTCTGAATCGCGTATCGAGCTGCTCGTGCAACCGCGTGACGGTATCACGCCAATCATCAACGCCATCAAGAAGGCGAAGAGCAGCGTCGAGCTCACGATTTTTCGTTTTGATATGAAGGAGCTCCAGAAGGCGCTCGAGCAGGCGGTCGCGCGCGGCGTGAAGGTCCACGCGCTGATTGCGCACCAGGCGGCAGGCGAAGGGAAAAAGCTGCGAAAGCTCGAGCTGGAGCTGCTGAACTCCGGGGTCACGGTGTCCCGCAGCTCGGACGACCTCGTGCGCTACCACGACAAGCTGCTCATCATCGACCGCGAAGTCCTCTACGCGCTGGCCTTCAACTGGGCCAAGCTGGACATCGACAAATCGCGCAGCCTCGGGATCGTCACTCGGCATCCGCGGCTGTTGCAGGAAGCCATCAAGTTGTTTGAAGCCGACGCTACCCGCCAGCCCTACGCCGCTGGCTGCGAGGAGTTTCTGGTCAGCCCGGAAAACGCGCGGGCCGGGCTCGCGAAATTCATCAAGGGAGCTAAGAAGGAACTCCTTATCTACGAGATGAAGATCAGCGACAAGCAGATGATCGGCCTGTTGAAAGAGCGGGCGAAAGCGGGCGTCGAGATCCGGATCATCGGCAAGATGACGAAGAAGGCCGAGGAGCTGAAGATCGACAGGATGCCCGGCATGCGGCTGCACCTTCGCGCCATTCTCCGCGACGGGCAGGAGCTGTTCATCGGCTCTCAGAGCATGCGCGCGCTCGAGCTCGACAAGCGGCGCGAACTGGGCGTCGTCATCAGCGATCGGGCTTCCGCCAAGTGCTTCCGCGAGCTGTTCGAAGAAGATTGGGCGGATACCGGCCTCGGCAAGGATGAGCGAAAGGCCGCGGAAAAGGAGAAAGCCGCCGGAAAAGAAGACGATACGCCTTCCAAGCTGACGGCTGATCGCTGACAGCTGAACGCAGGCATCCGACCCACGCCTGGAGAGAGCTAGACTTCGTCGAGAATGGCGAGGAATTCCTCGCGCTCGAGGCTGCCGTGCGCCAGCAGGGCTTCGGCCATGCTGTCGAGCACGGCACGGCGGCGGCCCAGCGTCTCCAACGCGCGATCGAACGCGCGCGTCAATAACGCCTGCACTTCCCCCTCAATCCGTCCGGTGACGCCTTCGCTCCATTCGCTCGAGCCGCCGTCGCCGGCCCGGCGGCCGCGGCCGTCCCCAATCTGAAACGCGACAGGTCCAATCACGGTGGACATGCCGAACTCGCAGATCATGCGCTGCGCCAGGCCCGTCGCGCGCTCGAGATCGTTGGACGCGCCGGTGGAAAATTTCCCGAACGCGATTTGCTCCGCGGCGCGGCCCCCGAGGAGCACCGCTAGCCGATCCATCAGCTCGTCTTCCTGCAGGAGATTGCGATCCTCGGGCGTCTGCTGCATGTAGCCGAGCGCGGCGAGGCCGCGCGGCACGATCGAGACCCTGTGCACCGGTTCAGCGCTTGCCGCCAGCTCGGCGACGATGGCATGGCCGGCCTCGTGGTAGGCGACGATGTTTCGCTCCTTCACGTGCGTGAGGCGGTTCTTTCGCTCCAGGCCAACCACGACTCGATCGATCGCTGCGTGCAACTCCGGCATGCCGACGGCGGCCTTTTCACCGCGCGCGGCGAGCAGCGCGGCCTCGTTCAGGATATTTTCGAGATCCGCGCCGACGAAGCCCGGCGTCCGTCGCGCGACGTACTCCAGATCGACGTCCTCGGCCAGTTTCACTTTGCGCGCGTGCACCTGAAGGATGGCGTGGCGTCCGGTGCCGTCGGGGCGATCGACCAGGACCTGCCGATCGAAGCGGCCGGGCCGCAGCAGCGCGCTGTCGAGAATCTCCGCGCGGTTGGTGGCGGCGAGGACGATGATGCCGTCGCGGTTGTCGAAGCCGTCCATTTCGACGAGCAGCTGATTCAGCGTTTGCTCGCGCTCGTCGGTGCCGCCGGTCCCGCCGCCGGAGCGGCTCTTGCCAATCGCGTCGAGCTCGTCGATGAACACGATGGCCGGCGCCTTCGCCTTGGCTTGCTCGAAGAGTTTGCGGACGCGCGATGCGCCAACCCCGACATAGACCTCGATGAATTCCGAGCCGCTCGCAGAGAAGAAGGGCACCCCGGCTTCGCCAGCCACCGCGCGCGCCAGCAGTGTTTTGCCGGTGCCGGGAGGCCCGACGAGCAGCGCGCCTTTGGGAACGCGCGCGCCGAGGTGCGCAAACTTCGCCGGGTCGCGCAGGAATTTCACGATTTCCTCGAGCTCTTCTTTGGCCTCGTCCACCCCCGCCACCGAGTCAAAGCCCGTCTTCGTGCGGTTCCGGGCCTGGTCGCGCGCGCGCCGGCGGCCGCGCGTGAGGCTCGACATGGAACGGACCGGGTTCATCCTCCAATAGGCAAGCCCGATGATGACCATGACCGCCAGTCCCGCCAGGATCCCCGCGATGAGCCCCAGATGCGAGGGGTCTTCCTTGATGCCGCCGTACACGATCGATTTGGACTCGAGCAGCGGGACGAGATTGTCGACGGGTGCCGGCGTTGCCAGCCACAGCCTGGGTGCGCCGGCCTGTTGTGCCTGCTCGGTGGGCACCGCCTGGATCTCGGTCGTGGACAACCGCACCTCGCGCACGTCGCCGTTGGCGATGTGCTGCTTGAGCATGCTGTAGGGAATTTCCTCGCTGCCGCGCGAGCCGCACGCCGCCGAGCCCAGTACGAGAAGCGCGGTGAGAACCGCGGAATAAAACCTCAACATTCGTATTGTCCTGACGAGGCTAAAAGTTCAGCGGGCGGGGGGGTTACCCGGAGATGCCGACCCGGATGTAGTGTAGCAAGAAATCGATGGATTAGCTCGGAAAAACGCTCGACTCTCGCGAAACAGGCTCTAGCTTTCGATGGTGGCTTTTGGCTGAATTGGAAGAGGGGGGACGGCCGTCGCTGGTTGAAGTCTCATGAGGGCGTCGATCTGATCCTGAAGTTGCGCGATGCGCGTGAACTGAATGTCGAGGTCGGTGCGGTTGCGTTCCATAGATGCTTCCAATGCACTGAGGCGGAGCAGGACTTCTGCGAATTCGTAGCGCGTCACTTGGCGGCGAGGTCGGGGGACTGCGACACGCCGTCTGGCTGTTCGGGGATGCGCCCGCTTGGACATGCTTTGATGCTAGCACCATTGGCGGCGCTCGACGGTCGTTTCAGAGGTGCAGAAATCCAAAAATTTGTTGTATCGCCTCAATACAACTCCCATGTCTTAGCTTGAATCAACCGCCGAGGCGTCCGTTCTCTCGAATACCCGGCCGAGTCCATCGATGGCCACGAGGCACTCTGCGATGAGTACGACGGCCATGATCGCGGCGGGCACGACCACCGGAATCGACCGCGTGACCAGATACAGCACCAACCCCGCCGCGCCAGCCACCAGCGCGGCCGGTAGCAACGACGCGCCGAGCGTCAACACGATACCGGCCAGCATCAACATCCGCTGCCCCATGGCGTCGATCCCACGCGGCCGCGCAGTCCCGATCGCAACCCAGGCGGGGAACATCACGGCGATGCCGTTGTGCAGCACGAGTTGCGTGAGGATCAGCGGCGGCGCCAGCGACATCGCGGCGGCCGCATACGACGCCCGGTCGGCGACCGACGGGACGTCCCGAGCGAGCGCCGTCGCGCCGCCACTGAAGATCGCCCCGGTGACAACCAGCAGCCACACGATGACGGTGAGGACCGCGGCGGGCGCGAGCACTTCGCCGCGAATCAGAGCCGCGCCGCCGACCGGCCACGTTTTGAGAACAGACAGACTGGCCAGGTCCTGCCTCAGGTCGTTCCGCATGAGCTGCGGTCCCATCAAGACGGTGAAGGCTGCAACGATGAGACTCATCATGGCGATTCCCGCCTGGATGCCGCCGCCGCGGCCGTCCCCCGAAAACACCATGACGAGTACGATGAAGATGGGCAGCACCCGCAACAGGACTTTCAGCGACGCGTACCGGCCCAGCATGATCAGGTTCTTCCACAGGATGGCCGTTTCGGGCCGTCCGGTGGTCGACAACATGAACGGCGTTGATCCGGCTGACACTTTTGCGCGGCCCCTGGCCGGCGCGCCGCGCAGTGCCGCCCGCTGTTCGGCATACGCGGCCGAGGCCTCCTCGAACGCGGAATCGCTGCGTAGCACCCAGAGGTAGTTCAGCCAGAGGAGCAACAGCGGCCCCGGCAGCGCCCGGAGAAACGCCCCTGATGTGCCTGACATTGGCAGCGTGACGACCGCTCGAAACGGCCACAACACCAGCGACGCGGCCCCGGTCGACGCCAGCCGCATCACCTCGCGAAACACGTCGTCGAGCCTGCTCATGGCCAGGAGCGTCGGCCAATCGAGCGCCACCGTCGCCGCGAGGACTGCCACGGCGCCCGTCACCATGGCCAGCGGCAGCCACTGGCGGCGAATACCGCTCACGCCGTGCTGCGTCAGGCTCTGCCGTCGAAGCGCGACGCCCATGAAATGCAGTCGCATGACCTGGAGCGCCAGCCACATCCCCACCCAGAATGTCCAGGCCGTCGCGAAACTGCCCGGCCGGAGCAACACGGTGGCCACGGCACTCCCAAACAGCGCACCGCCTTGACCGCGCAGCAGTTTGTAATGGAGTAACTGCCGCCGGCTGATCGGCGCCTGAAAGAGGAACTGCACTTCCGCCGGAGTGAACTCGATCGGGCGGCCGGCCGCTGGTGATAGCCATGCCGCCGCAGCACCGGCAAACAGCGAAAGCGTGGCGAAAAAGCCGATGGGCCCGCGGAAGCGGCCGAGCATGGTCAGCGGACCGGCAGAACCGCCCGCCCGGGTCATGCCACGCCGGAAGACTATTGAAGAGAGGTAGAGAATCCCGACGACCGATCCGATGAGATAGCGCGGCTGTTTGAGCCGGCGCAGCCGCGTCCGGATGCGGTTCCGGATCGAGCAAACGGTCAGGTACACGAACGTGCTGGTCATCAGGACTCGTGCGCTGTCACCTTGAGGAAGATCTGTTCGAGACTCGACCCGGTCGCCGCGTCTTCCGACTGAGCGCGCAACTCGGTCAGCGTGCCATCGGCGACCTTCAAACCGCGGTCGATGATCACGATCCGTGTGCAGATCTCTTCCACCAGATGGAGCAGGTGCGATGAGACGATCACCGCGGCCCCGGCCTTCCCACGCGAGACGATGGTCTCTTTCATGTGGCGGATGCCAAGTGGATCGAGCCCGGTGAGCGGCTCATCGAAAAGGAGCGCCGCTGGCTCGTGCAAGAGTCCGCAGGCGATCGCGACCTTCTGCTTCATCCCCCGCGACAGCTCCGCGGGCAACGCATTCTCCTTGCCGTTCAGTTGAAGTTCGGCGATGAGCGCGTTGGCACGCGCGTCGAACTCCCGCACCTGATAGAGCCGCGCCGTCAGCCGCAGGTGCTCGGTGACGGTGAGGTACTCGAATAATTGCGGCTCGTCGGCCATGAACGCCAACCGCCGCTTCGCGGCGATCGAATCGTGGACGATATCGTGGCCGTCGACCGTCACCGTTCCGGCGCTCGGCGCGTGAATGCCGACAATGCACCGGAGGGTCGAGGTCTTGCCGGCGCCGTTTGGGCCAATGAGGCCGACAATCTCGCCCGCTCCGACCGCGAACGACAAGTCGTCAACGGCCTTGAAATCACCATAGGTTTTGGTGAGGTGGGAAATGGCGATCATAAGATATCCTCAACCAACCTCATGGCGCGGATCAAACGTATCGGCATTCTGACAGCCGGAGGCGACTGCCCCGGACTGAACGCGGCCATTCGCGGAGTGGGGAAGGACGTGCTCAGGCGCCGTATCGAGGCGGTGGGAATCCACGACGGCTTTCTCGGGTTGATCGAGAACCGGACCGTTCCGCTCGACAGACACTCGCTCGCCGGAATTCTCACGGTCGGCGGGACCATTCTCGGCACCAGCCGCGTCAAGCCGCACCGCATGGAGATCAAAGGTAAGGTGCGCGACATGCGCGACGTGGTCCTCGCCAACTGCGAGAAGAACGGGCTGGACGCGGTGGTCTGCATCGGCGGGAACGGCACACAGAAGAACGCGTTTCGCCTCGCTGAGAAGGGGCTCGATGTCATCACGCTGCCCAAGACCATCGACAATGACGTGGCGATGACCGACACCAGCATCGGCTTCGACACCGCCCTCGGCATCGCCACGGAGGCGATTGACCGCCTCCATAGCACCGCTCACAGCCATCACCGCATCATTGTCGTTGAACTGATGGGGCATCGTGTGGGCTGGCTCACCCTGGGAGCGGGAATCGCCGGCGGCGCCGACGTCATCCTGATACCGGAAATTCCCTATAGCGTGGGGAAGATTGTCAAGGCAATCCGGCGGCGCAGCCAGCTGGGCTCGAATTTCAGCATCGTGGCGATCGCCGAGGGGGCGCTGTCCCGCGAGTATGCGGCGCTCTTTCGGGGGGAGAAAGCGCGGAAGGAGAGGGCGAGGAGCCGGACCGCGCTGCTGCGCGCGAGCGCCAAGCTCGCCGAGCTTGATCAGCAGCACGCCGGGAACACGCTGCGCCTGGCGCGCCGGTTGGAGAAACTGACGGGGCTCGAGTGCCGGGTCACCATTCTCGGCTATGTGCAGCGTGGCGGCGCGCCGTCGGCGGTGGACCGCTTGCTCGCGACTCGCCTGGGCACGGCCTGCGCCGAGTTGATTCAAGAACGCGTGTTCGGCGTCATGGTCGCAGCGCGCGGGTCGGGGGCGCTTCCGGTACCGCTCGATCAGGTGGCCGGGAAGCGGAAGCAGGTGCCGCTCGATCACTCGTGGATTGCCGCCGCCCGCGCCGTCGATACGTGCCTGGGCGACTGACGGCTCATTCCAATACCGCCGTCGCCTCAATCTCGATCAGAAAATCCGGAACTGCCAGCGACGATACGCCAATCCATGTGCTTGCCGGCGGATTCGTCGTGAACACCTCCCTCAAGGCGCTGCCGACCGCTTCCACGTTCTGCGGCGCGTGGTGGACGATGTAGATCCGTAACGCCACAATATCGCTCAGAGTGCCGCCCGCCGCTTCAACAGCCGCTTTCACGTTGCGCAAGGCCTGCCGGGCCTGCTCGCTCAGGCCTTGACCGACGATGCGTTTGTTCGCATCCCACGCCGTTTGCCCGGAGATGAACACAGTCTTTGCGCCGCTGGCAATGACAATCTGGGAGAACCCGTGCTGGACGCTCGGAAAGAGAGAGGATGGGTTCAGGTGTGCCTTCGGCATGGTTTCATTTACCACATCTACCCCGACCATGCACTCGGCGGGAACAAGAAGTTGTTATCGGGATCGGGCGGACGTCGGGGGTGGCTTGCGAGCCACCCCCTGATGCTGAAACTAAAACCTATCGTTCCATCGTGCCCTGAAACGGAATCACCTGGCCCGCGACGATGTCCGAGTCGAACGCGATTGTCCGATAGCCCGGTGCGCGGATTTCGAAGTGGTGATGTCCCGGTGTCAGGCCGAGCGGCGCGCTCACCGGATTGAATTGGCTCGCCGGACCCATCGACATGCCGTCGACGAGCACTTCTGCGGTGTTCGGCGTGACCTCAAAACTTGCGCCGCCCGTGTTGGCCTGGCCAGGCTGGACGGTAACCGAACCTGGGGCAGGTTGTGCGTAAGGTGACGCGTAAGGCGATTGCGGATACGCCTGCGGCGGATACGAATATGTGGGGTAGCTCACGCCAGGATCCGGATAGCTGTATGCCGGATAGGTTGGGTACACCGGATACGGTGAGCTGTACCCAGACGAATAATAGGGGTTGTAGTAGTAGCCGGACGAATAGGCGACCGGGAAGCCGATAGAGAAGCCGGAGCCAATGCGCACGCGCGGCCGGAACTGATAGTACGGACTATAAAAGCGCACTGGCGCAGCGCCGATGATGACGCGCGGATTGATGATGCGCGTTGCGGGACGTCCCACGACCACGACAGGCGAGATGGAGCGGTACACGGGTGGCGCATAAAATGGCCGCGACGCCACAATGCGCGGCGTGATGACTTGACGCGAAACGTAAACCGGCGCCTGCCGGGCTACGACGACAGGGCGGCGATCGTTGCGTCGATCGTGGTCATCGCCACGATTCCGCTGAGCAAGCGCGGGTGTCGCAGCACCGATGACCATGGCCAGTCCTGCACCAAAAATAAGAGCTCGTGAAGATGAATAATTCGTCATGAATTCCCCCAGGTTAATGGCGGGTTAATAAAGCGCTATTCCACCGCCTGCTCATGGAAACAGCAAGCCGCTTGCCAACCAGAAACCCCCAATTTCAGGCCATATTTCAGCTAAAAGCAAGGTTTGACGTAACCGCCCTCAAGTCTGTCTCTTAGCCAGAGGACAACCGCCGCAACCGCCGAAATGTTCAATGCGGTACACCCATCGCGTAGTCGGTGCAGGTAGGCTGGAACAGTTATGCCGACAAAAAGTCAGACCGGCCGCGATCAAGATATTCACAAGGGCGCAAAGGAAGACGACCGCCCGGGTCCGGTGCGCCCCGACGCTCCCGGCCTCGACCAGAATGGTATGCCCAACGACGCCACGAAGATCGCCCAAGACGCCGAAGGCGCGAGAGTCGACAAGTCCCAGGGATGACACCGGACCTCAGAGCCCGGCCAGCCACTCGGCCCACGTGACACCCCCACCGCAAGCATGCAAGAATGCGAACCTTGACGTTCGCAGACACGAAGGCGATGTCACAACCGCGCGCTCCCGGCGTCCGGACCGCGCGTAAGTTGCTCGTCGGTTTTGGCATCGGCGTCGCCTTCATAGCCGTCTGCAGCATCGGGGCCCTGCTCGCCCTCAACCACCTCAACGCCATCGTCCGGCATCTCGCCTACGATCCCGTGCCCGGTGCGGCGGCCATCGCCAGGTTCGCCAACGACTTCAACCAGTACCGTGTACTCGAGGTATCGAGCCCCAGCTCCAAGGGGCCGCGCGACGCGGCGCTCGATCTGAAGGCCGCCGACATCAGGCGGGATTTGAAAGCGTACGACGGCACAATCACGCAGGATACCGACCGTCGTCAGTTTGGTGAGCTCGTCGCGTTGTGGGGGAACTACGCCGATCTTGACGGCGCGGTGGCGGCTCAGGGAGTGTCGGAAAAGATCGACGCACTGCTGGTCGACATGATCGAGTGGAATCGGCTGGAAGGCATTCGTTCAATCGAGCGGGCTGATTCAGCCACTCGAGCGGCTTCAGTGACGGTGCTCTCGATGCTCGTCGCGGCACTGCTCTTGTCCGCCTTGGCGTTGTATTTCAACCGGACCGTCGAGCGCCCGATGAACGCGCTGGCTGAGACGGCGCATGCGGTGGCGCATGGGAATCTTGACGTCAGGGCGCCGGTGAGCGGCCCCCTCGAGGTTGCGACGGTCGCAGCCGAGCTGAATAGAATGCTGGATGCTCGCGCGCAGGCTGATGCGGAAGCGCGCGTGCTCAACGCGGCGATCGAGGAGTCGCGAGGGCAGCTGCAGCGCTTGACTGCCGGCCTCCTGATGGCAAGAGAGGAGGAGCGAACCAGGATTGCCCGCGAGATTCACGACACCTTGGGCCAGTCGCTCACCGCGCTCAAAATGGATGTGGGATGGATTGGCCGCAGGCTTCCCGATGACACCCCGGCGACGCTCGCGAAGCTCGCCGCGATGACGGCGCTCATCGATGAGACGGTGGTGACCGTTCGGCGCATCGCCACCGAGCTCAGGCCAGGCGTCCTCGATGATCTCGGGCTGGTGGCGGCCTTGGAGTGGCAGGCACAGGAGTTCGAGCACCGCACCGGCATTTCCTGCGCGCTCCGCGCAAGCGTCGACGACATTGAGGCCGATCCGCTCTTGTCGACCGCCGTCTTCCGTATTTTTCAGGAGTCGCTGACCAACATCGCGAGGCACAGCGGCGCGTCCCGCGTGGCGGTGACGCTCGAACACCTCGACCCCGACCTCATCCTCGAAGTGCATGACAATGGCGTTGGCATCGCGCAGGCGGACGCATCGAGTGGCCGATCGATCGGTCTCGTCGGCATGCGCGAGCGAGCGCTGCTTGTCGGCGGCGACTTCTCCATCTCGGGCGCTGCGGGTGCCGGCACGGCGGTCCGCGTACGGATCCCGTGGCGCGGCAGGGCGGAGGCGTGAGCAAAGGCCTGCGGATTCTCATCGTCGACGATCACCCGATCGTGCGCCAGGGGCTCAAGCAGACCCTCGCAGACGCCGCTCAGATCGGGGAGATCATGGAGGCGGCAACCCCGCAAGACGCTCTGGACCTCGTTCGCCGGCGCGAATGGGACGCCGTCATCCTGGATATCGGACTGCCCGGTCGCGGCGGTCTCGAAGTGCTGAAGGACATCAAGGGCGAGGTGCCCAGGCTTCCGGTGCTCATCCTCAGCATGCATTCCGAGCAGCAGTACGCCGTGCGGGCCTTGCGTGCCGGCGCGTCAGGGTACCTGACGAAAGAGGCCGCGCCCAACGACCTCATCGACGCGATCCGGAAGATCGTCGCGGGCCGCCGGTACATCAGCCCCGAGATCGCTGAACGCCTCGCGACCGAGCTGACCGTCGATGCGGCCCGGCCGCTCCACGCGTCGCTTTCGGATCGCGAGTTCGATGTGCTGCGCTCCATCGCGTCTGGCCAAACGGTCGGCGAGATCGCTGATCGGCTGTCGCTCAGCGTCAAGACCGTCAGCACTTACCGGGCACGGATTCTCGAGAAGATGCGGCTGAAAAACAACGCCGAGCTGATGCACTACGTCCTCACCAATCACCTGCTCGACTGAGCTCCCCTCCTGGTCTAGGACAAACACCTACACCGTAAAGAGCGCTGGGCTGATGTTCACGCCCGTCCTGGCCCCCTACGATCGCAGGGTCAGGAAGGAGCGGCATGAAGGTCCTGGTTGTTGATGATTCGGCCATTGTTCGCGAGCGTCTCGTCGAGGTACTTTCGGCGCTTCAGGGCGTCGAGCATGTGGACACGGCGGCACGCGCATCCGAGGCCCGCCTTGCCATACAGTCGGCGCGGCCCGACGTGGTGCTGCTCGACATTCACATGCCCGGCGGCTCAGGCATCGAGGTGCTCGAAGCGCTGCGGGCCGATAACCGGCGGATCATGACCATCGTGCTGACGAACGACCCGGCGCCGCAGTGGCGCGCCGCGAGCCTTCGGGCCGGGGCCGATTTCTTTTTCGACAAGTCAGCGGAGTTCCAGCAGGCGATCGACCTCATCGCCCATCTGGCGCTGGGCCGCGCCGGGCCGGGCTTTCAGGCCGGCCCGGTGGCACGTGAGAACGACGAGGCGCTGCGGCAGAACGGGATCCTCAACCGTAGTCTCCTCGAGTATCTCCCGCTCCGCATTTTCGTCAAGGACCGGCAGTCTCGCTATGTTTTCTGCAACTCCAGCTACGCACTGGATTTGGGCATTGAACCCAGGCAGATCGTGGGTGAGGACGATTTCGCTTTTTTTCCCTCGGAACTTGCCGAAAGGTACCGGGCCGATGACCGGAGCGTCATGTCCGACGGGAAAATCAAAATCCTGGATGAACGATACACGGTGGCTGGCGAGGAGCAGTGGGTCCATACCATCAGGGTTCCCTACCGCAACGAGCAAGGGGAGATCATCGGCGTGCTGGCGTTATTTGAGGACATCACCGAGCGTAGACGAACCGAGGAGTTGCTGCGCCTCGAAGGCGCCGCGCTGCACGCCGCCGCTGATGCCATCATCATCACCGACTCCGCAGGCGTTGTTGAGTGGGTCAATCAGGCGTTCACCCAGCTCACCGGGTACACCGCCGAAGAAGCCATCGGCAGGAACCCGCGAGATCTGGTCAAGTCGGGCAAGCATTCCCAGGCGTTTTACAAAGAGTTCTGGGAGACGATCCTCGCCGGACGAACGTGGCACGGCGAGATGATCAATCGCCGGAAGGACGGCAGTCTGTATTCCGAGGATCAGGCGGTGACCCCAATCCGGAATGCCTCCGGGGCCATCACTCACTTTGTTGCGATTAAAGAAGACGTCACCGAGCGCCTGCAATTGGAAGCCCAGTATCGTCAGGCGCAGAGGATGGAAAGCGTGGGCCTGCTCGCCAGCGGCATCGCCCACGACTTCAACAACCTGCTCACCGTCATCAATGGCATGGCGGAGCTCGTGCTGGAGCAGGTCAGCAAAGACGTTCCGATGTACGCGGATGTGCAGGAGATTCACCGCGCCGGGTTGCGAGCGGCGGCGTTGACCCGCCAGCTTTCGGCCTTCAGCCGCCAGCAGGCCCTGGAACGACGGGTGATGAATCTCAACACGGTGGTCGCCGGGATGGAGAGTCTGCTCCGGCGCTTACTCGGCGAGGACATCGACCTGGTGGCCGTGCTGTCACCAGATGTGTGCAGCGTCAGGGCGGATCCCGGGCAAATCGAGCAGGTGATTACCAATTTGGCGGTGAATGCGCGAGATGCCATGCCGCAGGGCGGGCGGCTGACCATTGAAACGCAGAAGGTCACCATCGACAACGGTCGCGGTCACCAGCACCCCGAGGCCGTGCCGCCCGGATCCTACGTGCAGCTTTCCGTGAGCGACTCCGGCATCGGCATGGACGAGGCCACGCGCGCGCGCATCTTCGAGCCGTTTTTCACGACCAAGGGCCCGGGCAAGGGCACGGGGCTGGGGCTGTCGACCGTGTACGGCATCGTCAAGCAGAGCCAGGGGTTCGTCTGGGTTCGTAGCGAGGTCGAACAGGGGACTACTTTCAAGATTTACCTCCCGCAAGTGCAAGCGATCGAGGCAGCGGGCATCGACCGGCGGGAGCCGGCCGTCGCGCCCGGTTCCGGCAAGGAAACCATTCTCCTCGTGGAAGATACTGCAGCGCTTCGCAATCTGGCCAAGCGTGTTCTTGAACCCGCCGGCTACACCGTGTTTTCGGCAGCCACAGGCGAGGAGGCGCTGCGCCTGCTGGAGCGTCATCGAGCACCGGTCCACCTCGTTCTGAGCGATGTGATGATGCCCGGTATGAGCGGACAGGAGCTCGGAGAGTGGCTCGCCCAGACTCGTCCGGAAATCAAAGTGCTCTACATGTCAGGCTACGCGAGCGACACCATCGCTTTCCTCAATAAGCCGTTCACGGCAGCGGCGTTGCTCCGAAGGGTTCGGGAAGTGCTGGATTCGTAACGCCTTTTCGACGGTGTGCCGTATTGCACCGTGTGCCGTATTGCACCGCAATACATGCCCTCCTTGAAGCACCATTTCACAGGTGCGCTTGTTTCCTGGACATCACCCTGGGCTCTGGGCCTCGGTCCTGAATTTCGCAACCATCCTGGCATGCCTGGCGGTGCCGGCGGCCGCGAAGGCGCAGCAATATAGTTTCCGCTACTACGGAGCGGAGGATGGGTTGACCAATGCCGCCGTCAAGGTCCTCTTCCAGGATCGGACAGGCTTTGTGTGGGCCGGCACCGAGAATGGCGTCTTCCGCTACGACGGTCAGCGGTTTCAGCGTTACGGGCCAGACGAGGGTCTTCCGCACGATGTCGTCTTGAGTCTCGGCGAGACCCCGGATGGACGCTTGCTGGCAGGGTATAGAAGCGGGCTCTACCGGCAAGAAAAGGATCGTTTCGAAACAGTCGCCCTGCAGGGCGCTGTTGTAGACAGCTACAGTGCCATCCAATTCGACGGCCACCACAAAACCTTCATCGCGACGGACCGAGGTCTCATCGTGGCGACAACACCGCCCGGCGCGAGCCGTCTTGCGCTCCAATGGTTACCCCGGCCTGCTGGTGCCGGCGGTCCCGAGGCGCACGGCGTTTTTCTGGAGGCCAATGACGTGTGGTACGGCTGCGGCACCCGTTTGTGCCGGATGACCGGCGAGCAAGTGACCGTCTTCGGCGAGCCGGACGGCCTTCCAGCCGGAAAATGGATGAGCATCCGTCGTGATGGAGGTGGTGATCTCTGGGCACACAACCTTCGGGGGTTTGCCGTCATGCGCCGCGGAAGCCTGCGCTTCGACGCGTCGAATCCAGGGTTTCCACAAACCGCTGGAGGAGGCGAGTTCGAAGTGGACGCCGGCGGCCGATTGCTCGTCCCAACCGTCGAGGGCCTGACCATCAACGAAAGGCCGCGTTTCCGGACCGTCGGCAAGGAACAGGGTCTGCAGGGTCCGGTGTATTCGGTGCTGCGAGACAAGGAAGATTCGATCTGGCTGGGGCTCGCCGGACGCGGACTTGCCAGGTGGAGAGGCTACCGGGAATGGGAAGGCTTCACGTCCGCAAGCGGCCTCGAGAGCGAACTGATCTACCAGATCCTGCCTCTCGACAATGGCACCGTGCTGGCTGGCACCGAAGCCGGGCTGTTCACCGGGCGGAAGATCGAAGATCGGTGGGTCTGGCAACGGGACCACCGGGTCGCAAGCATGCCGGTCCACGCCGTGCGGTTGGAGCGTGACGGAAGCCTCTGGCTCGGCACCGAGCGAAACGGCGCCGCGCGGATCGATTCCAGAACTGGAAAAATCGAATGGTTCAGAGAGGAGCAAGGGCTGGCAGGCATATCGCCTTTTGCCCTGGCTCTGGACCGATCGGATCGGGTGTGGGCGGCAACCGAGAAAGGTCTGTTTGTCGCCGAGCTGTCTCAGAAGCAATTCCGTCGCGTCGAGGAAGTGCCCGCGGTGAACTGCTGGGCAGTCGTCGAGGGGCCGGGCGGAGACATCCTGGTGGGCACGAGCGCCGGGTTGTTCCGGCTGTCCGGCGGCCGATGGCGCCGGATTTCCACAGCCGATGGGCTGCGCCACGATGTCGTGCTGTCGGTTGCTGCAGCCACACCCGGCGAGATCTGGGTGGGCTACTGGTACTCCGGCCTCGTGACGCGGATACGGATCGATGGAGAGCATCTCTCCATGACCCATTACGGCGCCGAAGCGGGTCTGCGGGGAGAGATGAGTTATTTCCTGGGGTTCGATGCGCGCGGCCAACTCTGGGTGGGCACCGATCAAGGCGTGCGCGTCTGGGACAAAACGCGGTGGATTCAGTACGACCATAACGACGGGCTGATCTGGGACGATTGCGATTTGCAAGGGTTTGCGGCTGAACCCGACGGCACGGTGTGGATCGGCACCAGCAGCGGTCTCGCTCGTTTCACGCCGGGCCAGCGAACGCGTCAGGCGCGGGCGCCGGCGGTGGAATTCGTTGAATTAATGCTGGGCAAGACACGCGTGGAGAGCGGTCGCTACCTCTCCGTCGGTTACACGTCGAACTCCCTGGTGACGCGTTTTTCTGCGCTGAGCTTCGCCCGCGAAAGTTCTCTGCTCTTCCGCTATCGGCTTCAACCGCTTTTCGGAGACTGGCGGGAAACATCGCAGCGGGAGCTGCAGTTCATCGGGTTGCCGCCCCACGACTACCGGCTGGAAGTGCAGGCGCGCGATGTCTCGGGTCCGTGGGGCACACAGCCGGCCACGTTTGCCTTCCGGATCGGCCTTCCTTGGTGGCGCTCGTGGTGGTTCCTCACCCTGTTCGGCTTGACGCCTCTGGCAGCGGTGCTTCTGATCGTGCGCCAACGGAATCTACGCCAGCGACGAACGCAGCGGGTACTCGAGGAGGCCGTCTCGTCGCGCACGGCGGAATTGGCCCACGAAAAGGCGCGAGCGGAACGCGAGACGCTGCGTGCCGACGCGGCCAACCAGGCCAAGAGCGAGTTCCTGGCGAACATGAGTCACGAGATTCGCACTCCCATGAACGGTGTGCTGGGAATGACGAATCTTCTGCTGGACACGGAATTGAGCGCCGAACAGCGAGAATACGCCGGGATGGTCAAGGTTTCAGCCGATTCTCTGCTTGTCGTCATCAACGACATCCTTGATTTCTCCAAGATTGAGGCCGGCAAGCTTGAGATGGAAACCATCCCGTTCAAGCTGCGAGAGAGCATCATGCCGACGCTGAAGACGTTGGCGCCGCGCGCCCACGAAAAGGGGTTGGAGCTGAACTGCGCCATCGCAGGCGACGTGCCGGACGACCTCGTGGGTGACCCGAGCCGTCTGCGCCAGGTACTGATCAACCTGCTGAGCAACTCTCTGAAATTTACCGAACGAGGCGAAGTCAACCTCCGGGTGCAGCGGGATCCATTAGGTGTGAATCAGGAGTCCGCGCGCCTTCACTTCATCGTGGAGGATACCGGCATCGGCATCCCAGTTGAGAAACAAGCGCACATCTTCGAGGCATTCGCCCAGGTCGATGGCTCGACCACCCGCCACTTTGGTGGCACGGGTCTGGGACTGACCATTTGTCGCCAGCTCGTGCAGATGATGGGAGGCCGCATCTGGGTCGTCAGCGCGCCCGGCCAGGGTAGCGCATTCCATTTCACGGCCAGCCTCGGCATTTCCAGGGCTGCCGGATCTGTGGAACGTGTGGAGATGGGTCAACTGAAAGGGATCCGCGTGCTGGTGGTGGATGACAACCTGACGAATCGTCAGATTCTCGAGGGTCTCCTCGCGAGCTGGGGCATGAAGCCGACCCTGGCCGAAGATGGCCGTCGTGCCTTGAAGATCCTCATGCAGGCGCTCGAAGCGGGCGAGCCATACGCCGTCGTGCTGACCGACAGCAACACAGCGGACAGCGGGGGATTCCGCCTGGCGGAGGACATCTGCAGGAATCCGGCGCTGTCGGCCGCCACCATCATGATGCTGACGTCAGGTGGACCCCGCTACGATGCGGCACGTTGCCGGGCACTGGGTCTGGCGGCCTACCTTACAAAACCGGTCGGCGAGGCCGAGCTGCTTGACGCCGTCTTGCGCGTGACCGGTTCGACGCGTGTTGCGGCCGGGGTCCCGTTGCTGACCGGCCACCTGTTGCCGCCGGAGCGACGGTCCTTGCGGATTCTCCTTGCCGAAGACAACGTGGTGAACCAGCTGGTGGCCTCGCGCCTGCTGCAGAAGCGAGGGCACTTCGTGGTCACGTCCGGTAATGGGCGCGAGGCAATCGAGCGGCTTGAGCAGGAACACTTCGATCTGATCCTGATGGACGTCGAGATGGCTGAGGTCGACGGCTATGAGGCGACGGCCACGATCCGCCGGAAAGAAGCCACGACCGGCGCCCACATCCCCATCATTGCGATGACGGCCCGCGCTCTGAAGGGCGATCGGGAGCGGTGTCTCGCGGCCGGCATGGACGATTACGTTTCCAAACCGATTCGACCCGAAGAGTTATTCGCAGCCGTCGAAAGGCTTCTTCCGGGTGCGGCGCGCGCGGTCACATTCGATGAGAATGCGTTGCGCGAGCGGCTTTCCGGAGACGACGAGCTGATGACCGACGTCATTCGGGTGTTCCTCGAAGATCTGCCGGTTCGGCTGGCCGCGATCGAGGCCGCGGTGGCGTCCCGGAACGCCAAAGCCCTCCGCGAGGCCGCGCATGCGCTCAAAGGGGCCGCCGGCAATCTGTCGGCCGACCGGTTGTTCGAAGCGGCGGGCGTGCTGGAGCGCATCGGCGCCGAATCGAACACGAACGCCGCCGAAGCTGCGTCGCGCCGGTTGTCAATCGAAGCCAGCAACCTCATCGATGTGCTGAGCCACCATTCCACGTCGGCGAAAGAGCCATGCGCATCCTGATCGAAGGAGAAGAGCCATGACGAATCTGCTCGCCATGATGTTGTCGTTGTCGCAGGACGGCTCGGCGGCCGGCGTCGGAGGGAAGGGCATCGTGTACTTGCTCGTGGCTGTGGTGACGATCCCCGCAGTATGGAAGACCTTCACGAAAGCGGGCGAGCCGGGATGGGCTGCAATCGTTCCCATCTACAACTTGATCGTGCTGCTGAAGATCGCCGGAAAGCCCGCGTGGTGGTTCCTGCTCTTGCTCGTCCCGCTGGTCAATTTCGTCGTCTTGATCATTGTACTGCTCTCGCTCGCCAGAAACTTCGGCAAGGGAGGCGGCTTCGCCATGGGGCTGCTGTTCCTCCCGCCGATCTTCTATCCGATTCTCGCCTGGGGCGACGCGGCGTACCAGCCACAGCCCGCATAGCGCACCAGGTCGGCCCTTGGATTTGTCCTCGTGCCGATTCGAGTCATCAGGCGAGGTGGCGGGACAGCGGATCCGCGAGCGCTTGCGCCAGGCGCAGCGTCTGCTGGCTGTCGATGTCCGTGACGACAAAGCCGAGGTAACGCGCCGCCGGCAGCGACGCCACCCGGAAATGGCCGTCGTCAGTTTCGAGCTCCGGAGCAACAGGCGGCGTACTCGCGGTGACGAGCAGCGAAGCAAGCGCGCCGCGATAGCGAAAGACCACGTGACCGAAACGGCGGCCCTGGTATACGCAGGAGTGGCGCTCCAGAACCTGCAGTGGCCCGTCGACGGCCGGCGGCGGCGCGAAGGTCGCGAGCGACGCATACGGACCGCCATACCGCTGCGCGGCGTCTTCGAGCCGAATGGGACGCTCGGCAAGGTTGAACTTCACCGCACAGTTCTGGTGATCGCCGGCCGCCTCGCGCGCGAGCGCCGCCAGGCGCGACCGCGAACCTGACCCGCGCACGAACAGCCCGCCGCCGGCGGCGAGCGCCAGGCCGGCGGCCAGCGCCCACCACGATTTCAACACCGATCGCCTGGAGATCTGGCCGTCGAGGGGCCGGAGCTTCGCGGCCAGCTCGGCGGACAATTCTGGCCTCGGCCGTAGATCCGCGGCGTGGACGAACGCCGAGCGGATCTTTTCCCGCAGCGCGCGCCGCGCGACGATGTCGGCGCGGCAGTCCGGACAGGTCTCGAGATGGCGAACGATTTCGTGGTTGGTCTCCACGAGCAGTTGCTCGCTCAGAAACGAATCCGCCAGGTCACGCACGTCGCGGCACTGCATGATCAACGCGTCTCACGTTTCTGGCTGGCCGCCGCCGGTCCGGCGCCGTAGCGGATCAATTCGGTTCGCAGCAATTCGCGTCCGCGGTGCAAACGCGACATAACCGTGCCAATCGGCACGCCAAGCGCCGCCGCGATCTCCTTGTACGTCATCTGTTCCACATCGCACAGCAGGATGATTTGCTGATAGTGCTCCGGAATCTGCCGGAGCGCCTGCAGCATGTCTTCGTCGGTCAGGCGATCCGGAATCGGCGGCACGAACGGCATGGTGCTGGTGACCCGTTCCTCGATGCTCGAGTCGACGATCACCCGTCCCCGCGCGCGGCGCCGGTTCGATCGCACGTGCTGAAGGATCGACACCAGCCACGCGCGACAGTTGGTCCCCGGAGTGAATCGGTGGAACGACTGGAGCGCCTGCGTCAGCGTTTCCTGCACGAGGTCCTCGGCCTCCTCGCGATTTCGTTCCAGCCACATGGCGTGGCGGAACAGCCGATCGACGTGCGGCATCGCCTCGGCTTCGAACGCCAGCCACCGGCGACCCATGTCGGAATCAGCGGTCACGAGTCGCCGGCGTGCGGCGCTCGGTATCGAGCGTCCGCACCTTCACCGTCCACGACAGCGGTAGCGACGCGGGCGGATAGCACACATTGAGTCATCAACTCGGTTCCAAGGATCTCAATCACCGCGGAGCCAGACTTTATTCCATCCGCGTTACATCGGAGTCTTGCGGCTCCGCTTCGGGAATATTTTCACCGGGACGAGACCAGCATCGCGACCGAGGGATCGCCGTCGGATATTGGCCGAGATGCGGGTACCCTCGGCGTGATCGACCACGTCGCCGGGCAGTCTCACCTGTCGTTGAAAGTGGCGCTGTGGGTTCGACTGCAGGCCAAATCTGGGAAAGAGGCGGACGAGCCGGCCACGACGGCGTGGTTCGGCCTCCGCTACCGCCAACCATCGAGAAGGTCGAGGTGCTGGCGGCCGCGCTGAGACTCCATCCGAGACGCATTTATTCCCCGCACCTGCCGGCACCGCCTTCGGAATATATCCGCGGCACGCCCGGTCTGTATAAGGCGAGGAAGGACGAATTCCCGCTCAGTTCCTGCGACCGTAGGTGGCAACGTTCGATTGATAAAGGAGAGACCTGTGAAACACAAGGACGACGAATCGGAACCGGATCGCCGAGGATTCCTCAAGTGCATGGCCTGGGTCGGCACCGGTGCCGTGTGGACGATGACAGGTGGCGTACTCAAGGGCATGCCGATTGAGCAGGCGGCGCGCGGCCACATGGCGGGCATGCGGCAGCCCATGGCGGGCGGCGACCTCCGCTTCGTGCAGATCAGCGACAGCCACATCGGCTTCAACAAAGAGGCGAACCCGGATGTCACGGCGACGCTGCGGGCGGCCATCGCGAAAATCAAAGCGATGCCACAGGCGCCGTCGTTCTTGCTGCACACGGGCGATCTCACGCACCTATCGAAACCCGAAGAGTTCGACACCCTGCAGCAGGAGCTCTCTGGCGTCGGCGCGCCGGTGTTCTACGTGCCCGGCGAGCACGATGTGCTCAACGACAACGGCAAGAGTTACCTCGCACGATACGGCAAGAACACACAAGGCGCGGGCTGGTACAGCTTCGATCAGGCCGGCGTGCACTTCATCGGCCTTGTCAACGTGGTCGATCTCAAAGCCGGCGGTCTGGGCACCCTCGGCACCGAGCAACTGGAGTGGCTCGAAAAGGACGTGAAGCGCCTCAAGAGCAGCACGCCGATCGTCATATTTGCGCACATCCCGCTCTGGTCGGTGTATCCCGAGTGGGGCTGGGGCACCGACGACAGTGCCCGCGCGCTGGCGTACGTGAAGCGGTTCGGATCGGTGTCGGTGCTGAACGGCCACATTCATCAGGTCATGCAGAAGGTCGAAGGACACGTGACTTTTCACACGGCGATGTCGACAGCATTTCCGCAACCGGCGCCCGGGTCGGCGCCGTCTCCGGGACCGATGAAGGTGGAGGCCGACCGGCTGAGAAAGATGCTCGGACTCGCATCAATCATGTATCACGACATCAACCATCCCATCGCGATTACGGATGCGCCGCTCGAGAACGAGACGAAAGCCGCCTCCGCCGGCGGGCTGCAGGTCGCGGTCGACAACTTCAGCTTCGCGCCGGCGATCACGGCGGTGCCAGTCGGCACCATGGTCACCTGGACGAACCGCGACGATGTGCCCCACAACATCGTCAGCACGGAGAAAAAGTTCGCCTCGCCGGTGCTCGACACCGACCAGGCGTTCTCCCACACCTTCGATGTAGCGGGCACCTACAAGTACTACTGCTCGCTGCACCCGAAGATGACCGGGCAACTCCTGGTGGGATGAGCCTCGTGCGTCGAACGATCACTCTGTGGTTCGGACTGATGCTGGCGGCCGTCGTCCTGTCGCATGACGCGGCCGCTCGCCCCGTGCGTGAGGTGCAGGTCACGGTGAGCAAGCCAGTCATCGCGCCGCCGCCGGGCCGATATGAGATTGCGTGTTCTGAATTCTGTGGCAGCGGCGATGGCCAAATAAAGGCCGCGCTGATCAGCGTCGCTGCCACTCCGACCACTTGCTGATCAGCGTGGACGCTTTTCTTAACCGTCAGAAAGGAATCATCGTATGAGACGTGTGTGGTGTGGGTTGTGTGTCGTGTCGTGCCTTGCGATGGCCGCGCCGGCAATGGCGGCCGAGGACGGAAAGTTTGAGATCGCCGGCGGATACTCGTTCCTGCGCGACCCGGCGACGTCGCAGAACTTCCAGGGCGCTCTCGCGTCGGTGTCGGGGGCAGTGACATCGTGGCTGGACGTCGTCGGCGAGATCGGCACGGACACTCAGAAGGCGTCGCTCCCGACTGACGTGCCTCAGCACGTGCACGCGTTTGTTGCGGGGCCTCGGTACATCGTGCGCCCAATACGGAGGGTCGCGCTGTTCGGGCAGGTACTGGTTGGCGCCGCCGTATCAAACGCGGTGGTGGACAACATCGAATCCTCCGGGACTCACCTGGCGATCCAGCCGGGAGGTGGTGTGGATATCGGCGTCCTGGCGAAGTGGGCCGTGCGGTTCGAAGGGAACTTCCGCGCGATCCGCAACAGCGGCACGACCATCAAAGAAGAGCATTTCGTAACCAGTCTCGTATTCCGCCTGTAGCACTCGCAGCGGAGGCGTGGTGGCAGGGCCGGCGCGACGTGCCGGCCCTTTCTTCGATGGTGCCCCTTCTACTGTTCGTCGGCCGCCGAGGGGATGACCCGTACCAGCTGGTGCGCGTAGCCGCGCTCCTGGCCGCCGCTGCCGATGAGGGTCGCGCGGACGTCATAGTCGCCGCCGGGAACGTTGCGAAACTCCAACATCATCGTTGTTCGAGCGTCTTGACCATCCAACTGAATCCGGCTGCTGCGAAAGTACGCGCCGGAGTCGGCCGCGACTTCCAGCGCGCGATTGGCAGCATCGGGCGTCACGTGAACTCGGACTGCAAGGTTTGTCGGCGCAAACGAGCTCATCGGCGACACCGCGATCGTCAGTCGCTCCCCTGAGTTGGCGGTCGAAGCGACCGAGAGCAATAACCCGCACACACCCAATCGAAGTCTCATGGCTGTCTCCCTGGAGCAACGCGTTTCCGTACCTTCCTAGATTCGATTCATCACGCAGTTATTCCAGTCACGCCTTCAGTGTGCTGGGAATATCTCCGCTACTCGCTCGGTCTGCACTACATGAAGAAGGCGAACGCCAACATGCGTGCATTTGTGGCAGTACCTGCCGTGGTCGCACTCGGCTTGAGTGCGTGGGGATGCAGTGGCAGCAGGACCTCGCAACCTTACTAGGGCGGGCACTGGTCTATCCCTGATCGGAACGCTGCCCTGCTCAATCCTGTGAGGACGCAGTTAACCGGCGCCGTGGTTCGCGAGACGATGGGCCCCCCAAGCTGGCCAGCCGTGTGTAGGAGACCCTTCCCTCCGCCGAGTCTCCGTTTGCGCGGCGTCACGCCAGCGCAATGGCTCGGAACGGCTTGTGTGCTCCACGCCTCGGTGGTTGGCGCCGCATGGTGGCACGTGTCCGGTGGCCTGCTCTTAGGTGGCCACCCAGGCGCTCTCGCGGTGGCACTCGGTCGGCTGGTCGGGCTCCTGGTCAGCTCGGCGGTTCTGTTGCAGCTAACCCTTGTCAGCCGGTTGCCCTGGATTGAGGCCTCCGTCGGGTGCGACCGGCTATTCCGTTGGCATCGGCGCCTGGGGTTTGTGATCGGGTCCGTGATTCTCGCTCATCCCACGTTACTCGTCTTCGGATATGCGCGCAGACATCACACGTCCCTCAGCGACCAATTCATGGAGATCGTTCGGAATTGGCCGTACGTCTGGCTGGCCGTGATCGCCATGGTCGTCATTGTCGGTGCCGCGACGCTGTCGACGCCCATCCTCAGGCGCCGACTGACGTACGAGGCGTGGCACGTCAGCCACCTCGCAATGTATGCCGCCGTGGGATTCGCCTTGCTCCACCAGTTCAACGGAGCAGAACTAACCGGTCAGCGGTGGCTGGCCTGGTACTGGGTCGCGTTGTATGCCTTCACGATCGGCTGTGTCGCCGTGTTCCGTGCGGGCCGGCCGATCCTCGGATTTGCCAGACACCGGTTCCGTATCGACAAGATCGTCCGGGAGAGCGACGATGTCTGCTCGGTCTATCTAACGGGCCGTCGCCTCGATCGATTCACCTTCCGTTCGGGGCAATACGCCAACGTAGCGTTCTTATCGAAAGGTCTTTGGGCTCCGCATCCCTTTTCGTTCTCGGCGGCGCCGAATGGTCAATTCGTCAGAGTATCCGTGAAAGCCGTCGGTGACTTCACCCGTCGAATCCACGAACTGACGCCGGGCACCGCTGCTTTGATCGAGGGGCCGCTGGGCAGGTTCACCGCCAGCACCTCGCGCCGCGATAAGTACCTCATGGTGGCCGGTGGCATTGGCATCACGCCGATTCGGGCGCTCATCGAATCTCTCGTTGGCGCGCATCGGGACATTGTGCTGCTCTACGCGGTCAGGACCGCCAGGGATCTCGTGTTCGCTTCAGAACTGCGCAGATTGACCCCGGACTGCCACTTCATCCTGTCTCAATCCGACGACGTGACCGATGGACACGAACATGGTCGGATCGATGCGGTGATGCTCGCGAGGCTCGTTCCCGATGCGCGGGATCGCGAGGTATTCGTCTGCGGCCCGCCGCCGATGATGCAGGCAGTCATCGACACCTTGCGCGCGGCGCAAATTCGCGGGACTCAGATACATTACGAACGATTCGCGTAACTGACCGTACTTTCCAGCGTCGCTGCTGCGCAGGATCACGTGCGACTACCTTTGGCAAACCAACCGAGTTGCTGACCAACCAGGAAACTGACGCGCTCGTGCTCAGTGGGTCACGAGGCCGCCTTCGTCGCCGGCGCAATTGTGTAACATTGTCGCGACACCGGGAGCGACCCGCGGCGAAGGTGTCAATGTCCAGGGTTCCGCAGCCCAGGGACGTCCTGCGAATCCGTCGAACGTGAACAATTTGGACAGAGACTTTGCCCTCTTACGCGGCGAACAGCGCACCCTGGCCAGGGCGTTCCTCGTTGCCGCGCTGCTGGTCTGGCCGTCTGGCGCGTGGGCGGCCGAGTGTCCCGCCCGCACGGACGCCATCGAAACGGACCGACCCGATACGACGAATTCCAGCTTGGTGATTCCCTACGGAAGTCTGCAGATGGAAAATGGGATTAATTGGGCGGTCCGTCAGGGTTCACAGATCCTCGACGGGTCCGAGACTCGCGTCCGTTTTGGCGTGTACCATTGTGGGGAGGTCCTTGTCGATGTACCCAACTATTTCGCCACCTTCCATGGCCTTGCTTCATCGGGACTATCGGATCTCGTCGTCTCGGTTAAGCGTCAACTTTTTATCGGGCAACGCTCATTCAGCCTCTCAGCGGTTGGGGGCCTTGGATTCCCGGTGAGCGGCAAGAGCAGCGGTGAAAAGGTCTACAGCCCGTACGCTCAATTCCCATGGTCACGGACAATTGCCGAGGACTGGTCTCTCAACGGGATGCTCACCGTGACCTGGTCGACGGCCCATGACGCGAACAGTCCGAACGTCGAGCCGACGTTCGTCGTCGAGCGAGGGTTTGGATCGCAGGGCGATCTCTTTGTTGAATATATTGGGGACTACAGGAC
>DASZHO010000123.1:0-20664 GCA_035937795.1 Vicinamibacterales bacterium | reverse complement strand
AACTTGAAGTACGCCACCATGATGGCGCCGATGAACAGCCACAGAATCCCGATGAATCGAATCTGGGTGGTGAGATAGGTCTTGCAGGTTTCGTAGATCAGCTCGGACACTTCGAGCATCGCTCTATGCACCGGCAGACGCTTCAGCCGCCTGAACGTCATCAGCCCGAACATCAATCCGAGCGCGCACACGCCGATGCCGCCCGTCAGCAGTGTTCTCGCATTCACGCCGAGAACACCCACCTGGCCGAGATCCGGCAGCACCAGGTTGGCTTCACCGCCCGCTTCGCGCTGCACCGGGGCCCGATCGGGCTGCCGCATGGCTGCGTTGGCGGTGCCGGCCAACACGACGAGACACACCACGGCCATCCAGAGGACCCGTCGTCCCCTTCGCGGCTTCACGCACGACTGCATCATGATCTCCCCGTCACCTTATCAGAAAAATCCTGTTTGAGACGCGTGGGCAACGTCATGCCGCCAGTCAGAAACACGCGGATCCCTTCCTCGACCGACATCTCGGGAAAGAACGCCTCATCGCGCGGGCAGATGACGATGTCTCCCAGATACAGATGGTTGGTCGGCACGAACACGGCCACCAGCGGCTCCACCTTCCCCGCCGATTCGATCGAGAATTCCTTGGTGAGAAACCCCAGCACGATTCCGCGCGCGGGCGTGCGCACCATGACGACGCGCTTGAACCCGTATTCGCTGTCCGGGGAAAAGGCCAGCACCAGCTGCTTGATCGGCGCGTAGATCGTGCGGAAGACCGGCACGCGCAACAGATAGCCTTCCACGCGCTGCAGCAGACGCTTGCCGAACATGTTCGTCGCGACGATGCCGACCGCCAGAATCGCCGCGGCGGTGGCGAGAATACCGAGGCCCGGCGGCGGCACGGGCTGATGGAACACGCTTCGGTACACCGGCGCCGTGAGCCCGTCGATGACATGGAACATCCACACGAGCGCCAGCAAACTGACGACCAGCGGCACCATCACGAAGAATCCGGCGACGAATCGCCGGCGGAGCCACTGGATCACCCGCGCACCCATCCCGCGGCGATGGCCGCAACGAGCGCCGAACCGAGCGCGATGCAAATCACATTCACGCGACGAACGGAACGGCTAGGACGCGCGCGCCTTGCGCTGTTTGGACCGGCTCGCCGCGGACGGCACAGCAGCCGCGGCCGACCCCGGCGCATGGGCGGCGGCGCGCTGAGGGCCGGAGCCCCGCCAGAAGCTCACAATCGCGGCGGCGATGAACACGCTCGAGTAGGTGCCCGTGATGATGCCGATGATCATCGTGAATGCGAACCCGTGCAGCACTTCTCCGCCGAAAAAGAACAGCGCCAGCGCGGTGAGCAGCGCCGTACCCGACGTGATCACCGTCCGGCCGAGAGTCTGATTGATCGACACGTTGATGACGTGCTCGAGTTTATCGCGCCGCATCGCGCGCAGGTTCTCGCGGATTCGATCGAAGATGACGATGGTGTCGTTGGTCGAAAACCCGGTAATGGTGAGAATCGCGGCGATCACGTTCAAGCTCATGTCGTAGCGGAAGAACGCCAGAAACGCCAGCGTGATCAGCAGGTCGTGGATCGTCGCGACGACCGCGCCGACGCCGAAGCTCAACTGGAAACGCGCGCCGAGATAAATCAGCAGGCCGACGAGCGACAGGAGGGTGGCAGACAGCCCCCTCTGCCTCAGCTCCTGACCGACGATCGGCCCGACGATCTCGGTCCCGACGACCTTGAAGCTGCCGATGCCGGACTGCGACAGCGCGGCCTTGATTTGATCCTCTGTCTTGCTCAGCGACCCGCCGGATTCCTGGCCGACGTGCGGCACGCGCACCATGACCTGATGCTGCGCCGGGTCGCCGTACTGCTGCACCACCACATCTCCGCCGGGGAAGGTCTTGTCGAGCGCGGCGCGCACCTGCTGCACGCTCACCGCCTGTTCGAACTGCGTGATGACCACGGTCCCGCCCGCGAATTCCACGCCCTGCGGGATGCCTTTGATCCAGATTGCCAGGACGCCGGCCAGGATGATGATCCACGAGACGGCAATGGCCGGCCACCGGTACTTCAGGAAGTTGTAGTGGGTGTTGTGGAAAATATGCATGGCTAAATGGACATCACTAGATGCTCAGGGCGACGACCTTGCGCTGGGACAGCTCCATCTCAAAGAGCGTCTTCGACACGAAAATCGACGTGAACAGGTTCGACGCGAGACCGAACGCCAGCGTGACGGCGAATCCGCGGATGGGTCCGGTGCCGAACTGAAACAGAAATGCGGCCGAGATCAGCGCCGCGATATGCGTGTCGAACAGCGTCCAGAAGACCCGGTTGAAGCCCGCGTTGATCGACGCGCGCACCCCGTGTTGCGCCTCGAGCTCTTCTTTGATGCGCTCGAAGATCAGCACGTTGGAGTCGACGCCGATCCCCATCGTCAGCACGAAGCCGGCGATGCCGGGCAAGGTCATCACGGCGCCCACATACGCCATCAGCCCGAGCAGGATCACCAGGTTGAAGATCAGCGCGATGATCGCGTTCACGCCCGACAGCCGGTAGTAGAAGAGCATGAAGGCGGTGATCGACAGCAACCCGATGGTCGACGCCAGCACACCTGACCGGATGGAGTCGGCGCCAAGGCTCGGGCCGATCGTGCGCTCTTCGAGGTACGTCAGCGTGGCCGGCAGCGCGCCGGAGCGCAGAATCAGCGCGAGGTTCGCCGCCTCTTCCTGCGTGAAGCTCCCGTTGATGCGCCCCTGATCGCTGATGCGCGACTCGATGCGGGGCGCCGACTGCACCGTTTTGTCGAGCACGATCGCGAGATGGCGCCCCACGTTTTCGCTGGTCACGCGCGAGAAGGCGGCCGCGCCGTTGCCGTTCAGCGTGAAGCCGACAGCGGGCTGATTGTTCTCGTCGAGCTCGGGCCGCGCGCTGCGCAAATCGTGCCCCGTCACCGCCGGCACGCGCCGCACGAGATAGAACGTCGCGGCCGCCCCGGCCGCCCCGCCGCCCGGCGCGGCCTCGGGCGCACCGCTCAGCAGTTCCATGTCGGCGGGGATCTGGCCACCCGTGGCGCGCAGCAAATCGTCCTTGGTCACCGCCGGGCCCTGCTCCACCAGCGTGAGCTCGAGCATGCCGGGCGATCCGATAATCTCCTTCGCGCGATCGACGTCGGTGACGCCGGGCAGCTGCACCAGAATCTGATCCGAGCCCTGCTGGGCAATGCTCGGCTCGGTCACGCCCAGCTCGTTGACGCGCCGCTCTATCGTCTGGCGCGCCTGCGTGACGGATTCCTCGCGAAGCTGCACGACGATGTTCGGCTTCATCGAGAACGTGTAGCTCCCGTTGATGCCGGAGTTGCGATCGAAATTCACCGCCTCCTGCGCAGCGGCCTGACGGAACGCCTGATCCTGGGGCGGCGGCACGCCGTCGACCTTGAAGTGAGTGACATCCACCAGCGCGACGGCCGCCGGCACGCCGCGCGTCTTCAACTCCTGCTGGAGCCGCGACATCTCCTGTTCGGTCTCCACCCTCAGCGCATCGTCGGTCTGCACGCGCAGCACCAGGTGAACGCCGCCTCTGAGGTCGAGGCCGAGCTTCAACTGGTGCGCCATCAACCATTGCGGCGCCGGCAGCCTGTAGCGCGCGGCGAGAATGGGATAGACGCCGATCCCGAAGAACACCACGAAGACGGAGAGGATGGTGATGATTTTCGCGCGCAGACTCATGGGTTGCCCTCGGCCAATCGTTCCTGCCCCTGGTAGCCGCCGATCGACGCCTTGGCGACCTCGATCCGGACGTTGTTGGCCACCTGTAGCTGCACGGACTGCTCGCTGATCTTGGTGACCGATCCGTAAATGCCGCCGGTCGTCACGACCCGGTCCCCAACCTTGAGGCTGCTGAGAAATTCTTCCAGTTTTTTCTGCTTCCGTTTGGTCGGCAACAGAATGATGAAATAGAAGATGGCGAAGACCAGCGCGATCGGGATGAGCTGAACGTAGGGGTTCACCCCTGGGGCCGGCGCCGTGCCCATCGCCAGGACAAACTTCACCAGGCCGTCACTCATGGGTATTGTGAATCATCTCCGGAACGCGGAATCCGCCGGCTGGGCGGGAAAGATCCGGCGAAACCTCTGCCTGAGCTCCTCCAGTTGGGCAAACACTATAGCCTCTCTGATTCGACTCATGGTGTCAAGGTAAAAGTGGAGATTATGCAACGTGTTAAGGGTCGCCGCCGTCATCTCGCCGGCCTGAAAAAGATGCCGGAGGTATGCCCTGGAAAAGTGCCGGCAGGTGTAGCAGCTGCATGAGGGATCGGGTGGACGCGGGTCGTCGGCAAACTCCGCATTCTTGATGTTGAGGCGGCCCTCGCTCGTAAAGAGCTGGCCGTTTCGAGCGTTTCGCGTCGGCAGCACACAATCGAACATATCGATACCTCTTGCGGCACACTCGATGAGATCGACCGGCGTGCCGACGCCCATCAGATACCTGGGACGATCGACCGGGAGGCGCGATGCGGTGCTTTCGGTGACGCCGTACATTTCGGGAAGCGACTCGCCGACGGCGAGGCCGCCGATCGCAAAGG
This sequence comes from Vicinamibacterales bacterium, assembly GCA_035937795.1. GTDB lineage: Bacteria > Acidobacteriota > Vicinamibacteria > Vicinamibacterales > JAMQPK01 > JAMQPK01. The sequence continues at coordinate 16,074 of DASZHO010000123.1, read as the reverse complement.
CCTCGAACCCGATCGACAGCGTCTCTTCGACGCTCGCTCGTCTGAGATCGGGAAACGTGCCGCCTTGAATGATGCCGAACTGCGCCTGCCCCGGATTGGAAAAGGGGTACGGCGCCTCTTGCTTCAGCGCGAGGAAGCGATCGCGGCCGCGGCGCGCCCAGCGCAGGGTGCGTTCCAGCGATTCTCGCGCGCGCTCGTACGTGGCGGGATACTCGACGCACTCGTCGAGCACCATCGAGATGTCGGATCCGAGCCGCGCCTGGATGTCCACCGCGCTCTCGGGCGTCAGCAGGTGCTCGCTTCCGTCGAGATGCGAACGGAACGTCGCGCCTTCCTCGTGCACCGTTCTCCGCGCCGCCAGGCTGAACACCTGATAGCCGCCGCTGTCGGTCAGGACCGGTTTGTCCCAGCCGATGAACGAGTGCAGCCCGCCCAGGCGGGCGATCCGATCGGCGCCGGGCCGCAGGTAAAGATGATAGGTATTGGCGAGGATGATTTGTACGCCGAGCGCGTCGAGATCGCGATGCGTCATCGCTTTCACGGCGCCTTGTGTGCCGACGGGCATGAACGCCGGCGTGTCGATGACGCCATGCGCGGTGCGCATGACGCCCCGCCTCGCCGCGCCGCTCGTGTGCGTGACCTGAAAGTGGAACACGCAGGTATATTAGTAGGTCGTGAAGAAACTTCGCGTGGGCATCATCTACGGCGGCCGATCGGGCGAGCACGAAGTCTCAATCGCATCGGCCGCCGCCGTGTTTCAGAACCTCGACAAGCAGCGCTACGACCCGATCCCGATCCGCATCGAGAAAGACGGCCGATGGATCATCGCCGATCGGCTGCCGTTGTCGTCCTCGGCCGCCGAGGTGATCGAGCAGGCCAGGCTGCATCCGGCGCGACTCGGCCGCGGCGGCCGCGAGGCGCACCTGCTGGCGCATCCCGGCGACGAACAGATTCTCACGTTCGACGGGGGCTCGAAGATCACGGGTCTCGGCCTCGACATCGTGTTTCCCGTGTTGCACGGCCCCTACGGCGAAGACGGCACGGTTCAGGGCCTGCTCGAACTCGCCAACGTTCCGTACGTCGGGGCCGGCGTCCTGGCTTCGGCGGTGGGAATGGATAAGGCCGTCGCCAAACTGGTCTTCGCAGCGCGGGGATTGCCTATGGCGCCCTACCTGGTGGTGCTCCGCCGGCACTGGCTGGCGACGCCCGAGGCCGTGGAGTCGGACATCGCGTCCAGCCTGGGTTTTCCGATCTTTGTCAAACCCGCCAACCTTGGCTCGAGCGTCGGCATTTCAAAAGTGAAACACGGCGGCGAGCTGGGCGCCGCGCTGAAGCTGGCCGCCGACTACGACCGGAAGATCGTCGTGGAAGCGGCGGTGCCGCACGCGCGCGAGATCGAATGCGCGGTGCTCGGCAACGACACGCCGGAGGCGTCGGTACCGGGCGAAATCCTGCCGTCGCGGGAGTTCTACGACTACCAGGCGAAGTATCTCGATGAAGACTCGCGAACCGTGATTCCCGCCGAGCTCTCGCCCGCGCAAACGGCGGAAGTACGGCGCCTGGCGATTGAAGTCTTTCGCGCCGTGGACGGCGCCGGCATGGCGCGCGTCGATTTCCTGATGGACGGCAAACAGGGAACGCTCTTCGTCAACGAGATCAACACGATCCCCGGGTTTACCACGATCAGCATGTACCCGAAGATGTGGGCCGCCAGCGGCCTTTCCTATCCTGCCCTGCTGGACCGGCTCATCACGCTCGCCCAGGAGCGTCACGCGGAAAAACAGCACCTGAAAACGAGCGTGTAATGCGGCGCCCCTTTCCGGCGTCGATGCTCGCGGTGACGATCGCGCTGACGCCGGCCCTTCATGCGGCGGGACTCACGGCGCCCGACCCTTTGGCAAAAGCTTACGACCTGATTCTGGATGCGCAGTTCGACCAGATCGACGGGCAGCTACAGCGGGCGTGCGGGCCTGCGCCTCCGACGAGTTGCGAGGTGCTCCGAGCGGTCTCCCAATATTGGCAGCTGCTCTTCGACCCGGAGAACACCGGCCACGATCAGGCGGTCCTGAGGCAGGCCAACGCCGCGATCGCATCCGCCGAAGGCTGGGTCGCGCGCGAGCCCAAGCGCGCCGAAGCCTGGTTTTACCTGGGGGGCGCCTACGGTACGCGCGTGTTGCTGCGCGACATGCGCGGAGACGTGTTCGCGGCCGCGCGCGACGGCAAACGGATCCACGATGCGCTGCAGCAGGCGGTCAAGCTCGATCCCACGCTGCAGGATGCGTACTTCGGCCTGGGGCTCTATCACTATTACGCGGCCATCGCGCCACGGGTGGCGCGCATACTGGGCTGGCTGCTGTTTCTGCCGGGCGGCGACCGCGCGGGCGGCCTGCGGGAGATGCAGCAGACCCAGACCCAGGGCATGCTGCTCAGCGGCGAAGCCGACTACCAGCTGCACCTCATCTATCTCTGGTACGAAAACCGGCCGATGGACGCGCTGCGGCTCGCGGAAGGGCTGCACAGGCGCTATCCGCACAACCCGCTATTCGCGCTGCGCCTGGCGACGATTCAGGGCGAAAACCTCCACGCCGCGCAGGCAAGCCTCGAGACCTATCGTGCGCTGCTCGAGGCATCGCGCGAAGGACGCGTCGCCTACCCGGCCATTGCCGAGGTCGACGCGCGTCTTGGTATGGCCGATCAACTCAACCTTCTGTGCGAGAGCGCGAGCGCCATCGAGCAGCTGCACGCGGTGATTGCGCTCAAGCCAGCGGCCCCGTATGCGGCGGGCGCGCGCGCGTACTATCGACTTGGCGTCGTCTACGATCGCATCGGACGAAGAGATGAGGCGGTGACGGCATATCGCAGTGGGCTTGCGGCGATTCCCACCGACGATCGACTCCATCTCGGTGCGAAGGTGCGTGAGGGCATCGCGAGAACGCCGATTGGACGCGCGTGCCGGTGATCGGGGGCGAGAATTTCGTCCTATAGATCACTTTTGTGCTTGACTTCAAGCTTTTCTCATCCATAATCTACATCTTGTATGAGGGTGGGCGGCTCAGACCACCCCTAGTGAGGCCTCGGATCCGGCTTTTCAGCTGAGCGTTCTAACTTCAAGGAGGAAGAATGGCGAAAAAGGGTGGAAAGAAAAAGGGCGGCAAGAAGCGGTAAGCAGCCGTCCCACCGGTTCCGGGGGTGCTCAAAAACGCACCCCCTCTTTTTTTATGATCGCTCTCTCTCTTCGCAAAAGAGAGTTAGCACCGAGGCGAGCCGTTCCGTTACGCGCAAGCTGACGTGCCAGGCGGCAGAGGCGACGCGGTAACGCGCTGAACGGTTCTCGCAACCTTACGCAGGAGAGGGGGGAAGTTCGGAATGGCGAAAAAAGGCGGCAAGAAAAAAGGCGGCAAGAAGCGATAGCAGCCTCCACAGGGGGGCCGCCCCGGTGGCCTCCCTGTCTACCCCGTTCAAAAGTTGAAAGTCAAAAGTTAAATCTCGAAAGTAAAAAGTTAAATCTCAAAAGTAAAAAGTCAAGGGCGGAAAATACATCCTGCAGGGCGTTTAGGCTCCGTTTAGGCTGTGATTTGTTCGGTATCGCCGGGGGTCTCCGGCGGCATGGGCGATGCATTGTCGCTGCGGGTGCCTGACCCTCAGAACGCGGCCGATTTGCTCGAACGGACGAAACAGTTCGCCCTCGACGCCCTCGAGTTCTATCGCCACCTGCCCAACACCGAAGAAGCACATGTAGCGGGCGATCAATTTCTCAGAGCGTCCAGTTCAGTGGCTGCGAACTATCGCGCCGCGAAACGAGGCAGGTCTCGCAAGGAGTTTGCGGCGAAACTTGGCTTAGTTCTCGAAGAGGTGGATGAATCTGTCTACTGGCTCGAGTACATGCGGGACGGCCACATCGCGAGCAACCCTGTCCTCATGTCCGAGGCGAAACAGCTGTGCGCAATTTTCACTGCGGCTTATGGCACTGCGAGCGGCCGCTATTCGAGCCGACGCCGCGCTCTTTAACTTTTTCAACTTTTCACTTTTCACTTTTAACTTTTCAGGGCGCTCCCCCCGTTCCGTCCCACACCCTGACGTGCCGCATCACATCTCCCTGCGTGAGCTTGTCCACCACATCCATGCCCGAAATCACGCGGCCGAACACCGTATAGCGCGCGTCGAGCTGCGGCTGCGGACCGTAGGTAATGAAGAACTGGCTGCCGGCCGTGTCTCGCCAGTCGAGCGCCATACCCACGGTTCCTCTGAGATATGCCTCCTGATTGAGCTCGTCGCGAATGGTGTAATCCGGCCCCCCTTCGCTGTCGCCCCGGGAATCGCCACCCTGCGCGACGAAATCCGGGACGAGCCGATGAATCGCCAATCCCTCGAAGAACCCGTTGCCGACGAGCGCGACGAAATTGTCGCACGTCAGCGGCGCATCCAATACGTCCAGCTCGATCTCGACGGTGCCTTTGTCCGTCTCGAAAAACACGTGCGGCGAAACAGCGGGATTCACCAGCGATGGCGTGTCGTACCGCACGGCGCGGCCCGATGGTGCCGGCCTGATGGCGTGCGCGGCATCCGACGCGGGGTCGAGCGTTTTCAGCAGCTCGGCCGCGCGGACGCGCACGGCCCAGTCTTTGTCGGCCAACGCCGACTGCAATGTGGGCACGGCCACGGTGGCGCCGTATCCGGCCAGCGCCGCCAGGGCCGCGGCGCGCGCCGAGTAGGGCCCATCGCCCTGAGCGCGCTTGAACGCGGCTATCAGCGGTTCAACCGCGCCGTCCGGCTTCAGCTCGGCGATATTGTTGGCTGCGTACGTGCGGACGACGAAGTCGTCGGTGCCGAGGGCCTGAATCAGCGTGCGCGCGACGTCCGGCGCTTTCAGTTTGGTCAGGGCGGTCAGCACGGCTGGAATGACCCGCGTGTCGGGATCCTTCAGCATTTGCGTGAGCCGCGGAAGCGCGCGATCGCGATCCTTTGTCGCGAGCGTCGCCGCCAGTTGCGCGCGGACGCTCCAACTGGGATCTGGATCGAGGCCCGACAGCACGGTCATGAACGTGTCATCGTCCCCTTTGGCAAACGCCTGCAGCGCGGCCGCGCGCACCACGGGCGACCGATCCCCGAGCAAATCGACGAACAGGTCCTGCGTGGTATCGACGCCCACGTTCGAGGCGGCCACGATCGCCTCGGCTCGCACCATGGGATTGGCGGCCGGGTTGCGAACGATCGCAAGCAGCGGCTGGGCGGCGCGTGGATCGCCGATCTGGCCAAGCGCGCGGATGGCTTCGACCGGGGCGCCCCTCACCTCGCCGAGTCCCGGCGTTGCGGTCACCAGCGGCAACAACACCGGAACGGCCGATCGATCCTTGATGGCGCCAAGCCCTCGGGCGGCAAACGCTCGTGTGTATAGGCCGTCGCTTTTCGCCAGCGCCAGCAGCGCGGGCAGCGCGCGCCTGTCCTCCAGACGCTGGAGCGCGTAGGCCACGGGCCACCATTGCACGCGGGGTTGGCCGTCGGGTGAGAGCACGGCTGAGGCCAGCGGATCGTAGGCGTTCAGCCTGGCCAGCGCGTAGACGCCCAGCCGGAAGGCAGCTGCGGCGGGATCGAGGGGCGTGCGGTTGTCGACATTGTCGACATGGTCATCAGGGGTCAAGGCGGCGACCGCGCCGAGGTTGGCCGCCACCATCCGCCCGATGTCGGGCGCCGACGCGGCGTCGCCGACGAGCCCCAGGGCTTCTGCGGCGCGTCCCGAGACGAGTGGCGACGCATCCGCCAGCGCCTGTCGCAACGCGTCGGTAATCGGCGGCTGGGTTTTGTCGCCCAGCAGGCCGAGCGCGAACGCCGCCATCTGCCGCACCTCGGGATCCGAGTCGGCTCGAAGCACCGCGATCAGATTCGGCGCCGCCTCGGTCAGCCCGACGCGCCCGACCGCGAGCGCGGCGCGCCGGCGGATGCGGGCTTCGGAGTCGGTCAGCAGACGGATGAGATCGGGCGGCGGGGGCGGAGCCGGAACGAACGTGGTCTTGCCGGCACCCGTCATCGGCGGCGGTGCAACGGGCGCAAACGGATCGCGGAGGATTCGCGCGTCTTCGAACCGGAGAATCCACGCCATCTTTGTCTCGAAGGGAACGGACGGCGGTGCCGAGACGACCGGAGGTGCGCTGGCACATCCGGCGGCAAGCGCGGCCAGCGACAAAGCGAGGAGCACGCGGCGCATGAGGATCCGAATATACTTCTCCGCACGTTGGACTTCCACTACATCGCAATCGACGGTCCGATTGGCGCTGGCAAGTCCGCATTGGCCGAACGGCTCGCCGCGCGCCTCGACGCGTCGATCGTGCGGGAAGATCCCGACAATCCGTTTCTCGCCGATTTCTACGCCGACCGTCCCGGGGCGGCGCTCCAGGCGCAGCTCTTCTATCTGCTGAACCGCCATCGCCAGCTCGTCGAGCGCCGGCAGGCCGACCTGTTCTCGCAGGTCACCGTGTGCGATTACATCTTCGAGAAGGATCGCATCTACGCATACCTCAACCTGGACGACAACGAGCTGTTCATCTATCAGCGCCTCTACGACCTGCTCGCGCAGGACGTGCCCGCGCCGGATCTGGTGATTTACCTCCAGGCGCCGACCGACGTGCTGATCAAACGGTTACGCGCGCGCGAAAAGGATCCGGAGCGGCCGGTTCTCCTTCCCGATGAGAACTATCTTCGCGAGCTCAACGAGGCATATCATCACTTCTTCTTCCACTACTCGGCCACGTCGCTGCTCGTGATCGAAAGCTCGGAGTTCCGGCCGCAAGACGACGACGAAGCGCTGGCGGCGCTCGTCAAACAGATCAAAACGATGGGGCGAGGCACGCGGTACTACGTGCCGCGAACGGGCTAGGAGCGTTCGGCCCGGCGAACCGATGTCTGATAGAGTCTTTCGATATGGCGTGGTTCAAAAAGGCGCGCAGGCCGATTGCCGCCGATCCGGAGAAGCCAAGCCGCGTTCCCGAAGGCCTCTGGGTCAAGTGCACCGGCTGCAGCCAGATCCTCTATAACAAGGATCTCTCGCAAAACCTCCACGTCTGTCCGAAGTGCGGGTATCACTTCCGGATGGGCGCGCTGGAACGGCTGCGCACGTTGTTCGACGGTCCGTGGACGGAGTACGACAGCGGGCTGATGTCGACCGATCCGCTGAAATTTTCCGACACCAAACCGTACGCCAAGCGACTGAAGGCCAGCATGGAAGCCACCGGCATGAAGGACGCGGTCGTGGTGTCCAGCGGCAGAATCGACGGCTACGAGGTGATTGTCGCGGCCATGGAATACGGCTTCATCGGAGGCAGCATGGGCGTGGTCGTCGGCGAAAAAATCACGCGCGCCATCGAGCGGGCGCTCTCATCACGCCGGCCGGTGATCATCGTGTCGTGCTCGGGAGGCGCGCGCATGATGGAAGGCGCGCTGTCTCTGATGCAGATGGCCAAGATTTGCGCGGCGCTGGCACGTCTCGATCAGGAGCACATTCCGTATATCTCGATTCTCACCGACCCGACCACGGGGGGCGTCACCGCCAGCTTCGCCATGCTGGGCGATCTCAATATCGCCGAGCCGGGGGCTCTGATCGGCTTCGCGGGCCCGCGCGTCATCGAGCAGACGATTCGCCAGAAGCTGCCCGAAGGATTCCAGCGCAGCGAATTTCTGCTCGAGCACGGGATGCTCGATTTGATCGTCGATCGCCGCGAAATGAAGGGCGCCATTGCCCGCGCGCTGCGCTTCATGGGGCAGCACGCGGTCGAAGCGGCGACGGCAGTTCCCACGCTTCAGGCGGAATCGTAACGGGGATCCAGGAGATCCCTCACCCGCACTCCCGTCTCGTATGAATGCCCTCGAGTACCTGCTTTCTCTCGAAAAGTTCGGGATCAAGTTCGGCCTCGAGAACATTCGAACGCTCTGCGCGGCATTGGGCGATCCCCAGACGGCCTACGCGAGCGTGCTCATCGCCGGCACCAACGGCAAGGGGTCGGTGACCGCCATGGTCGATTGCAGTTTGCGCGCCGCCGGATTGAGAGTCGGCCGCTACACCTCGCCGCATCTGATTCATCTCGAAGAGCGTTTCGCGATCGATGGCCAACCGGTCGGCGCCACGACGCTCGCGGGTGTCATCGAGGAAACGCGCGAGATCATCGAAACACTGCTGGCAAACGGCGCCCTCGACGCGCCGCCGACCTTTTTCGAGGCGACCACGGCGATCGCGTTCGAGCTGTTCCGGCGCGCCGGCGTCCAGTGGGCGGTGCTCGAAGTCGGGTTGGGCGGCCGACTCGATTCGACCAATTGCGTGGAGCCGGCCGCGGCCGCCATCACGTCGATCGCCTTCGATCACCAGCAATATCTCGGCGACACGCTCGCGGCCATCGCTGCGGAAAAGGCGGGCGTGATCCGGCCGGGCATTCCGGTCATCATCGGACCGCTCGAAGCGGAAGCACGCGGCGTGATTGTCTCGATGTGCGAGGCGGCCGGCGCGCGTCTTGTCGACGCGCACGACGGCGTCGAAGTGGAATCCAGGACCGCCGAGGGGCGCACGTCCATCAAGTTGACGACCGCGCGCGCCGAATACGGGTGGATCCCGCTGGGCCTTCGCGGCGCGCATCAGATCCCGAATGCGCTCGTCGCGGCTCGTCTCGTCGAGGAACTCGCGCGAGATATCCCGATCGGGCCACGCGCGGTTGCCGCCGGCCTGCGCGACGTGCGCTGGCCAGGCCGTCTGCAACTGCTGGAGACGCCGGGCGGGAAGCGGGTGCTGCTCGACGCCGCGCACAATCCCGCCGGCGCCGCGGCCCTGGCGGCGTATGTCACGCGCGAATTTCCAGAACCGATTCCGTTCGTGTTCGGCGCCATGCGCGACAAGGACGCGGCGGAAATGCTGAGGATTCTGCTGCCGGTCGCCTCGGCTTTCGTGCTGACCGAACCGGCCAACAACCGCGCGCGTCCGGCCGGCGAACTCGCCTCGCTCGTGGCTTCCCTTGCGCCTGAACGTCGAATCGACGTCGAACCGAAGCCCATTGCCGCGCTCGAGCGCGCGTGGGCCTCTCGTCCAGTCGTCTGCGCGGCCGGCTCTATTTTCCTCATTGGAGAGCTGCTGGAAGGCCTCGGGGCGGGAGTCACGAACCTCTAATCCCGTGTTATTCTCGAATCGCCTGCTCTTGTCTTTTTGTTCTGGATGACCAACCTGATTAAGTCAGCCCTGCTTGCGGGCTCCCTCGTGCTGTTGGCGGTTCTGCCGGCTCTGGCGCAGATTCCAGGATTCGATGCGACGGTCGCCAAGACGCAGGAGTCGCTCGGGCAGGATCACTACCGGCTCACGGGCGACGTGGTGCTGTCGCAAGGCACCACGAGATTCTACGCCGATGTGGTCGACTACTATCCGCAAACGAACCGTGTCGTCGCGACCGGAAATGTCCTCATTCAGCAAGTGGACCACCAGATAGCCGCCGATCGCGCCGATTTCAACGCGGTCACCAGCCTCGGCACGTTTTACAACGCGCGAGGGTTCGCCTCGCTCGGCGTCAAGGCCGACATCAGCCAGTTCGGCACGCTGCATCCCGATGTGCAGTTCTACGGCGAGACGATCGAAAAAACCGGGCCGCAGACCTACGTGATCAAGAACGGCGGCTTCACCACCTGCGCGCAGGTCAACCCGCGATGGGAGATGACCTCGGGATCGATCAAGCTGCGCGTGGATCACTATGCGCTGCTGCGAAACATGCTGTTGAGGGCGAAAGGCGTGCCGGTGCTGTTCCTGCCGGCGCTCTACTATCCGATCGGCAGCAGCAACAGGCAGACCGGATTTCTGATGCCGAGCTATGGCAGCTCGACGCTGAAGGGGCAGATCATCAGCAACGGTTTTTTCTGGGCCATCAATCGAAGCCGCGACCTGACGATCCTGCACGATTTCTATTCGAAGCAGGGAGAAGCGGTGAGCAGCGAATATCGTTATGTCAGCGTTCTCGGCTCGGGAAATCTGCAGACCAATTTCATCGACAATCATTCCGCGACCTACGTCACAAATGGTGTCTCCACCACCGTTCCGGGCGCGAAGAGCTATCAGCTGAACGGGAACCTGAGCCAGGGACTGGGCGGAGGCTGGTACGCGCAGGCGCGCGCCAACTATTTTTCCAGCATACAGGTCCAGCAAACCTACAGCGCGAACATCAACCAGACATCTGCGCGCAACACGGTCCTCGGCGGCTCTGTGACCGGCGCCCTGGCCGGGTACCGGATTACGGGGACGTACGACCGGCAGGAATACTTCACGGGAACGACAATTTCCACGGTGCAAGGCAGTGCACCCAGACTGAACGTCACGCGCCCCGACCGGCTGATTGCGAATTCGCCGGTGTATTTCGGGGTCGCGAGCGAGTACGTGCATCTCGTCGTGCAGAACAAGAACTCCGACGTAGTGCCTCCGGTGACCTCCGCCAACATCGATCGTGTCGACATCCAGCCGGTGATCCGGTTTCCGTTCACACGACTCCCATTTCTTTCGCTGAACACGTCGCTGATGTGGCGGAACACCTTCTGGTCCAACAGTCTCGCGCCCGATCCGCTGAATCCAGGGCCCGATCCGTTGAATCCAACCACTTTCATCCCCTCGACTGCCGGGATTTCGCGACGCTTCCTGGAAATGACGGCAAACGCCAACGGCCCGACGTTCGTGAAGATCTGGGACTCATCGAACAAGCGGTTCAAGCATTCCATCGAGCCGTTTGTGCAAGTCATCCACCGGACGGCGATCAAGAACTTCAATGAGATTGTCAAGACTGACCCCGTCGTCGATAGCATCGCCGGGGGCATGACGCAGTACGCCTACGGCGCGACGACGCATTTGTATACGAAGAGAACGGATGCCGGACCGCTGGCGGTCTCGCGCGAGATCCTCACCGCGACGGTGCAGCAAACGTATTACACCGACGCCACCGCCATTTTTAACGACCAGCAGTATCGAACCACCAACACCGCTCCCCCGACGAAATTTTCGCCCGTCAGCCTGACCGTCAGCGCCACTCCCAAGCCCGAAGTGACCTCGACCTACCGCGCGTACTACGACGGCCGGTACGGGAGGTTCCAGCAGATGTCGGCTGATTTGTCCTGGAACAGCAGCCGGATGACGGAGACGACTTCCTGGAACCGGGTGCTCTTCTCGCCCGACCTGCTCGGGCAGAACCAACCCGCCTTATTGAGTCAATACTTGACGACGTATACAGCCGTGCGCCTGCTCCAGAACCGCTATGGCCTCATCCACTCGTTCAACTGGGATGTGCACAACCGCAACATTCTCCAGCAGCGCTTCGCCGGGTACTACAACGCGCAATGCTGCGGGTTCACGGCCGAATACCAGACGTTCGATTTCAGCCGCCTGACGACCGTGGGAGTCCAGAAAGATCATCGCTTTCACTTTGCCGTGACGCTTGCGGGCATCAGCGGCGTTTCGAACATTTTCGGCTCGCTCGGCGGCACGCCGAACCGATAGGGGCGATCAGACACGATGCTGAATGTGCTCGTCACCGGCGGCGCCGGCTTCATCGGAAGCAATTTCGTCCGCTATGCGCTCGCCGCGCATCAGGACTGGCAGATCACCAATCTCGACAAGCTCACGTACGCGGGACGTATGGAGACGCTGAACGACGTGATCGGCGACCGGCGCCACACGTTCGTGCACGGCGATGTCGCTGATGCGCAGGTGGCCGCGCCGCTGGTGAAGGCCGCCGACATCGTCGTGCACTTCGCCGCCGAGACCCATGTCGATCGTGCGATTCTGGAAGCCGGCGACTTCATCAAGACCGATGTGATCGGGACTTTCGTTCTGCTGGAAGCGGCGCGCGCGTCGCACAAGCTGCGGTGTTTCATTCAGATCTCGACCGACGAGGTTTACGGCAGCGTGCCGGAAGGGTCGAGCGTTGAAACCGACGAGCTTCGGCCGCGCAATCCGTATTCGGCGAGCAAGGCCGGCGCCGATCGCCTGGCCTACAGCTACTGGGCGACCTACAACGTGCCTGTGATGGTCACGCGGGCGTCGAACAACTACGGACCGTACCAGTTTCCCGAGAAGGTGATCCCGCTCTTCATCACGAACGCGCTCGACAATATTCCGGTACCGCTCTACGGCACCGGACTGAACATTCGCGACTGGCTGCACGTCGGCGATCATTGCCGCGGCATCGACACCGTGATCGAGCGCGGAAAACCGGGCGACACGTACAATATTGGCGGCGGCAACGAAGTGCGAAATCTCGATCTGACCTACGGGCTGCTGCACCTCCTCGATCGGCCCGATTCGCTCATCAAGAAGGTGCAGGACCGTCCCGGTCACGATATGCGCTACAGCCTCGACACGGCCAAACTGCGGCAGCTTGGATGGGCGCCGCAGGTGGCCTTCGACGAAGGGCTGAAGGAAACCGTCGACTGGTACCGCAAGAACGAGTGGTGGTGGCGGCCGATCAAGGAACTCGACCCGGCGTTCCGCGCGTACTACCAGGCGCAATATGGATCGCGCGCGTGAAGGGAATCCTGCTTGCCGGCGGCTCGGGCACCCGGCTTCACCCGATCACGCTGGTCGTCTCCAAACAGCTGCTGCCCATCTACAACAAGCCGATGGTGTACTACCCGCTCTCGACGCTCATGCTCGCGGGGATCCGGAACATCCTCGTCATCAGCACGCCGGCTGACGTCGATTTGTTCCGCCGCCTCCTGGGCGACGGCAGTCACCTCGGACTCCAGCTCGAATATGCCGTTCAGCCGAAGCCCGAAGGGTTGGCGCAGTCGTTTCTGATTGGGGCCGCGTTCGTCGGCACATCCCCGGTGGCGCTCGCCCTCGGCGACAACATTTTCTACGGTAACGGATTGCCGGAAATTCTCCAGCGCGCCAGCGCGCGCGCGTCCGGCGCCACGGTCTTCGGCTACACCGTCAGGGACCCCGAGCGGTACGGCGTCCTCGGTTTCGATCGGGACGGCCGCGTGACGAGCATTGAAGAAAAGCCGCAGGCCCCCAAATCGACGTGGGCCGTCACGGGCCTCTATTTCTACGACAACCAGGTGCTCGACATCGCGGCCCGACTCAAGCCGTCGGCGCGCGGGGAGCTGGAGATCAGCGACGTGAACAGAGCCTACCTGGACGAGGGCACGCTGCACGTCGAGCGGCTTGGCCGCGGCATCGCGTGGCTCGACACCGGCACCTGCGAATCGCTTCTGCATGCCGCGAATTTTGTGCAGAGCATCGAGGAGCGGCAGGGATTGATGATGGCGTGCCTGGAGGAGATCGCGTATCGCATGGGCTACATCACCGCCGAGGAGGTCCGGAAGCTTGCCGGGGAAATCCGCGGCGGATACGGCCGGTATCTGCTCGAACTGCTCGATCACCAGACCGATTGAGCGGCGGCCATGTTGAGGCGATCCGGGCGTTGACTGACGTTCTCGTGACCGGCGCGAGTGGATTCGCCGGCAGCCATCTCATCGATCTGCTGCAGCAATCAGGCGCCTCGATTACCGGGTGGCGACATTCCAGTCATCGGAGTCCCGGAAAAAATCCGTCCGTGCAATGGCAGGCGGTCGAGTTGCTCGACGCCGATGCCGTCAGGCGCGCGATAGCGGACGTCCGGCCGTCGAGGGTGTTTCACTGCGCCGGGGCCGCGCACGTCGGCCACTCCTGGGACGATGCGCGCGAGACGCTGGCGACAAACGTGCTGGGCACGCATCATTTGTTGAGCGGCCTGCGCGCGGCCGGGATCCGCGCACGCGTCCTGATTCCGGGGTCATCCTACGTCTATCGCCAATCCGAGCACGCATTGAAGGAATCGGATCCCATCGGCCCGACCAACCCGTACGCGCTCAGCAAGCTCGCGCAGGAAATGTTGGGAGCGCGCGGCAGCGGTGACGACGGCCAGGAGGTTTTTGTCACGCGGTCGTTCAACCACATCGGCGCCCGCCAGGACCCTTCGTTTGCGGCGCCCGGCTTCGCCCGGCAGATTGCCCTGATCGAGGCCGGCCGCATGCCGCCTACCATTCAGGTCGGCAATCTTGACGCGAGACGCGATCTGACCGACGTCCGCGACACCGTCCGCGCATACCGCGACATCATCGAGCGCGGCCGGCCCGGCACCCTTTACAACGTCTGTTCCGGTAAGGCGTACACGATTCGCAGCCTCCTCGATCGGTTGATCGCGCTCAGCCGCGTGCCGGTTGGCGTGGAGGTCGATCCCGCACGCTACCGCCCCCACGACACGCCGCTGCTTCTGGGTGATCGCACGCGGCTGACGGAAGACACGGGGTGGGAGCCGGCTATCGAGCTGGATCAATCGCTGTCAGATTTGCTGGAATACTGGAGAAAGGCGATAGAATAGAAGAAAAAGCGAAAGACGAAGCATGAAAGTCTATCCCCTGCTTTTTGAGCTGGCGCCGCCGAAACCAACGACCCGGGATATCGCCGACAGGGTCAGGGAGGTGGGCGCAACAGACGCCTTTCCCGATGCCGCCCACCTTGCCGACGGAGCCACATACCAGGAGGTGACCTGCCGATCGGCCCTGAATGCGGTGAAGGGGATGCCCTTCGATTGGACGTTGAATCCGTATCGAGGCTGCACGCACGGCTGCCATTACTGCTTCGCGCGCCGCTACCACACGCAGTTCGAGCTCGGCGCCGGCGATGAATTCTCGTCGGTCATCCTCGTGAAGAGAAATTTCGTGGAGGTGCTGCAGCGCGAGCTCGACCGTCCTTCGTGGAAACGCGATTCTGTCGCGTTCGGAACAGCTACCGATCCTTATCAGCCCATCGAGGGGCATTACAGGCTGACGCGGCGATCGCTCGAGGCGCTCGCCGGCGCGCGAACGCCCGTTGGCCTCATCACCAAGGGTCCGATGGCGGTGCGCGACAAGGATGTGCTCGCCGAGCTTGGCCGGCGCGCGCGTTGCACGGTGTACTTCAGCGTACCGACCGTTGACGAAGAGGCGTGGCGGATTCTCGAGCCCGGCACCGCGCATCCGTTGCAGCGCCTGCGAGCGGTCCGCGAGTTGACCGACGCCGGCGTGAACGCGGGGGTGCTGATGGCGCCGATCGTTCCCGGGCTCACGTCGCACCCGGCGAAGCTCGAAAAGACGATCCAGGCGATTGCCGACCACGGCGCGGCGTTCGTGGGGGCCAACGTGCTCTACCTGAAGGAAGGCACACGCGTCCACTTCATGAACTTTCTCGACAAGCATTTTCCGGAGTTGGCGAAGAAGTACCAGAGGCTCTACCGGGGCGCGTACGCGCCCAAGTCCTACGCAAAGGAAGTGCACTCGATCATCAAGCTCCTGGAATCGCGGTACGGCGTGAAGCGCCGCTCAGACATGGACGCGCCAGGCGATGCGGAATCGCCGGGCGGCCCGGAGCAATCAGCGTTTGACTGGAAGACCAGCGACTAGCGGCGGGGCCCCGGCGACTACCGGCTGCCGTGCAGCAAGGCTTGTATCCGCTTGTCCGTCGGCGGGTGCGTGCTGAACATTCCCCCGATCAGGCCCATCAGCCCTTGAGTGGAGAATGGGTTCACGATGAACATGTGCGAGGTGGCGGGGTTGGCGTCGAGCGGAAGCTGCTTGGATGCGATTTCGAGCTTGCGCAGCGCGTCGACCAACCCGTAAGGGCTTCCCACAATCTTCGCACCGCCGGCATCAGCCTCGAATTCGCGTGACCGCGAAATAGCAGCCTGAACCAGGAAGGCTGCGAGCGGCGCCAGGATGATCGTCGCGATGAGCGCGATCGGATTCGAGCCACGGTCGCGTCGATCGCCCATCCCCCCGAAGATCGCAGCAAATTGCGCCATGCGCGCGACCATCATGATCGCGGCGGCAATCGTGGCCGCCACCGAACTGATGAGAATGTCGCGGTGCTTCACGTGCGCCAGCTCGTGCGCGATGACGCCTTCAAGTTCCCGTTCGTCCAGCAGCCGCAGCGTGCCCTCTGTTGCCGCAACCGCGGCGTGCTGAGGATCGCGCCCCGTGGCAAACGCATTGGGCGACATGGTCGGGATCACATACACCCGAGGCATCGGAAGGCCTGCCTGCGTGGCGAGGCGG
>DASZHO010000122.1:0-37929 GCA_035937795.1 Vicinamibacterales bacterium | reverse complement strand
CGGGTGAGGATCAGATAATGCTCTGGGCTCTGGGCTCTAGGCTCGGGGCTCTGGGCCAAAAAGCCGACGCGGTATTTCCGGCGTCTAATCCACGCAGCCAGCTTGTTTCACCGGAGGTCCGCATGCAGCCGCGAACTCTGGCATCCTTCACCCTCACCCTCTCCCTGCTGTGCGGCACCGTCGCAGCCGCGCAAACGATGCCGCCGGGCTCGTCGACCCCCGGACCACAAGCCGCACGCCCACAGACGCCTGCGACGCCGCCGCGCGATCCGAACGGGAGCCCAAACGCGCAAGCGCCGAAAGGCACGGGCGTAATCCGGGGTCGAGTGTCGGCCGCGGATTCAGGCAATCCGCTGCGCCGCGTGCAGGTGAGGCTCGCCGGCGCCAACGTACGGATGACGCGCGCCTCGAACACCGACGGCGACGGACGTTATGAGTTCTCAGAGCTGCCCGCCGGCCGCTACAACCTCACCGTCATGAAAAGCGGGTATGTCACGCTGCAGTTCGGTCAGCAGCGCCCGTTCGAGCCCGGCAAGCCGCTGGAGATCGCAGATGGGCAGCTGATCGAGAGGATCGATTTCGCGCTGCCGCGCGGCAGCGTGATCGCCGGGCGAATCAGCGACGAGGTCGGCGAGCCGGTCGCGGGCGTGCGCATGCAGGCGATGCGCTACCAGTACATGCCGGACGGCCAGCGGCGCCTGATCAATGGAAATACGGGACCGATGTTCAATCTCGTCACCGACGATCTCGGACAATTTCGGGTGTACGGGCTCATGCCGGGCGCCTACGTCTTGAGCGCCAGTCCGATGATGAACGGAATCATGTCGGTCATGCCGACCGCGGCAGGAGGGGTCGCAATGACCTCGACGGGGTCGGCGGGGTCCGCGCCAGGCGCGTTCGATCCCAACGCCAACGACGGCTACGCCACGACGTACTACCCCGGGACAGCCAACGTGGACGAGGCTCAACCAATCACGCTCGGGCTGGCGCAGGAGACGAGCGTGTCCTTCTCGCTGGTCTCGACCCGGCTCAGCCGAATTTCGGGCTTCGTACGCAATTCCCTGGGGCGCCCCGCCCAAGGCATGATGGTCTCGCTTCGCAATGCGTCGGGCGGCGGCATGATGAGTCAGGGCATCGGTCCGGTTGCCGCCGATGGCTCGTTCAATGCCGCAAATGTTCCGCCGGGCGAACACTTCATCGACGTGCGTCCTATGGGCGGTCCAATGATGGCACGGCCGGCGGGCGCCGAAGCCCAACCCACCGACGATGAATTTGCGTCAATCCCCATCGTGGTCAACGGGCAAGATATCACGGGGCTCATCATCACGACCGGGCCGGGCGCGACGATCTCCGGACAGCTGGTGTTTGACGGCATCTCCCCACGTCCCACCAATCTTCCGCAGCCGCTCAGAGTAAACGCGACGCCGGCCGAGCAGGGGCCAGGCGTACCATCAATGATGTTTGGCCCGATGTCGATGGATAACGGAGTCGTCGACGATCAAGGACGATTTCAACTCAGGAACGTCAGCGGCCGCGTGCTGTTCCGATCGGGGGCGCCCGGCGGCTGGAATCTCAAGGCGGTGACGCTAGAGGGTGTCGACATCACCGATACGCCGTTTGACGCCAAGCCATCCGCGGCAGTGAAGGGCCTCGAGGTTGTGCTGACCGATCGCATGACAACTCTTTCGGGTTCGGTGAAGAACTCTCGCGGAGAGGCCGTCAAGGACTACGTGCTGGTGATTTTCCCGAACAATCTGAAGGAAGGCGCGGTGCCGACTCGATTCAGCCGGACGATCCGGCCCGACCAGGACGGCAATTACAAGATCTCGGGCCTGCCCGCCGGCGACTATTTCGCCGCGGCCGTGGAGTCGCTCGATCAAGGCGGACAATTCGATCCGGCGTTTCGGGAACAACTGAAGGCGCGCGCGAAGACCTTCTCGCTGACCGAAGGCCAGACGCTGACTCTCAACCTGGAACTTGGGCAGTAGGCGCCTCAAAACCGCAAACGTTGTACGCTGTTCTATCGTATAGATAGATCGATATGTCTTCTTTTTCAACCGGAGGTCCGCATGCAGTCGCGAACCCTGGCAACCCTCACCCTCGCCCTGCTGTGTTGCAGCGCCGTTCTCGGCGCGCAGGCTACACCTCAAACCACTGGCGCACCAGTCCCCGGGCCCGCCGCACAGCGGCCGCAGCCCTCGGCAACGCCGCCGCGCGACCCGAATGGGAACCCGAACGCCCAGCAGCCGACGGGCACCGGCGTCATTCGCGGCCGTGTCACTGCCGCCGACTCAGGCGTGCCTGTGCGCCGCGCGCAAGTGCGCATCAACTCGGCGGAGGGCCGCGTTACGCAAGGAACAAACACCGACGGCGACGGCCTTTACGAATTTCCAAAGCTGCCGGCGGGCCGCTATACGATCACGGTATCGCGCTCCGGCTATGTGAACCTTCAATTCGGACAGCAGCGGCCATTCGAACCGGGCAAACCGTTGCAGCTCTCGGACGGAGAAGTCGCCGAGAAAATCGATTTCGCGCTCCCCAGAGGCGGCGTTATTACCGGCCGCATCACAGATGAAGTCGGCGAACCGATCGCCGGCGTGCAGGTCATGGCGATGCGATACCAATACACGCCGGACGGCCAACGCCGGCTGAGCCCGGCAAACACCGGCCCAAATTTCTCAGGCGGCACCAACGATCTCGGACAATTCCGGATCTATGGTCTCATGCCGGGCAGCTACGTTCTGTCGGCCACATCGCGGGACCTGACCATGATGATGGGTGGGCCGAATATGACAGTGGTGAATAGCACAACGGATCCGAACAACGGTTACGTGACGACCTACTACCCCGGCACTCCGAACCCGGACGAAGCGCAGGCGCTCGCAGTAACGTTGGGCCAAGAAGCGAGCGCATTCTTTTCGCTGGTTCCGGCGCGGATGTCGCGTGTATCCGGCGTGGTGCGCACGTCGGACGGCCGCGCCGCCAGCGGCTACTTCATTTCCTTGAGGACGGTCACGGCGGGCATGAACGCCGGCGTTGGCGGCACACAGGTCGGCGCCGACGGCACCTTCAGGCTCGCAAGCGTTCCTCCAGGTGAACATTTCCTCGATGTTCAGTCGATGTTCGGACGTGGCGGTCCGATGACGACGAGTACGCCCGGCTCGCCACCACCCGAGCCCGAGTTCGCTTCGGTGCCATTCTCTGTGTCCGGCCAGGACATCGACGGCCTTGTCATTACGACAACGACTGGCACGACGATCTCCGGCCATGTCAGCTTCGAGGCGACGGGCGCGACCGCTCGACCGACGGGCGGCCCGAATCCGATGCGCCTCTTTGCGGCGCAGGCGGATCCGGGACCAGGCGCCTACTTCGGCATGAACACGGCGGACAATGGAATCGTCGACGAGAACGGCCGTTTTCAAATTCGCGGGGCGGGCGGCCGCATAGTTCTGCGATGGTCGGGCCCGCAGGGTTGGTTTCTGAAATCGGTCACCATGAACGGAACCGACATCACAGACGTTCCACTTGACGTACGCGCTTCGACCCAGAGCACCGATCTCGAGGTCGTTGTGACCGATCGACAGACCACAGTCAGCGGCATCGTGAAAGACTCGCGTGGTCAACCCGTGAAGGACTATGTGGTCGCGATTCTACCCGACGGGCTCAAGGAGGGAATATCCGCGAGCAGGTTCATACGCATCGTGCGGCCCGATCAAAACGGACAGTACAAGACGGCGGCGCTGCCGCCCGGCGCTTACGTCGCATTTGCCGTGGAGACGCTCGATCAGGGAGGTTTGTACGATCCGGCGTATCAACAAGAAATGAAGCCGCGCGGGAAGGGTTTCAGGCTGGAGGATGGCCAGACGCTGACCTTGGACCTGCAGCTGGTCCAGTAGCGGCGACAAACTTTTGCCACGTCTTTATCGTATAAATAGATCGAGATGCCCCTGAACACACGAGCGCTGGTTGCCGCCGGCGCGCTTGCGTTGGCCGTGTCGGCGTCCTATGCGCAGCAGACCGATCCCCAGGCCGGCAACCCCGGCGGCGGGCGCGGGGGCGCGCGCGGCTCAGGACAAGGCCCGGGCCCGCTGGTCGACCCGGCGCAATTGCCTGGCGGGCCGGGCGGCCCGGGACGAACTGGCGGGCCTCCGCGCGACAATCAGGCGCCGAAGGGCACCGCCAAAATCAGCGGGCGCGTGGTCGCGGCGGATACCGGTCGTCCATTGCGGCGCGCGCAAATTCGGCTGACGTCGACCGACGCTCGCGCCAACCACGTCGCCACCAGCGACAACGACGGCAAATACGCATTCACGGATCTCGCCGCTGCGCGTTACAGGCTGCAGATCAGCAAGGCCGGCTACGTGACGCTCGAATACGGGCAGGCGCATCCCTTCGAAGCGGGCAAGCCGCTCGATATTGCCGACGGCCAGGCGCTCGACAAAATCGATTTCAGTCTGCCGCGGGGCAGCGTCATCGCAGGCCGGCTGAGCGACGAATTCGGCGACCCGATCGCCGACGCCAGCGTGCAGGCGATGCGTTATCAGTTCGTCAACGGCCAGCGGCAGCTGGTCGCAGCGGGCCGCGCGGGAACGAGCGACGACATCGGCCAGTACCGCATTTTCGGGCTCATGCCCGGCGACTACGTCGTGCGCGCCACGGTTCGGGACAACTCGATGATCGCCGCGGTGCTGGGCGGAGGGGTCGAAGATCCGTCGGGATATCCCATTACCTACTATCCCGGCACGACCGACGTCGCGCAGGCCCAGTCCGTGACCGTGGCGCTCGGCCAGGAAATGAACTCGGTGGCCTTTTCTCTCGTCCCGGCGCGCCTCGCCCGCCTTTCCGGCACCGTGATCGACTCCCAGGGGCACACGCTCTCCGGCGCTGTCGTCCTCGTCAGGCCGGCAACAGGTGGCGGCCCGGGTCCCTTCAACGTCGGCGGCGGCAATCAGGTTCGCGGCGACGGCTCATTCACCATCAACAACGTTCCCCCCGGCGAGTACACGCTTGATGTGCAGCAGCGGCCGCGGGATCTCGCGAACCTCGGAACCACTCAGCTCGAGTTCGCCTCGATTCCGATCACCGTGTCGGGCAGCGATCTCACCGGCCTCACGATCGTCACCACGGCGGGCGTCTCGGTCTCGGGCCGCGTCGTCCTGCAGAGCCAGAAAACGCAGAGCATTTCGCTCCGGGGTATTCAGATAGCCGCGATGTCGCCGTCCGGCGGTCAATCGATCATGGGTATTGCGGGAAGGGCGCTCGGCGGCGGCCGGGTCAGCAACGATGGCACGTTCGACCTGCGGGGACTAGCCGGGCCGCAGAGGATTAGCGTCAGCAATATCCCCAACGGGTGGGTTTTGAAATCGATCACGCTCGAAAGCGAAGACATCACCGACACGCCGTTCGACTTCAAAACCGGCCGGAATCTCGACGGACTCGTCGTCACGCTCACCGACCAGCTGACGGATCTTTCCGGAACGGTCAGCGACAGCCGCGGCCAGGCCGCAAAAGATTACGTCGTCGTCATCTTTCCGGACGATTCGCACCTGTGGGGCGGCCAATCGCGCTTTGTGAAGACCTCGCGCCCCAATCAGGACGGCACGTTCGATATTACAGGACTGCCGCCCGCGAGGTACCTGGCCGTCGCGCTGGATTCGCTCGAGAACGGCGCCCAGAGCGACCCCGCCGTGCTCGAAAAACTACGCCCCCAGGCGAAGAGCTTCACCCTGACTGCCAGCCAGCCGCAAACGCTGAAATTGGAGCTTTCCGCGTCCCAATAAGGTCCATTCAACCGTCCGGCCCTCTTACCGGTCTAACCCTGTGAGAGGTTAGACATGTCACGTTCCGTACGACGATTTCTGTCGCCGTTGGCTGCCGGCGTCGCGCTGATGGCCCTGGCGTCCGCCTACACCTTCGTGCGGCCGGCGGGTGTCGCTGCCGCTACCGGCCCGATGGACGACGAAAGCATCGCCCACGTCCTCGACCGCATCGGTTACGGTGCGCGCCCGGGCGATATTGAAAGAGTTCGCCAGGCCGGCGTTCTGAACTACATCGATCAGCAGCTGCACCCGGGAAAAATCAACGACAGCGCGCTCGCAGCGCGCCTCTCGCAATTGAACACCATCAACCTGAGCACGGCGGACATCGCGCGCGAGTATTTCCTCCCAGCCGAGGAAGAGCGGCGCCGGCAGAAGCAGGGACAGGCGCAGACGGATCCGAACGACCCGGCGGCGCCCAAAGTACAGCCGGGCGGCCCGATCATGAAGGAGCGACAGGTCATCGCCGAGCTGGACGAGCAGAAGATTCTGCGAGCCACCTACAGCGAGCGCCAGCTGGAGCAGGTGCTCACGGACTTCTGGTTCAACCATTTCAACGTATTCGCCGGCAAAGGTCCCGAGCGCATCATGCTCACCGAATACGAGCGCGATACGATTCGCCCGCACGTGCTCGGCAGCTTCCGGGATCTGCTCGGCGCCACTGCCCACAGCCCCGCGATGCTGTTCTATCTCGACAACTGGATGAGCACCGACCCCAACGGCCCGCACATGACGATGGCCGACGAGATGCGGCAGCGCAATCGGGGCCGCCTGTTCGGAGTCGGGCGGCCCGGCTTCCCGGTGATGCCGCCGCCGCAGAAACAGCAGAATGCGCAGAACAAACGGCCCACCGGCCTCAACGAGAACTACGGCCGCGAACTGATGGAGCTGCACACGCTGGGCGTTGACGGAGGCTACACGCAAAAGGACGTCGTCGAAGTGGCGCGATGCTTCACCGGCTGGACCATTGCCCAGCCGCGACAGGGTGGCGGTTTCCGGTTCGATCCGCGCATGCACGACGACGGCGAAAAGCACGTGCTCGGCCATACGATCAAAGCGGGCGGCGGCGAGAAAGATGGCGAGCAGGTGCTCGACATCCTGGCGAATCATCCGTCGACGGCGAAGTTCATCTCGACGAAACTGGCGCGGCGTTTTGTGGGCGACAACCCTTCCCCGGAGCTGGTGGATCGCGTAGCGAAACGGTTCCTCGAGACCCACGGCGATCTTCGCGAAGTCGTGCGGACGATTGTGGAATCGCCGGAATTCTTCTCGCCCGGCGCCTATCGCGCAAAGGTGAAGAGTCCGTTCGAATTCATGGTGAGCGCCTTGCGGTCAACCGGCGCGGACATCCAGGGACCGGTCGGCTTGATCCGGTCGCTCCAGCAGCTCGGCATGCCTCTCTACCAGGTACAGCCGCCGACGGGCTACGGCGATGTGGCGGAAACGTGGGTGAACACCGGCGCTCTGGTCAATCGCATGAACTTTGCGCTGGCGCTCGTGCAGAACAAAGTGCAAGGAGTACGCGTTGATTTGCCCGCCGATGAAATGAATGCGGCGCGCGACCGGCTCGTGCAGTCGGCGCTGCAAGGCAACGCATCGGACGCCACCGTGGCGACGCTGCAGAAGGCGAAAGACGTTACGCAACTGACGGCGCTGGTATTGGGCGCCCCGGAATTTCAGCGAAAGTAGGTTCCATGGTTTCACGACGCGTCTTCATTCGAAACGGCGGCCTCGCCCTGGTGAGCCTGGGCTTCGCGCCATCATTCCTGACCCGCACGGTGCAGGCCGCGGGCACCGCGCGGCAGAAGGTGCTCGTCGCCATTTTCCAGCGCGGCGCGGTGGACGGCTTGAACATGGTCGTGCCCTACGGAGAGCGCGCGTACTACGCCTCGCGCCCGACCATCGCCATTCCGCGCCCGGGCTCCGGCGATCTGTCCGCACTGGATCTGGATGGCTACTTCGCATTCCATCCGCGTCTGGCGCCGCTGCAGAAACTGTTCGCGCGGCACGAGCTGGCGATTGTGCACGCCTGCGGGTCGCCCGACAGCACGCGCTCGCACTTTGACGCGCAGGACTACATGGAGAGCGCCACGCCGGGAATGAAGGGGACGACCGACGGCTGGCTGAATCGCTACCTCCAGACCAAGCACGAGCAGGAGCACTCGAACTTCCGCGCGGTGTCACTGACCCAGCAACTGCCCCGGTCGCTGCAGGGCCACGCGCCGGCCCTGGCAATGAATCAAATCGGCCAGTTCGGCATCCGCGGCGACAACGCGCTGAGCTCGTCGTTCGAGTCCGAGTACGCCGCCGCGGCCGATGCCGTGCTCGGGGGCACGGGACGCGAAGCATTCGACGCCATCAAGACGTTGAAGGCAGCCGGGGCCCAGCAATCTCAGCCTGCGAATGGCGCGGAATATCCGCGATCGCCCTTCGGGCAGGCGCTGCTTCAGATCGGCCAGCTGATCAAGTCGAATCTAGGCCTGGAAATCGCGTTCACGGAGCTCGGCGGGTGGGACAACCACGTGAACGAAGGCGCGTCCACGGGGCAGCTTGCCACGCGGCTCGACGACTTCGGCCGCGGCCTCGCGGCGCTCGTCACCGACCTCGGCGATCGCATGGCAGACGTCGTCATTCTGACGATGTCGGAGTTCGGGCGCGCGGTGGCCGAGAACGGCAATCGCGGCACCGATCACGGGCACGGCAACGCGATGATGGCGATTGGCGGCGCGGTGCGGGGTGGCAAGGTCTACGGCAGGTGGCCGGGATTGGCTGTCGAACAGCGCTACGATCACCGTGACCTGGCTGTGACCACCGACTTCCGCGACGTGTTCGCCGAAGTTGTGGTCCGGCACCTCGGCGTGTCGGATCCGGCGCCGATCTTCCCGGGCCACGAGATCAGGGCGGCCAACTTTCCAGGCCTGCTGGCATAGTTGCTCCCGATCTCTTTTCGCGTAAGATAGCTCGCAGTGAGCGCCGACGCCCGTAAGCCGCAGCCGCCTTCCAAACCCGAGCTCGGCGAAGCACTGGGATTGATCGAGACGCGTGGCTTTGTCGGCATGGTTGAGGCCACCGACGCCATGGTCAAAGCCGCCAACGTCGTGTTCGTGGGGTGGCAGAAAGTCGACGCCGGCCTCGTGACGGCCATCGTACGCGGCGATGTGGCGTCGGTGAAGGCCGCAACCGACGCGGGCGCCGCCGCCGCGCGTCGCGTTGGTGAGCTCGTGGGCGTGCACGTCATTGCACGGCCCGCGGACGGCCTCGAAAAGATCTTTCCGATCGGATAGCGCGAGGCTCGCGGAGCAGCCTGGCAGCGACCGTCCCTTCAGCCAAGCAGTTCCGACAGGGGCGTGTTGAAGTCGGCTAGGAGCGGCGTGTTGATGGCGGTGTGGTAGTCGAACAGACTGCGCTGCCGCACTCCGCCATGCGCCAGCTCGAGCAGCGCCACTTCCCGCTGTTCCGGCTGCACCAGCCAGTACTCACGGACGCCGTACACGGAAAACAGCGCCACCCGTTCCTGCAGCTGGCCCATGTGCGTCAGCGGCGACGTGACCTCGAGCACCATGTCGGGCGGTCCCCACACGTAATCGGTCACGATGGATTCCCTGCCCTCCACCACGAAAATGATATCCGGCCGAAGAACGAGCCCTTCGCGGCGGTCGAGCATCACGTCGATCCCGGACCAGACGCGGCCGAGCTTTCGCGGCGTCAGGTATCGGTCGAGCGTCGCGTAGATGCGGGCCACGAGCGGCTCGTGAGCCGGCGAGAGGGGCGCCGCGGGTTTCCGCGGGGTGTTGTGAATCAGATCCTGAGGCGACGAGAATTCCTCCGGCATGGACTACTTGAACGATGGCACCGTTGGGCAAAAAACACAATCGGACAAATGGCTACGTGGCCGAGCGGCGGCCTGGCTTCCGGCGCGGCTTCGACCGCATCCGCAGCTTCAATTCCTTCAGACTTCCCTCATTTCCCACCACAAGCAGCGGTTGGCTGGGCGCGCGCAGCACGTTGAAGAACTGTCCGGTCTCCATTCGTGCGTAGATTTCTTTGCCGTCGGTGAGCAGCGTAATCGATCCGCCGCCCCCGATGGCGTCAAACAGCCGAATGCCGAAGCGCCTGCGCAGCGTCTCGAGCAGCTGGCGGATCTTGCCGACCGACAGTCCGCTGCGGCGTAAATCGGCGAGCACCGCGAGCTCGAACAGGTCGACCGGTGAATAACGCCGCTCCGTATAGCCGCCGGCTTCCGTGCGGTGCGCCGCAACGGACGGCTTGATCAGCTTGCGGGCGTCCCACCATTGGAGCTGCCGTGCCGACAGGCCCGTAATGGCCGCCACCTCGCGCGAGCTGTAGTTCTTCTTAAGATCGAGTCGCATGTCTGTCGGCCGCGGCGGCGCCGTCGAAATCCTTCTGCGTCAACCCGCCTTCGCTGTGGGTGCTGTAAATCAGCGTCACACGGCGGTAGTTGATGATGATGTCCGGGTGATGGTCGGCCGCCTCGCATTCAGGGACCAGCCTGTTCACAAACGCCACCGCGGCTGGAAAATCGGCAAACGTGAACTGCTTGCGGATGGACTGCCCTTCCAGCGTCCAGCCGTGGAGATGTTTCAGCTGCCGTTCAACTTCTTGCGTAGACAGAATCGCCATGGCTAGTACTCCCCGAACCGCTGAGGCGAGGTGGTGGAAAGCACCGCATCCTCGCGATTCTCCAGAACGAGATCGGCCACCACGCGCGCCGTCAGTGGCGCGAGCAGCACGCCGTTGCGAAAGTGGCCCGTGGCGTAGACGAGGCTCGGCACCTGTTTCGACCGGCCGATGATGGGCAGCCCATCGGGCGCAGCCGGGCGCAGGCCCACGCGCACTCCGGCGAAGGCGGCCTGCCGCAGACTGGGAACGAGATCGCTTGCCGCATCGAGAAGATCGTGAACGCCGGCGACCGTTGGGCGCTCGTCAAACCCGGCATCTTCGACCGTGGCTCCAACCAGAACCGACCCCGGCGCCGCCGGCACCAGGTAGCAGCGCGAACCCCAGGTAATCCGGGCGAGCGGCGGCCCGCCGGATGAGAGCTCCAGCAACTGGCCGCGCACGGGCCGCACGGGAAGCGGGGGCACGCCTGTGATTTCGACCTGTCCCGACCAGCTTCCTGCCGCGAGGACGACGTGCCGCGCGTTCATTCGCTCACCCTCGAGTTGCAGCTCCACGCCTTCGTCACGCCGCGAGATCCGGCCGACGCGTTCCGGGGCGCGGACGAGCGCGCCGCGTTTGATGGCTGCCGCGAGCAGCGCTCCCAGGAGCCCGATGGCGACGACGAAGCCGTGATCGGGAATCAGAAGACCGGACCGCACGTCCGGCGAGAGCTGCGGATCGGCGTCGCGGGCCTGCTTGCCGTCCAACAGCGTGCACCGGATGCCCGCCGCGTCCGCGCACGCCGCTGTCGCGATGAGTCCGTCAATCGGCTCGTCGGCCAGCGCAACCTGAAGCGAGCCAGTCCGCTGATATCCCACGTCGATCCCGCTGTCGCGCGCGACACGTTCGATGAATCCGTCGTACATTCCGAGGCTTCGGGCGGCCATCGCGAGGATGGGCCGGCCAAAGCCTTCTATGTAGGGCACCAGCATGCCGGCCGCGGCCTGCGTGGCCCCAAGCCCCGCGCCCCGCGAATCGAACAGCGAGACCGTTGCGCCGCGCGAAGCCAGTTCGTAGGCGATCGAGCCGCCGATCACGCCGGCCCCGATAATGGCCACGTCACAATCGGGCATGATGCCTTATCATCTCATCACGCGGGTAGGACGTGCTCCCTGCGAAGGACACCACCCACGGAAGGGGACAGTGAGCGCGTCAACAACCGGCAAGGGCCCCATATTTCAGCCATTTTCGACGGCTCTGGATGGGTACGGGCCTTGCTGAGACAGAGTGTCGAGGAGTATCCCCATGTTGACAAATCGGGCTGCGTTGGGCGCCCTGGTAGTGGTTGGAGTGGTTGCGGCGGGCGGCGGCGCGTACATTGCGAACCGGACGCACCCCGCGGTCGACACCCCGACGCAGCTGGGTTCGACGCACGACGTGAATTTGCCTTCGGGTTCGGTGACCGAAACCGAAAACAGCCTTACGACAGCGCCGGCCGTCACTGAAACGCCGGCCACGCCGGCCGTAAGCACACCGGCGGCAAAGCCGTCGTCGACATCGGCCCGATCGACCGCGGCCGAACGGCAGCCTGTTTCGCGTGCGCGAACGGCTTCGCGGCCGTCGAACCCTTCCCGGCCGTCAAACTGGCCGCCGGCCCCGTCGAGCTCGAGCTCGACGAGCGCTTCTACCAGCTACCCGGTGAACCAGCCCGCCACAGCACCCGTCGAATCGGCGGATTCAGCCGCGGCGGAACGGCACACGGCGGCGCCCGAGCCTCCGAAGAAACAGTTCGAAGAGCTCGTCGTCCCGGCCGATTCGGTGATCGGGCTTCAGGTTGAAAACCCCATTTCGAGCGATCACGCGAAGGTGGAAGACGCGGTTCGCGCGCGCGTTTCACGCGACGTGAAGGTGCGCGACCAGGTGGCGATTCCCGCGGGATCCCGCGCGGAAGGGTCGGTCACGCTTGTCGACAAGGGCGGAAAGCTGAAAGACCAGGCGCGGCTGGGCATCCGGTTCCACACGATCGTGCTCGCGGACGGAACGCGGCTGCCGATTAATACCGAGACCATCTACCGCGAAGGCGACTCACCGGCGCGCGAGAGCGCCGCGAAAATCGGCGGCGGTGCGGTGGGCGGCGCGGTGCTCGGCGCCATTCTCGGCGGCAAGAAGGGCGCGCTCATCGGATCGACGATCGGCGCAGGCGCCGGGGGTGCGGCGGTCGCGGCCAGCACGCCGAACGAGGCGACGTTAGCGGCCGGTTCGACGGTCACGGTCCGCATGACGGCTCCCGCAACGGTCACAGTCGAAAAATAGGCTTTGGGCTCTGGGCTCTGGGCTTTGCGTTAGGAGCCTAGAGTCCTAAGCCTGCAGCCTCGGGCCTTCTACGGCGGTTCCATCCTCCAGGTTTCAACCCATTCTCCGTTCAGCTCTTCGAGCGCCACGATGCCGTGCAGCGGAAAATCAGCGGCCGCGGCTTCCTGGCCGCGTGCCAGCAGCAGCGCCAGCAGGCGCGGCAGGTGGGGAAAGTGGCCGACGAGCATGATGCCGCCCGGCGCAAGCGCCTGCGGCCTCAGCGTATCGACGATCGAGGCCGGCGGGTCTGTTGGTTGAAGGCCGCGAGCTGCGGCCAGGGTGGAGAGCGGATTACAGCGGTGCCAGAATGCTTCGGCGGTCTGCTTCGCGCGCAGCTTGCCGCTATGCCAGATGACGGCCGGCTTCACTCCGCGCGCGGCCGCCTTCTGCGCGAGGACGTCGGCCTCGACGCGGCCGCGTGTCGAAAGCGGCCGCGCCGGGTCAACTTCTGGTCCTACGGCATCGCCGTGGTGGACGAGGTAAAGCAATAATCCAGAATCTGTTACTTCGAGACCATCTTCAGATTCGTCGCCGCAATCGACTTCTTGCCGCCCGCATCGGTCACTTCGCCGGTCAGAGTCACCGTGTGCGACATATGCGGCACGAGCGCCTTGTTCATCTCCGCGGCCAGATCGCCGGTCACGGTGTAGACCTCACCCTTGTCGGTGACGAGGGCCACGGGCAGACCCTTCTTCGCGCAATCCTGCGCGCACGTCGCGCCCATACCTTTGTGTTCGTTGGTCGTGTTCGCCTTGTCCTTGGTGTAGCAGCCCCGGTCGACCAGAACACCCGTCACGGTCGTCGGCGCTGCCATCACGAAAACGCCCCAGCCGAGTACAGCCACCGCCGCCAATGCCATCAACTTCTTCATACCGCCTCCTATAAGAGAATGACAAGCTCGAAAGTTGTGTGAGGCGACAGTCTACACCGAGTCGTCCGGATCGAGGAGGGGTTGTTGGATTTCCTCCAAACGGCCAATTTTGACCCCTTCCAGCGTGGCCTCGAACCGCTCGACGTCGCGGAGGGCCCGGTCGAACTGCATCTTCGCGTTTTCCAGGTGCTTGCCGATCATGTTGAAATGGTCCTGGAACCTGCCGAAGCGCGTTCCCAGATCCGCCAGAATCTCCTGCACGCGCCGCGCCTCGTCCTGGATCTTCATCCCCCGGAAGCCGACGGCGAGCACCTGGATGTAGGCATACATCGTGTTGGGCGAAACGGGCACCACCTTGCGCTGGCGGGCGTATGCGGAGAGCTCGGGGCGGCCGATGAGCTCGTAATAGACGTTTTCGGCCGGTACGAACATGAAGGCCATGTCGAGTGTGACCGGCGGCGCCACATAGCGGTCGGCGACTTCGTCGATGCGCGCGCGCACGTCGGCATAAAACAGCTTCAGCGCCGCGTCGCGCGCGGCGGGCTCGGTAGCCGCGAGCGCCCGGCGAAAATTGTCCAGGGGAAACTTGCAATCGATGCACAAGGCACCGTACGGCGTCCGAATCAGGGCATCCACTCGCGTGCTGCCGATCGGCGCCTGAGATTCCCAGTGCTCGGCCGGCAGCAGATCTCTCAACATCTGCTCGAGCGTGAACTCGCCGAAATCGCCGCGCAGCTTGGGCGATTGCAGCATCCGCTGGAATTCGTCGAGGCTGCGGCTGAACTCCATGATGCGCTCGTTGGTGGCCTTCAGGTCGCCGAGCCGCTCGGTCACCTGGACGAATTTCTCGGAAATCGCCGCTCGGGTTTCTTCGCGCACGGTGCCGATGGTGCCGGTCAGCGACTGGGTGGCCTGCTGCAGGGCGTGCGCGAAGGTGCGATTCATCTCGCCGGTGACCGCGTCGAGGCGGCCGTTCAGCGCGCGGCTGGTTTGATCGACCTGGCGCAGGAGGTTGTCCATCGCCGCCGCTTCTGCCGCGCTCCGCCGGCTCGCTTTCAGCGCCCGCGCGGCCAACGCTCCGCTGACCGCGCCCAGGACGAGCGCGGCAAACGCTATCGACAGGACCGAGATCGGCATCGAAGCGATCTCAGCCTACGGGATCAGCACGATCTTCCCGTAGGCGCCGGGCTTCATCACCGCTTCGTGCGCTCTGGGCGCATCGGCAAGCGGCATCTCCTGCCCCACTTCGGGCCTGAACCCGCATCGCTCCATGCCCGCGATGATGGCGGCGTGCGCGGCCGCCAGTTCCTTCGGCGTCGTGTTCCAATTCGTGAAACCGGTCACCGTCGCGTCTTTCGACATGATCGACCGGGGATTGATCTCGATCGCGCCGCGATTGCCGACGATCACGATCCGGCCGCGAATGGCAATCAGCTCGAGATCGCGGACGAGGTTCACGTTGGCAAGCATCTCCACGATGAGATCCACGCCCTTGCCGCCGGTCTTCGCCATGATTTGCTTCTGATAGTCCGCCGACGTGTGATCGAAGACTTCATCAGCGCCCTGCGCTTTCGCAAGCGCCCGCCCGCGGCCGGTGCCGGCAGTACCGAACACCTTCAACCCCGCCGCGCCGGCAAACTGCACGGCGGCGATGCCGACTGCCCCGCTCGCGCCATGAATCAGCACGGTCTCGTTCGGCTGCGCGCGGCCCTTATCGAACAGCGCGCGCCAGGCGGTGACATACGGGACGTTCAGGCCGGCGCCCTGCGCGAAAGACACGCCTTTCGGCAGCCGGTGAACCTGGTCCGGGGTGCACAGCGCCATCTCTGCGTAGGCACCGGCGCCGCGGCCGGCCACGGTGCCGCCGACGTACACGCGATCGCCCGGGCGAAAGTCGTGCACGACACCGTCCGATGCACCGACCGCCTCGACGACGCCCGCGCCGTCAGCGCCGGGCGTGTACGGCAACGCCGGCAGCACGGCGTACGTGCCGGCTCGAATATACGTGTCGAACGGATTCACGCCGGCGGCCTTTATCGCCACGAGCACCTGGCCCGGACCAGCCGCCGGGGCCGGAATCTCTTCCAACTTCATGACCGAAGGATCGCCGAACTGATGAACACGAATCGTCTTCATGTGTCACGTCTCCTGAGCACGCAGTTTGACACGTTTGATACCGTTTAGTAGGCTAGCTGTTCGATGTCTTCGCTTGGCCGGCCGCATCACCACCATCATCTTCACCGCCTGTTGGCGGGCCAGCGGAGCTCCGGCTAGGTCGATCCCATCATCCAGACCGAGCACCGATTGCCCCGCCGCACGGCGGGGTTTTTTGTTTCTGGCTACATTTGAGGATGACGTTGCAGATGGACTTTACAAAGTACGGCGGGCTCGTACCGGCGGTGATCCAGGACGATGAGAGCGGCGAGGTGCTGATGGTCGGCTTCATGAACGAAGAGGCGCTGGCGATGACCCGGAACACCGGGTTCGCCACGTTCTTCAGCCGCACTCGCCAGACGCTCTGGATGAAGGGCGAAACGTCCGGAAACAGGCTCGCCGTGCAGCGGATTCTGATCGATTGCGACGACGACACGCTGCTCGTGAGAGTCAAGCGCCTGGGCGACGGCAACGTGTGCCACACGGGCGAGCGGACGTGCTTCTTCCGGGATCTCGAGGGCGCGAACCGCGAAAGCGGGAGCAAAGGCCGCGGATGAGCGTGTTGAAACTCGGGTTGCCGAAAGGGTCGCTGCAGGACGCCACCGTGCAGCTGTTTGCCCGCGCGGGCTTCAGCATCTACGTGAGCTCTCGCTCGTACTTTCCCTCGATTGACGACCCGGAAATCGAGTGCATGCTCATTCGCGCTCAAGAAATGGCACGCTACGTGGCCGACGGCGTGCTCGACTGCGGGCTCACCGGGCAAGACTGGATCGCCGAGCACCAGAGCGGCCTCGCTACACCGGCGCCGCTCGTGAGCATCGCCGACCTCGTCTATTCCAAACAGAGCTTCGGCAAGGTTCGATGGGTGCTGGCCGCCCCGGAAGATTCCCGGTTCAAAAAGCCGCAGGATCTGGAGGGCGCCACCATCGCCACCGAGCTGGTGCGCGCCACCAAAGCCTATTTCGACCGCCTCGGCGTGAACGTCAACGTCGAGTTCTCGTGGGGCGCGACCGAGGTCAAGCCCCCCGTTCTGGCCGACGCCATCGTCGAGGCGACCGAAACAGGTTCGACGCTGCGCGCGAACAGACTGCGGATTCTCGACACGGTGATGGAAAGCAATACGCAGTTGATCGCCAACGGCACGGCCATGGCCGACGGCTGGAAGCGGACGAAGATCGAGAATATCGCGCTGTTGCTGAGAGCGGCGATCGAGGCGCAGGGACGCGTCGGCATCATGCTGAACGTGCGCCGCGACGATTTGCGGGATGTGCTCGCCCTCCTTCCCGCGCTGCAGCGCCCGACCATTTCGCCGCTGAGCGAGGACGGGTGGGTGGCCGTGAACACCATCATCGAAGAGCGCACGGTCCGCGATTTGATTCCTAAACTGAAGCTCGCGCGCGCACAGGGCATCGTCGAATATCCGTTGAACAAGATCGTGCTGTGATTCAGATCATCTCGTCGCGCAACGCCAAAGCCGTGGATCGCCTGCTGTCGGTGTCGGAGGCCGGGGGCCGCTCCACGGCGAAATATGTCGCCGCGATCGTCTCCGCGGTGAAACGTCGCGGCGACCGGGCGCTGCTGCAGTACGCGCGCCGGTTCGACGGATTGCGGGAGCCGCTGGAAGTGTCGCGTGACGAGATCGAGGAGGGGGCCGCGCGGGTGCCTCCTGCCGTGCGGGCGGCTCTCGCGGCTGCCGCGCGAAACATCCGGAAGGTGGCGCGGCGCCAACGGCCGGGACACTGGACGTTGACCACGGCTCCGGGCGTGAGCGTCGAGCAGCGCGTCACGCCGCTCGATCGCGTTGGATGCTATGTGCCAGGCGGGCGCTATCCGCTCCCATCGTCATTGCTCATGACGGCGATTCCGGCGAGGGCCGCCGGCGTGCCCCAGGTTGTGGTCGCGTGCCCACGGCCCGCGCCAATCGTGATGGCGGCGGCTCGAATCGCCGGCGTGGATCGGCTCTTCCGCATGGGCGGCGCGCATGCCATCGCCGCCCTGGCGTACGGCACGATGTCGGTGCCGCGCGTCGACAAGATCGTGGGACCCGGCAACCGTTTCGTGGCCGCAGCCAAGGCGCTCGTGGCCTCAGACTGCGCGATCGACTTCTATGCCGGCCCTACAGAAATCGTGATCGTTTCCGAGCGCGGCAACCCGCGGTGGATCGCCGCCGATCTGATCGCGCAGGCCGAACACGACCCGGAGGCGCGGGCGATTCTGATGACTTCCAGCAAACGGCTGGCAGCGAATGTGATGCGCGAGGTGGCCGGGCAGCTCCGGTCGTTGACCGGCCAGAGCCCCGCGCGCGAGGCGCTCTCGCGTTGTGGCGGCATCATACTCGCCAGAGACGCATCGGAGGCGGTCGACCTCGCGAACCGCGCGGCGCCGGAGCATCTGGTGTGCGACGACGAGAAGACCGCCGGCCGCGTGCGGTGCGCGGGCGCCATTTTCATCGGCTCCTATACCGCGCAAGTGGCCGGAGACTATGCGATCGGGTCGAATCACGTCCTGCCGACCAACGGCGCCGCGCGCTTTCGAGGGGGGCTCAACGCCGCAGATTTCGTGCGGGTTTCGACCGTGCAGCGCATGACGCCCGCCGGCCTTCGCGCGCTGGCGCCCACGATCGTCACCCTCGCCCGGCAGGAGGGCCTTGAAGGACACGCGCGTTCGATCGAGGTGCGCCGGCGATGACCTACTCGCGGCCGCCGGATCGTGAGGACGCCCTGCGCCTCCACCTGAATGAGAACACGGGTGGCTGCTCGCACGCGGTGATCGACGCGATCCGGCAGATCACGGCCGAAGAGGTTGCAAGATACCCGGATTACTCGGCGCTCTCGCGCGAGTGCGCCGACTATCTCGGCGTCCGCGAGAACCAGCTCGTTCTCACCAACGGGCTCGACGAAGGGCTTCTCGCGTCCACGGTGAGTGCCTTCCGCGTGATGCAGGGATCAACGGGTCTTCCTGAGGCGTTGATTCCACAGCCGGCATTCGAGATGTTCCAGGTGTACGTCGCGGCCGCCGGCGGTCGCGTCGTGCCTGTCGCGGCCGCCGCGGATTTCGCCTTCCCCACTCGAGCGGTGTGCGACGCGATCACGGACCGGACGCGCATCATCTTCCTCACCAGCCCGAACAATCCAACGGGCCAGCTGATACCACGAGAGGCGCTGCGGGAAATTGCCCGCAGCGCGCCGCCGGATGTCACGATTATTATCGACGAGGCGTACCATGATTTCTGCGGCGAGACGTTTCTACCGGAAATCGACGCGCACCCGAATGTGATCATCGGCCGGACGTTCGCGAAGGCGCATGGTCTGGCGGGACTGCGCGCCGGATGCCTGATTGGCGATCCCGGACGGATCGACATCATCCGCAGTGCCGTGCCGCCTTACAGCGTGAGCGTATTTGCCGTTGCCGGCTGGAGGGCCGCGCTTCGCGATCGCGAATATCTGTCGTGGTATTGCGCCCAGGTCCAGGACTCGCGCGAGCTTCTCTATGCGGCCTGCGAGGAGCTGCACCTTCCGTATTGGAGGAGCGCCGGCAACTTCGTACTCGTCAACGTGGGCGCCGTCGGCGATCCCGAGGAGCTCGTCGAAGCCCTGGCCGCTCGCGGCATCCTGGTGCGCGACCGCTCCAAGGATCCCGGGTGCGGCGGCTGTATTCGCATCACGGCCGGGCTGGTGCGCCATACCGAAACCGTCATCGAAGCGCTGGAGGGCCTGTGCGCCGTGCCGTAGTCGACCGGCGAACGCGCGAGACTCAGATTCGCGTGCGGCTGGGCATCGAAGGCAAAGGCAGATACGCCATCCGCACGGGGATCCGTTTTCTCGATCACATGCTGGAGCTCGCGACGCGCCATGGCGCCTTCGACCTCGAGATCCGGGCGACCGGCGATCTCGATGTGGACCAGCACCATACGGTCGAAGACCTCGGCATTGCGCTCGGCGAAGCGGTGTCCAGGGCGATCGGGACACGCCGCGGCATCAACCGCGCCGGATACTTCATCATGCCGATGGACGAAACGCTGGCTGTCGCCGCCATCGATCTGGGCGGGCGCCCTCATGCCGTTGTCGATCTCGGCCTGAAGGTGCGCACCGTGGGTGATTTGCAGAGCGAGCTGATTCACGACTTTTTCGAGGGATTCGCGCTCGGCGTGCGCGGGAACATCCACGTGAAGGTGTTCTACGGGCGCTCGAGTCACCACAGGGTCGAAGCGGTGTTCAAGGCCTTCGGCCGGGCGCTGCGCGTGGCCTGCTCGAGAGATCGCCAGCTCGCCCGCATGCTGCCGAGCACCAAGGGTCTGCTGTGATCGCGCTGATCGATTACGGCGCAGGCAATCTCGCCTCGGTCCGCAAGGCGCTGCACGCGCTGGGCGCCGAAGTCCAGATCCCCCGCGAGCCTTCGGAGCTCGACGAAGCGATGGCTGTCATCGTGCCGGGCGTGGGAAATTTTCTCGCGACTTCCGCCATCGGACCGCCGTGGCGCGAGGCCATCATGGGAACGATCGAACGCGGCCGGCCGCTCCTGGGCATCTGCCTCGGGCTGCAGTGGCTCTTCGAAGGAAGCACCGAGGCGCCCGGCTGTGAGGGCCTCTCGCTGATGACCGGGCACTGCGATCGGCTTGAAGGCGGACCCGATCTGAAGATCCCGCACGTCGGATGGAACAGCCTGCATTTTCCCCGCGCGTCACGGCTGTTCGAAGGCATCGAGGAAGGATCGCAGGTCTATTTCACGCACTCGTACGCCGCGCCGGTCACCGGTGATGCCGTTGCCGTGACGTCCCACGGCAAGACGTTCGCCAGCGCCGTGGAGCGCGGCCACGTCTTCGGTGTGCAATTTCACCCGGAAAAATCCGGAGACGTCGGGCTTGCCGTCTTGAAGAATTTCCTCAATGCTGTCTAAGCGGATCATCGCCTGCCTGGACGTGCGCGACGGGCAGGTCGTCAAAGGCGTGCATTTCGAGGGGTTGCGCAACGCGGGCGATCCGGCCGAGCTCGCCGCGCGCTACAACGAGGAAGGCATCGACGAGGTTGTCATTCTCGATGTGACGGCCACGCTCGAGGGACGCCGCGCGCTGGCCGAAACCGTCGCCGCCGTCGCCCGCCGTATCTTCATTCCCCTGACCGTCGGCGGGGGCATCCGCTCCGAGGCGGATGCCGCCGCGGCCGTCGATGCCGGCGCCGACAAGGTGAGCCTGAATACCGCCGCCCTCGTGACCCCCGATCTCATCGCGACGCTCGCGTCTCGCTACGGCAGCCAGGCCGTGATTGTCGCGATCGACGCCAAGTGGGTGGACGGGCGGGCGATGGTCTACGTGCGAAGCGGCCAGACGGGGACCGAGCGTGAAGCGGTCGAGTGGGCGCGCGAGGCCGCCAGCCGCGGCGCCGGCGAAATTCTCCTCACGTCGATCGATCGCGACGGAACGCGGCAGGGATTTGACTGCAGGCTGACCGCGGAGGTGTCGTCGGCCGTTTCGATTCCGGTGATCGCGTCGGGGGGCGCGGGCACGCTCGAGCATTTTTCAGACGTCTTCCTGCAGGGACGGGCCGATGCGGCGCTGGCCGCGTCGATCTTTCACTTTTCCGAGCGCAGCGTACGGCACCTCAAGGAGCTGCTGCGAGACCGCAATATTCCTGTTCGGCTGTAAGGCATGCTCATACCCGCAATCGACCTCAAAGGCGGCAAAGTCGTCCAGCTGATCCAGGGCGAGCGGCCTGCGATCGAAACGACCGACCTCGACTACTGGATTCAGCGCTTTTCGGGCTTTCCGCGCGTCAACGTCATCGACCTGGACGCCGCGATGAGCTCGGGCTCAAACGACCATCTCGTGCGCGAGATCTGCAGGCGTCTCCCCTGCCAGGTCGGCGGCGGCGTGCGGTCGCCCGAACGCGCGCTCGAATTACGGAAGACCGGCGCCCGGAAGGTCATCGTCGGATCGGCGCTCTTTCGCGGCGGCCAGGTGAACCCGGCAAACGCGACGCGGTTTGCCGATGCGGTAGGCGCGGATTGCGTGATCGGCGCCGTGGACAGCAAAGCGGGCAAGGTCGTCACCCATGGATGGATGAGCTCGGAGAGCGTGACCGCCGTGGAAGCCGTCCGCGCGCTCGAGCCCTTCTGCGGCGAGTTTCTGTATACCCATGTCGACAAAGAGGGGTTGATGGGCGGCACCGACCTTGCCGCCATTACGGCCGTGAGGAACGCCACACGCAGGCCGCTGATCGCCGCCGGCGGCGTGACGACGCAGGAGGAGATTGACGAGCTCGATCGCCTCGGTATCGACGCCGTGGTGGGGATGGCCATTTATACTGGTGCGCTCGATCTCGATCGCGCCCTGTCGCGAATCGCGCGAAAATAAGTCATGGAACCACGCAAAGGACCGCCGCCCCCCGACCTCAGCGAGCGCGGCGGGATGAAAGACGGGCAGCCGCAGCGTTCCGATGAGCGGCTGTTCATGCAATTGCTCGTCTACGGCGGATGCCGCGACCCCCGGGGCGTGGTGAACGCGCTCTCAGTACCGGGACTGGAAGGCGCCGTCTACGAGGACGCCAACGATCCGCAGGGCGTCGCCATCCTCACCGTCGCTCGGGATCCCGGCTTTCTTCTGGACACCGTCCGCCCGATTCTGAACGGCCAGGCATTTTCCGGGCTGGTGGCCAAGCCGGAGCTCACCATGCTCGGCCGCACCTACGCCATCGGCTACGAGCCCGACCTGCCCGAGGCGATCCTCCACCGGCCGCGCCGGACGGTGCTCAACCGGGACTGGCCGTGGGCGGTATGGTATCCGCTGCGCCGGAGCGGCCGGTTCGCGCAGCTTCCGCCCGAAGAACAGCGCGTGATCCTCGCCGAGCACGGCGCCATCGGCATGTCGTTCGGGGCGGCCGACTACGCGCACGACGTTCGCCTCGCCTGTTACGGCCTGGACAAGAATGACAACGACTTCGTGATCGGGCTCCTCGGGAAGGAGCTGTATCCGCTGTCGGCGATCGTGCAGGCGATGAGAAAGACCCAGCAGACGGCGCTCTATCTGGACCGGCTCGGCCCGTTTTTCGTGGGCCGCGCCCTCTGGCAGTCCGCCATGTGAGCCGGCGTGCGGCTTCCCCTCCGTTACGTTATACTACGTAACGGTTACGTAAAACTCCGTAATGGACAATCCCTTCGTCTACGGCGAGGTCGTGCCCGCCACTTCGTTCGTCGACCGCGTCGACGAGCTCGACCGCCTCGTCAGGGATCTGGCCTCGGGCCAGAAGGTCTTCCTGATCTCGCCGCGGCGATACGGCAAATCCTCGCTGATCCGGCAGGCGCTCCGCGCCGCCGCCAAGAGCGGGGCGCTCACCGCCGACATCACGGTCAGCAGCTACAGCTCGTATCTCGCGTTTCTGGAGGGCTATACCCGCGCGCTTCTGGCGATGCAGACCGGCCTGGAGAAGGCCCGGTCGTGGCTGCGTACCGCGATCGGCGCCACGCGTCCCGAACTGAGGCTCGAGGCGGATACGTCGGGCGTGGTGGGCGTGTCGGTGAAGTTCCCCGGCGTCCGCACGGACCGTGACATCTCCAGGCTCGCCGCGGAAGTCTTCGCGCTTCCACAACGTCTCCACGAGCTCCGCCAGCGCAAACTGGTGGTTGCGCTCGACGAGTTCCAGGCCGTCCGCGGCTTCAACGGCGGCAGCGTCGAGCACACGATCCGCGCGGCGGTGCAGCACCAGCGCGGCGTCGGCTACGTCTTTGCCGGATCCGAGCCCAGCTTGATGGAACGCATGCTCGGCCCGAAGCGGCCCTTCTACAAGGCAGGCCCCGTGATGCGGCTCGAAAAGATTCCGTCGGATCTGTTTGCCGCCTTCATCGAATCGCGGTTCTCGAAAACGGGGATCAAGCCGGAGCCCGGCCTCGGCGCGGCCATCGTCGACCTCGCGGGCAATCTGCCCTACGACGTGCAGCGGCTCGCCCACGAAAGCTGGGACGACGTTCGGGCGGCCGGGAAGCGCCGGGTGGCCGCCGACGATCTGCATCTGACGCTGCGCCGGCTGCTGGCCGAGCACGAGACGTTCTTCGAGGCGGTCTGGCAGAGGCTCACGCTGTCGCAGCGGGCCACGTTGCGAGCCGTGGTGGTCGCCGAAGGCCGGGAAATTCTCGGCGCCGACCTGCGCGCGCGCTACCGTCTCGGCGGCGCCTCGACCGTGCAGGCGTCGCTGCAGGCGCTCCTGCGCGAAGATCTGATCGCCCGCGAGGACGACCGCTACATCGTGGTCGATTCGCTGATGCGCGAATGGATCGCCCGGCGGACATTCTGACGGGCGCGTGCTCGCGTGAATGTCAACGGCCCGCCGCCGGATCGCTCTCCCGGAGGGCCTTCGTCACGTTTTGCGCCCACGACCGCTGCCGTGCGGCATCGGTGCCGTGGCCCGTCTCCTTGTCGTAGCGCTGCTGCTCCTCCTGCCACTCGCGCTCCATATCGCCGATGGCCTTCTCGAATTCTCCCGGGCCGCCCGGTGTTCTGCAGAATGACGGCAAGGCCTTGAATTTTTCGCGGATTCTTCTCGCCCACACTTCCGTCATGTCGAAGTGCAGCTGCTCGTGCGCGAGCAGCGAGCGTCCGCCATCATCGCGGCGAGGCAGCAATGATGCGTCATCGACGTTCTGCCAGAGATTCGGCACCGGGTCTCTCCACCACGAACGATTGGGGTCGAAGACGGCCCGGGCCTGAGCCGAGGCTTTGCCCTCCCGGCATTCCCAGGCCGCTTCAATCGCCACCCAGCTGAGCGACGCCTCGGGCGCACGGGCTGGAATCCTGCCCTTGAAGTCTTTCACGGCGAGCCTTCGGCCGGTGGACCATTCAACGAGCGGGAGATCCGATTTCTGACTCTGCGCGTGCGCGCGAGCGCCGCAGCAAACCGCCAGCACGATGACCACGCCGCACGGCGATGCTCTCATCGCTTCTAGGTTACGATATGTGACAGATGCGATTCATCCGGGATATTTTCGCGGTCAAACGAGCCGCGAAGCGGCCTGTGGTGTCCTTCGAGTTCTTCCCCACCAAGACGCCCGAAGGCGAACGGACGCTGCTCGAAAAGACGATTCCGGCTCTCGGGCAATTGCAGCCGGATTTCTGCTCGGTCACCTACGGCGCCGGCGGCAGCACGCGCGAAAAGACGCTGACGATCGTCGATCGGATTCAGCGCGAGCACCGCCTCGCCGCGATGGCGCACATGACGTGCGTGAATGCGACCAGGGACGAAACGGCGGCCGTGCTGGAGCAGGCGCGACTGCTGGGCATCAAGAATATCCTGGCGCTGCGCGGCGATCCCCCCGGCGGCACGGGCGACTTCCGGAAAACCGAAGGCGGCTTCGAGTTTTCGCACGAGCTCGTCCGCTTCGTCAAAGAGAGCGGCGACTTTTCAATTGGCGTGGCCGGATTTCCGGAAGGCCACATCGCGTGCGCGGAGGGCAAGCACGCGGATTGGCATCATCTGAGACACAAGATCGATCAGGGCGCCGATTTCGTGATCACCCAGCTGTTTTTCAGCAATCGTGATTATTTCGAGTTCCGCGATTTTCTCGCCGGGCTTGGGGTCACGGTGCCCCTCGTGCCGGGCATCATGCCCATTCTGAGCGCGGCGCAAATCAAGCGGTTTGTGGCGCTGTGCGGCGCCGATCTGCCAAAGCCGTTCGTCGACGAGCTCGATCGCCGCGGCGCAGACGACGAGGCGGTGGCGGCGTTCGGGATCGAGTACTCCACGCGCCAGGCTGAGGAGCTCTTGCGCCAGGGCGCGCCGGGGCTGCATTTCTACACGCTGAACAAGGCGCGCTCGACCACCGCGATTCTGAAAAATCTCAATCTGGCTTAGTCTTCTCCCGCCCGTGCATCTCGAGGTGATGCCGCATCAGGACGTGCTGGAAGACCGGCGCGAGCACGACGCCCGCCATGACGATCACGATGAGGCCGGCGTACAACGCGTACAACCCAGCCAGCCACTTGCCTTGCGTTGTCTTCAGCGGATCGACCGGTCCCATGCCGCCGAGCAGCATCGCCGCGTTGAGGAACGCATCCGACCAGCCCAGATGCTCGACATAGTGGTAAATCGACATCCCCATGAACAACGACAGCGCCACGAGCGGCAAAAGCGCCGCGACGCCCGTGACCATCCGGCGAGCCGTCCGCCAAAGCCCATGGCGATGGGAAGCGGCCGGGGCGGCCGATGCTATTTCCACTTGATGTTGCAGCCGATGCTCGGGTGCTGGTCCTTCGGCACCGGCGTCCCGCCGATCAACGCGTCGAGTGCCGCACGTAGATCCTTCCCCGTGACCGGCCGGCCATTCCCGGGCCGGCTGTCGTCCAGCTGACCTCGATACACGAGCCGGCCTTTCCCGTCGTAGAGAAAGAAATCCGGCGTGCACTGCGCATCGTACGCGCGGGCGACGTCCTGCGTTTCGTCGTACAAATACGGGAACGTGAAGCCCAGCTCGCGCGACATCTTCGCCAGGTTCTCGGGGCTGTCCTCCGGAAAGCCGGATTCATCGTTGGCGCTGATCGCCACGATGCCGACCCCGCTCTTTGCGTAGTCACGGCCCAGCTTCGCGAGCTCGTCCTGCACATGCTTGACGAACGGACAGTGCCGGCAGATGAACATCGCCAGCATCCCGTTTGGGCCCGCCGCGTCGCCGCGCGATACCATCTCGTCGGTGACGACATCCGGCAGCCGGAAATCGGGAGCCGCGCTGCCAAGCTCCGCCATCGAGGAAGGCGTCCGTACCATGGTGGCCCTGGCTCCTAGTTCCTGGGCGCGTAGGTCTTGCTGAAGCCATTACGCGCGTTGGTGACCGTAAATGTCCCGTCCTGCTGCGCTGACACTTTGATCCAGTAGGCGGGCGTGTGGGCGGCCGCGGCGTTCCCGCGCCCGCCGCCAGGGCCACCTCTTCCAGCCGGGCTCGGTGCGAGGCCCGGGACAGGCGGCTGGCCTTGTCCCCCTGGCGCCATCACGGCCGGCGCGACCGTCGAGCCAGGGGCAGGCGGCGGAGCCCCTCCCCGGCGGGCCTGCGGCGGGCCGAGCGCGCTCGTGCCCGGCACTGGAGGATTGGCGATCAACGCCGCCGCCGTCGCCGGATCTTCGACATTGGCGATGAAGCGTCCAGGCGCGTTGTGTTCGAGCATGCCGTTGTAGGACCAGTGCAACTGCCACAGGTCCTCCAGCCCAGGCGACGATTCGAGGGTCTCGAAGACTTCGATCTGACCACCCTTGCGGGTGCCGTTATTCATGACGGCCACTCTCGGCCGCAGCGCATACACGACCACCTTCGAGTTCGACCAATCAAGGCCGTGATGCGTCGTCAGGTAAAGATCGATGGTCCCGATATGATTGGTCGGGCACATCAGCTCGCCCTCGACGTTCCACAGCAGATCGCCGAAATCGACCGTGCGGAATTTGCCGAACGCGATGACGCTGCTGGTCGACTGGCCGTTTTCGAGATCGGTTTGAATATCCTTCGGCTTGAAATCCGCGCAGTACGGATTCGGCCTGCCGGCCCCGGGCGTGCCGGGCAAATTTGCCTTGATGACGTTTCCAGCGGCCGCCACGATCTGCCAATCCACGCCGGCGAACGGCACTTTGTCGCCCGGCTTCAGCACCGTGTGCGTCGCCTTGCCGTAAATCTCGGCGTAGGCCGCCTGAAATCCCTGCACCTGCTCGCGCGCGGTCTCGATAGTCGGACCGTGATCGTAGAAATGCTTCACCGGCACGCGCTTCACGAGCTCTTGAAGACCGCCGACGTGGTCGACGTGGTAGTGCGTGATGACGAGGTGATCGATCTGTTTCACGCCCGCGTCGGCCATGGCCGCCTGGATGCGGTCGGTGTCGCGCCCGCCGGGGTTTCCGGTGTCGACCAGCAGGGATTCACCCGACGGCGACACGAAGAGTGTCGCCTGTCCGCCCTCGGTGTCGACGTAGTAGATATCGAGCGTCTTTCTGGGTTGAGATGAA
This sequence comes from Vicinamibacterales bacterium, assembly GCA_035937795.1. Taxonomy (GTDB): domain Bacteria; phylum Acidobacteriota; class Vicinamibacteria; order Vicinamibacterales; family JAMQPK01; genus JAMQPK01. The sequence goes on along the minus strand of DASZHO010000122.1, from coordinate 10,150 downwards.
GTCTGCGCCCGCGGCATCGAGGCGGCCAGGGCAACAACCAAAACAAACGCGAAGCTGGCGCGCATCGGGAACTCCCTTTCTAAAACAACCGGACCGGCCACTGGACCAGGACTAGATTCTAATCTGGAACGACCAGCAGCTGAATCATCGGACGCGGATCAGGAAGGTGCCCTTTGCCCGCAGATCGCGCGAAGAGCTCCCGACACGAACGGTGTAGGTGCCCGGAACCAGCTTCCAGGCACGCTCGCCTTCATCCCACACCGAAAGATGCTGCTTGTCCAGCGTGAACGACATCGTCTGACTTTGACCCGGCTTGAGCATCACTTTCTCGAATCCTTTGAGCTGCCGCGGTGGCTCGAGGGCTTCTGAAGGATCCTCCACATACAGTTGGACGACCTCCGCGCCGGCGCGCTTGCCCGTGTTGGTCACACGCACATGAACAGCGGCGCCCTCGGACGCACCTTGCACTTGCAGCTGGTCGTATTGAAAGGTCGTATAAGAGAGACCATGACCGAACGGGAACAGCGGCTCCTGATTCCTGGCGTCGTACCATCGATAGCCAACCAGGACACCCTCGGTAAATTCGGCCGTGCGGCCGTCGCCGGGATATTCGGTCCATTTTGTCGCCGGCCCTTGCGTTTCGGAGGCGGGAAATGTGACCGGGAGCTTTCCCGATGGATTGACATCGCCAAAGAGCACGTCCGCAATCGAGGTGCCTGCTTCCTGTCCGGGATACCACGCCTCGACGACAGCGGCGACCTTGTCAATCCACGGCATCGCTACCGGATTTGACGTGTGCAACACCACGACGGTGCGGGGATTGGCGGAGGCGACCGCTTCGATGAGCCGATCCTGATCGGCGGGCAGATTCAGCGAGTACTTATCGTAGCCTTCCCCTTCCTGCTCGGCGGCGAACACGACGGCGACATCACTCTGCCTGGCGGCCTTCTCGGCCGTGGCGATCAAGTCGGAATCGGGCGGCGCCCAACCCAGCCGAAGCATCTGGCCCGTCAGATTCGACGCATTTGAAAATTTCAACTCGACCGGAACGGATCTCCCTGCGGCGAGTTGAATGACACCGTGCGCCACCATCCCGAAATCGGCGCGCATGAGCGTCACGACCGGGCGGTGGTTCACATACAACTGCGCCGTGCCGCCGCCTGCGATCGAGAAGCGGTAAAGTCCGCTCGACGGAGGAATCAACATACCAGTCCAACGTGCCGACCAATTGGGCCGGGCACCTCGTCCTCCACCGGCGCCAGCGGCGCCACCGGGGCCAGCGGCGCCACCGCCTCCCGCCCCGCCCGGACGTCCGGGCGGCGCGGTCCCCCGTCCACCTGCCCCACCCCCGCCAAATACCTGAGGCGCGACACCAGGAACCACCGCTGTCGCCTTGGCGCCGGCGCCGAGCGACGGGTCGGCGTTCGCCACGACTTCTGTTGGAGGCCCGGAAAAGTCGATGCCGGGATCCACTCGGGTGAGAAACGGAGCGCCATCCCACGTACTATTCGCGAAATAGGCGGCGTCGAGTCCAGGAGCACCGCCGGCCGATCTCAGAACATCCATCGGCAAAGGCGGCAAGCGCCCGATGCCCAGCGTCCCCGGACTGTACGACACACTGATAGCCGAGCCGGCGCGCGCCTTGATGGCGTCAAGCGGCGTGGTGAGACGCCTGGCGTCGACGTACACATGAGCGCTGCCCGTTTCCATCACCGTCGCATGCGGTCCTGCATCATCGCCCACGACGGCGATTGATTTGACGGCTGCCAGCGGCAGCACATTTCCCTGATTCTTGAGTAGTACTGCGCCCTGCGCCGCGATCGCCCGGGCGAGCCTGACGTGATCGGGCGTCGACACGTTGTTGTCGGCGTTGCCGGTCACCGGATGGTCGTAGATACCGAGCCGGAAGCGCGGCACGAGATAGTGCATGGCTATCCGATCGGTCACCTCGGCCCGCAGCTCACCGCGTTCAACGAGCGCGGCCAGCTCGGCGGCATTCAGGTTGTCAACGCCCGCACGCGCGGCAGCGACCGTGGACCGCAGCGCAACTCCGGCATCCGGAACCACGGCCCCATCGAAGCCCCACTCACGAAGCAGGCCCAGCAGCCACGCATTGTTGCAGCTGAAGACGCCGTTGATCTGGTTATAGGCGCACATGACCGCGCCGTTCTTCCCCTGCTCGACCGCCGCCTTGAAGTGCGGGAAATAAATCTCGTGGAGCGCCTTCTCGGAGACGCGCTCGTCGATGCCCGCGTTATAGGGCGCCACGCCGGTGCGGGTGTTCTCCTGATTGTTGCCGGCGAAATGCTTGACGACCGCGATCACACGCTGACTCTGAATGCCGAGCACCTCCGGGACGACCAGCTCCGACATGTGAAATGGATCCTCGCCGAACGTCTCGGCGGCGCGTCCCCAATGCCACGTGCGCAGCAGGTTGATGGTCGGACCGGTGACCGAGGTCATGCCCTTGCCGGCAAACTCTTCGCCGACCGCCACGCCGAACCGCCGTGCGAGATCGCGATCCCACGTAGCTCCGAGCGTGATGACGGTCGGGAAGGCGGTGACGTTACGGGCGCGCGGCACGGGATCGGTCTGTTCGACCCCCAACCCGCCACCCACGATGCCGTTCGGCCCGTCCGATCCGCCGGGCGCCACGAGCCCCAGCCGCTCGTTGTTGCCTCGAAATGACAACTTTTCCTGAGGCGTCATCGCGGCAAGGGCCAGCCGTGCGCGGCACTCCGCGGTCTGCGAAATGTCCATCCAGGGACGCTCACCCGAGGGCGGCTTGCAGGCGTTGCCAGGCGCCGGGAGTTGTGCGCTCGCCGCCGGCTTCATCCACGAGGCCATCGCGACCACAAGGGCGGCGACCGTGGGCCTGAGGACGAATGAGTTGAATTTAATCAAGTTGCCCTCCCAACCAATCGCTCGCGATGATAGCGCGCCGGGCGAGCGTGTCATTCACCGCCGGATGAAAGATTCTGAAATGTTCTGAAAATGCGTGCTGGTAGACTCTACTCGTGCCGGTGTTTGCGGTCGTACTCATGGTCGGCCCAGGCTTTGTCTCGCGTCACCCTGGCGTTCTGCTTTCTTGCGGCGTTGAGCGCGAGCTTGCGGCTGCCCGGCGAGTCGACGGCAAACAACGAGATGAGCCGGTCGAGATCGCCGCCATCGCACGACGGGCATCGCGGGACATCCGACCCGCGAACGATCGCCTCGAAGCGAGCGTGGCAGGTGCGGCAGGCGTACTCGTATATCGGCATGTTGGCCCCGTATCGAACAGTAGCACAAGCAGTTCGAGCGGCGGACGTCCGTCTTGCCTGCTTCACAATACCGGAGATATGATGCTTGGCACCGATCAGATCGCGAAGGTCAGAGGAACGATATGAAAGCGCCGGGTCCTGGCGACATTGTCTACGCTTTCGGTCCGTTCCTCGCCGATCCGGTCATGGGGATGCTGCGTCGCGACGGACGGCCGGTGACGCTGACGCCGAAGTCGTTCGACGTGCTTGTGGCGCTGATCGCGCGGCGCGGGGAGCTCGTTGAAAAGGACCTCCTCCTCAAGGTCGTGTGGCCGGACACGATCGTCGAGGAAAACAACCTCGCGCGTCACATCTCGACGCTCCGCAAGCTTCTCGGCGACAATCCGAACGGCCACCAATATATCGTCACGGTGCAGGGACGCGGGTATCGCTTCGTCGCGCCGGTGCAGGACTTCACCCGCGCCACCTGCCCACCCGAGCTGTGCGTACCGGCTTCACCGCCGATTGGCACGTCCGCCGCCCCGCCCGCGGAACCCGATCACGCGGCCGGTGTGTCGCGTCTGGTGCCGTTCGTGCGGACGCACTCCGTGGCCGTGGCAGCGCTCGCGCTGGCCGCCGTCGTCATCACCAGCATCGTGCTTGCTGATTTCGGCGCGTCGTCGACGCCCGAGTCGCCCGAGCGCAGCTTGCTGCAACTCACCTCGAGCGGCGGACTCGAAAGCGAAGCGACCTGGGCCCCTGACGGCCTGGCCATCGCGTACAGCTCAGACCGCGCCGGCAACTTCGATATCTGGTCGCAGCCGGTCGGCGAGGGCAACGCGGTCCAGCTCACGTCGTCGACGGCTCACGATTGGCAACCATCCTGGTCACCCGACGGCCGCTATATTGCGTTTCGATCGGAACGCGACGGCGGCGGGCTCTTTGTCGTTCCCGCCGCCGGAGGTCCCGAGCGCAGAATCACCAATTTCGGCTACATGCCCAGGTGGTCGCCAAAAGGCTCGACGGTGCTCTTCAACAGCTCGAATCTCGGCAGATCGAAGCTGTACCTCGTGGGCGCCGACGGCGACCAGCTCAGGCGCGTCCTCGCCGACTTCCTGAGCGAGTTTTCCTCCTTCCGCGTCGCATGGCATCCCGATGGGCAGCGCATCTCGGTCTACGGGACCCATGGCCGCGACGGGCTGTCGTTCTGGACGGCCTCGCTCGACGGGCATCCCGCGAAGCGATCCGAGCTTGCGCCGGATGTGGTCAAACGGTTGAAGAAAACGCAAGTAAGCCTGACCGAATTTCGCTGGGCGCCGGCCGGAAATGCGCTGTACTTCGAAGGACGCTCGGATGAAGCTGTCAATATCTGGCGTGTCAAGGTCGATCCTGACACGCTCGAGTGGCGCGAAGGACCGGAGCGGCTCACCGTGGGCGCGGGACTCGATACCAACATCGCGGTCTCGCCGGACGGACACAAGCTCGCGTTCACGATCCGGAACGAGCGCACACGTTTGTGGTCGTTTCCTTTCGATCCGGTCCAGGGACGCTTGCTGGGGAAAGGCGAGCCGATCACCGCGGCCGGCACTGACGCGCTGTATCCCGACGTGCCGAAGGACGGCAGCGAAGTCCTGTATCGGACCGTGCGCCGCGGCAAGAACGAGCTCTGGACGCGATCGCTCGTCGATGGTCACGATCGCCTGCTGGCGGCGGCGGCCGAGATAGCGGCGCCGCGATGGTCCGCCGACGGCGCGATGATCGCCTTCCGCCGCCTCCATGCTCCCGCCACCGACGTGTCTCCTAAAGAAGATGAGATCGTGCTGCTGTCGGCTGACGGACGCCACGAACGGCTCCTCACCGCACCTGGGCCCAAGGTATTGACGCCGTACGGCTGGTCGCCTGATGGGAAGTGGATCGTCGCCTCGTGCGAACACGGTCCTGCGAAGCGCCAGGGGGTGTGTCTGCTGCCGGTGTCCGCCGCGCCGCAGGCGCAGGACAAGATGGCGGTGATCGCGTCAGACCCGGAGCGCAATCTGTACCAGGCGACGTTCTCGCCCGATCAACGCTGGATTGCATTCAACGCGGTCTCCTCGGAAGGCAGCTTGTCGACCATTTATGTGGTGGCTGCGGAGGGCGGCCAATGGACGGAGATCACCGAAGGCGCGTCCTGGGACGACAAGCCTCGTTGGTCTCCGGACGGGGGTACCCTCTACTTCGTGTCAAATCGATCGGGGTTCCTCAACGCGTGGGGCCGCCGCTTCGATCTGACTTCGGGCAAGCCCTCGGGCGATCCGTTTCGCGTGACGAGTTTCGAAAATCCGAGCGAGCGCGTCTATTCCGCCGTCAATACCATGGAGCTCGCGCTGACCCCGAAGCAGATGATTCTCCCCATCGTCGAGGCGTCCGGAGCGGTCTGGGTACTCGACAACGCCGATCGTTGAGCGAAATCGCACCCCCGAAGAACTCATGGAGTGATCGATATGGCCCGTGACGCGATCGTGGAGGAAGTACGCCGCATTCGGGATCGCCTGGCCAAGGCGCATGACTACGATGTGCACAAGATCGTGCGCGCGTTGCAAGAGGAAGAAGCCAAGAGCGGTCAGAAGGCCGAACGGCTGCCGGCAAAGAGAATCCGACCAACACGTGTGAGGGTTGGCTGACAGTCCGCTCCGGCGACCTCAAATACCAGCGGATCGCGATCATTGGCCGAGCCGCGCCAGCGCAGCGCTGACCGGAAGCGGCGCCGGCATACCGTCTCGCTACTTGGCGCCGGCTGGAATCCGCTCCGAGGAGCGCACCGGCCGGCCGTCTGCAAAATCGATCTCGATAAGGCTTTCACTCCCGACCCTGACGCCGAGATCGTCTTCGAGGGCGCCGACGATTTTCCTGGTCTTCACGTCGACCACGTCGCCCGTTGACGGATATGCGTACCGGCCATCGATACCAAAGGTGATCCACCGCGGTTGAGCCTGCAGCTGAATGTCCGTCAGCGGCGCGGGCGGATACATCGTGGCGTCGAACAGCTGCAGACGGTCTTGAACACCGTCGGCAACCCACAGCTCGCGCTCGTCCGGCGTGAACGCAATGCCATGGCTCGGGCATTCGAAGGCAGCCGCCATATCCTTGTCGACGCCTTCGACGGCCACGCTGTCGAGAATCAAACCGGTCTGAAGATCGCCGACCTCGAATCCCACAAGGCCGTCGACGTTGGCGAACGCCAGTGTGCCCTTTGCATTCAACGTAAACGGGCAAAGAAACCCGCTGAATGGACCAACCGTCTTGACCACGTCATGCCTGGCCTCGTCGCTGACCGAGAGGGTGGGCGATTCCCAGGCCGACAGATATGCGCGTTTGCCGTCGGGCGAATAAATCGTGTCGCGGGGCCAACCCGTGACGGCGACGGTCGCACGCAACTCACCGCTGGCCGCGCTGACGACATACCACTTCGGGCTGCCGAAAGCCGGCGCATAGATCGTCTGGCCGTCTGGAGAAACCGCAAAACGGTCGCAGCAGTGAGCGTCGTAGCTTCGCTCCCACACGACTTTCTCGGCCTTCAAATCGATCGCCGCAAGGCGCTTCGTCGTGCTGATGTAGAAACGTCCGGTCCGGACGTTTGCAGCCGTGCCTCGGACGGTCTCCCCTTCGTCGCCGCCCGCGGCGGGCCAGAGGGGAATCCGCTTGACGAATCGATGGGAGTTTGAAATGTCGAACACGAGAACCCGTACCGACCGGTCCGGGTCCGCGGCGACATCCGATGCGGGCGATGCAGAGGACGAGGGCAGCGCAACGTAGAGATAGCGCCGCTCCTGCTGCGCCGGAACGCGAGCGGAGCAGATCAGGACGGCAGCAACGATGAGCAGATATCGCAGAACCTACTCGCTGCAGGTCTGAGACACCATCTCGAAGTCGCTGATCGTCATCCGCTGCTCTCCCGGCAGTCTGACCAGCAACCCGCGAACATACATCTTGTGGCCTCGATGAGCCTCAGGCGCGTAGGCCATGGCATCGAGCAAATGGAACGTTTGCGTCCCAAGCTTTTGCACGGAGACGGCCGACGCCTGGCCCGATCCGGTCGGAACAGCCACCGACGTTGGCTCACTCGCCTGCGTCAACATCCACGCATTGTCGGGACCCGCGGTCAGGCAGCCGGTCACCTCGACGTAGGAGAAATCGCCGACTGGAGGAGGGGGTTTGGCTTTTCCCGCCACAACCTTGATCCCGTCGAGCCCGTCAGCGGTGAGCTCCTGCCGCCCCGCGGGAAATCCATTCTCCTTCAGCAGGTGCGCCACGATGTCGAGATAGACGTTGTCGCCTAGGGTCGCGGGCGCGTTCCGCGGCATGGTGGTGGCGATTTTCGTGAACAGCGCTTTCAGATCCTTGCCCGCAAAATCGCGCGCGAAGCGCTGTTCCTTGAGCGCCGGCCCCTGGGCGCCGCCGAGATCGGCCCGATGGCAGCCGGTACAGGCGGTGTCGTAGGCAGAGGCCCCGCGAAGGGCCTGGACGTCAGTGTAGACACCGTCGGCCACCGTCTTCGCATTCTCCTGCGCGCGAGCCACGTGGTCTGCGATCCCGCCGCCCAATGCCCCGCTGAGCATGCAGAGCATCACAATCGAGAACCCTAAAAATCTTCGATAAATTCTGTACATATTGTTTCGACTTACAACCCGGGTTGCGGTGGCTTGACCGGTTCCCACGCGACGACACCGGTACGTTTGGTTTCCCTGCGAAAGAGCTTGCCGCCCTGCGTGACATACAGCCAGGCGCGGTCGGGTCCGCCAAAGGCGATGCTGGTAATCGGCGTGGAGTTGAATTCCGGCTTGTTGAGAATGTTCGTGCATCGGCCCGGCTGCTCGCACACCTGGATCCCCATCGCGCTGGTGGCCCACATGTACCCGATGGAATCGACGGCGAGGCCGGCGACGCCGCTGAACAGCCCTTCTTCGGGCATCTCCAGGCGCTGGAATGGCTCGCCGTTGATGAGCGACCCGTCGGCCGCGATCTGAAACGACCACTGATAGCGATCCATGCCGTCGCCAACCAGGAGCATCGCCTGGTCGGGCGTGAGGGTAAGTGCGGCCGGGCTCATGATTTCACCGCCGCTGTACACCACCCGGCGCTGGCCTTTCTCGTCGAGGTAACCCACGCTCTTCTGCGCCGTATCGACAAAGTAGATCGCGCCGGTTCTGGTGAGCGCCAGATCGTTGGCCTGAATATTCTGGGCGACGATCTTCTCATCTCCGGCGGGGCCGTAAGAAACGATGCGCCTGGCCGCGGGCTGCGCGGCATAGAGACGGCCGTCGGCGCCGAACCGGAGCGCTCTCGCCCCACCGGTATTCTCCTTGAACACCGCGACCGTGCGCGCCGCATCCGATTTGTAGATGCGGTTGCCCGCCGGGTCGGCAAAGAACACATTGCCGTCCTTGTCGACGGCGGGGCTTGCCGCTGATTTGTAGGTATCGCCCACCTGCTCCCAGAGTTTGTCGGGGTAAATCAACGAATACACGGTCCCGCGAGGACCGCCGCCGCGGCCCGCGGGTCCGCCTCTTCCCTGCGCCGCCGCTGCCGGTGGCGGCGCGGCACGACCGCCGCCACCCTGTCTCGCCGGATTCGGCGGAGCCGGCACCAGCTCACGGCGCGGCACGAGCTGCGCAAAAATTCCGCGTCCCGCACCCGGGCCCGGGACTCCCACGGTAATCGGCTGCGGGTAGCCTCGCCAGAGCCAACGCAGCGTGTCCGGCAGGATCGACGCCCCGTGACGGTTGTTGTGGTCTTCTTCTCCCAATTCGATCTTCACGTCGTTGCCCGCGAACTCGAGCGCCGCGGCCATTCGTGGATTTTCCAGATACCAGCTGCCTGCATAATTGTTCAAATCCTGGCGGCCGCTCTGCATGAATACCCGGATCGGCCTTGGCTCGGTCCTCCGGATCAAGCCGGGCAGTCGATCCGCGCCTCTGAAATTACCGAAGCTGCCAATCCAGGTAATCACGCGCCGAAACTGATCCGGACGGTTCCACGCCGCGACAAACGATCCAACGGCCCCGGTGCTGAGTCCCGCGATGCCGTGATCGTTCGGGTCCTTCGAGAGCGTGTAGGTCTTGCCCACTTCGGGAATCAGCTCTTCAATCAGGAAATTGGCGAAGCGCGGCGTCAGCGAGTCGTACTCGAAGATGCGCTCGTATCGATTCTGCGCCTGATCGGAGAGCGCGGGCATGACCCCGGGATCGATGAACATCGCGATCATCGGCGGGATGTCGCCCTTGGCGATCAGGTTGTCGAAGACGACCGGAACCCGCACGCCGTCGCCTGCGTATCCGCTGCCATCCAGAAAGATCATGAACGGCGCCGGGCGGCCGGCGTCGTACTGGGCGGGCACGTAGAGTTGATAGCTGTGCGGCGTGCCCGGATAGAACTTGCCGGGCGCGAGCACGTGCTTGGTGACCGTGCCCTTCGGAACGCCGGGCTGGGGCTGCGCCTCGGGCGGAAGCGAATACGCCACGGGCGGCAGCCCGCTGAGCGGAGCTTGCGGAGGCATGACGGGCGCCTGGGCTCCAAGCCAGACGGCGGCGCCGATCACGAGACATATGGCAGCAGCGACGTTTCTCATTGCACCCACCTCAGCGCTTGCGGCTAATTTCCAAGGCCAAATGAATACAGCGTGCCGTCATAGGTCCCTAGGTACACGCGGCCATTGGCCACGGTCAGGCCGGAGAAATGATTCCACGTCTTGATCTGATCGCCGCTCGACCACAGCTCTCGCCCGGTTCGCGCATCGAGCGCATAAATGGTCGCGTGCGTGCCTTTCGAGGCGCGAATCGACGAATCGAACTGCAACGCGAGATCGGGAAACGCTTGTTTCGTTTCTTCGCCGCTGCCGTAGCCGAACACGATCCCATTGGCGATAATCACCGGTT